>JAJHRB010000001.1 GCA_020833025.1 Thermoproteaceae archaeon | reverse complement strand
GTCCTGGGACTGTGCATATGGCTGGGGCAGCGTCATGCCGGGCCAGGTGACGCACATATCAGCCAGGAAGACACTGGCAGGAAACTTCACGGCGGTCGGCGTGCCCCTGTGGCAGGGCACGGCGCGGTGGGTGCAGTCCATTGACATCTACGGCTTCGGCCAGTACTGCATTCTGGCGTTAATGCCGCCTAGAATCCGCGAGGTCCGGGTGGACTGGATCGGCGAGAGGACGGCGCACTTATCGGTTTACATCGACTCGCCAGGGGGTAAAGGCGCCCTCAGGGCGGGGATCTACTACGGGGGAAGGGAGGTCTACTCGGTCTCCAAGGAGCTGGATGTAGGCGCTGTAGGCGTCACGGCGTGTAACACCCTGCGCGTTGACGTCGGCCCCGTGACGCTGCTGAGAGACGGCACTTACACGATGCGCGTGGAGTACAGCTCGGAGGAGGGGAGCGACTCCGCGGAGAGGACCGTTAGAGTCGGCAGACCTGTCTATCACGTCGTGATCAGGGCCGTGCACGCTGACGGCTCGGCGGCAGCCGGCGCCCGCATATGCGTTGACAGCAGGTGCGCCCATGCGAACTCCTCCGGCGCTGCCCTGTTCGAGCTCGAGGAGGGGCGCTATACCGTCAGGGCTGAGGCCGAATATGACGTGTCAGGCATGAGGATAAGGTACAGCGGTGAGAGAAGCATCTACGTCTCGGGCAGCGCGTCAATTGACGTCGAGCTGAGGCCCGAGAGATGCGTCTACGTCCGCGAGTTCAGACTGGACAGGGCGGAGGTAGCTCCAGGCGGTGCTGTCGGCGGGTACGCCGAGTTCGTGCTCGCGAGGTGCTGTGCTGCGTGCACGGCCAGCCTGGTGGTCTACGGCTGGAACGGCGGCGAGATCGCGAGGCTGTGGGACGGGCCGATAGAGGCGCACAAGGTAATTGCAAGGAGCTTTGGCCTCACGGCGCCAGGCACGCCTGGCACATATTGCGTGACGCTAAACTTCCTCCTGGGCTTGCAGGCCTTGCCTGGAGAGGAGGTGGGGAGGGCTTGCTTCACAGTCAAGCCAGTGCCCAGAGTTGTAAGCATAGTTTACGTCACGAACGCGACAATTCCCGTGGGCGGCACCGGCGTTGTTAAGATCGTCCTTGACAGGGCGCCCGGCGGCCTCTCTGGCTACTCGCTGTGGTTCACAACGCGCCCGATTGCGCTGCTGTCGAACATAACGGCTTGCTGCCGGCAGGCCTCGCTCCAGTGCACGGTTGCCGACATCAGGATTGAGGGCGTGAGCTTCCCCGACTGGGCCAGGCTGAGCGACTGGCGTCGCGTCGACAACTACACCGTCGAGCTCAAGGCGGTTGACTTGAGCGATGCCGTCAGGCCCGGCGCGCGGAATGTCGTCCTCGCCGAGATAGCCGTCAGGGCTCTGACGTCCGGCATTGCCGTTGCCACAGTTTTCAACGAGACTCTTGACGACGACGGCGGGCACCCCATCCCCGTTGTCGTCAGGCCCGGCGCGATTTACGTGCCGGGCTGCCCGAAGCCGGTCGGCGGGGTTGTGCCTAGGGATCTAGACGGCGATGGGCTTTACGAGGATTTGAACGGGAACGGCAGGCTTGACTACGACGACGTCGTCAGGCTGTTCAGGCACTTTGAAGACCCGGCGGTGCGGGAGTGCTGGCGGCTGTACGACTTCAACAGGAACGGCCGGCTGGACTACGATGACATCGTGACGTTGTTTAGAAAAGTGCCGTGAATGTAGCGCGTTCATGAAGCCTCTCCTCCTCCTGTTGACTGCCGTAGCAGCTTTCTCGGCCTTGACGGCGCATGTTGTGCAAAGCGGCGAGTTTCTCAACGTAACGCTTGTTCTCGACAAGGCGCCGGAGGGGCTGGCTGGCTACACCATAAACATCACAGGCGGGGAGGTTGTGTATGTCAACTTCCCGCCGTGGGCCAGGCTGAGCGAGTGGAACGGCGGCGTGATAAAGGCCGTGGACCTCAACGACGAGGTGAGGCCCGGCGCGCAGAACGTGACTCTCGCGGTGATAGCGCTGAGAGCGGGGCGGAACGCGACGCTCAGAGTGGCCGCCAGGATAGACGACGACTCAGGCAACTCGCAGTTCGAGGAGATCGTCGTGACGACCCCCGCGCCGGCCTCGCGGGCTGCCCAGCTGCCCCTCCAGCGGGCGGAAGGGCAGGCACTATTGTGGGCGGCCGTTGGCGCCGCGATTACTGTGAGCACAGTAATAGGCCTCTTAACGCTGCGGGGGCGGAGGTATGTACAAACATCTCGTGAGGGAGGGCAGGAACGGGGACAAGGACAGGAGAGCTTAAGGTGAGCAACAGCCCTCTTCGGCGGCTTTCTGAGCATTGAGGGGCGCGGAGAACCGTCCGCGCCCTCATGAACGACCCCTGCGCGGGCAGGGAGGCGCTGCATCATACGCTACCGGCAACGGCAGGTGAACCACCGGGAGTCTGAGTTGGAACGGCACGTGGAGGAGCTGCCTATGGCACAATTACGCGCAGAGTCTCTTCCGTCTCGTTGTACAGCGACAGCAGGGGCCTCCGCTCACCCTCCCGGCGTCAATTAGGGTCTCGACGCGCCTTACATCCCTCTTTCAAATCCCCAGAATTACGTACCTGTCATTAACGGAATGTAACCGTAAACGTCGCGGTGCGCACTCAGTTGAATGCCGCCCGTGCATCCGTGCACGATGCCGCCTAGGCCGTCAATCCCAGAACCGCCAGGAGCCGCGCGGAACCGCGCCTCGACAACGGCATTGGGCGCTGTCACAACGGGCCTAAATTTACGTGATCGCGCGGCCCCCCTTAAGGCCTGGCGCCAACCCTCCGTCGGCTGTCTGCCGCAAAGCCCGAGCCTCTCCGGATCTCCCGACGGCCACCGCGCCCTTTCCGGGCTTGGCTAAATTTTTGCCACGATGTGCGCGAACCCAAGCGTAGAGGCTGACGATGCATAGGCGAGACCGCCAGCCTTTAATTTGTCAAGTCTAGCCGCTCCTTTTGACCAGTTCCACCATTAGTTTCTGCATCTCCAGAAGGGTTGTCTGGACGACATCTACTCTCCTTGCAAGCTCGTCTATCCTCCCCAGAAGGGCGGCCTGAACGACATCTATCCTCCTTGCAAGCTCGTCTATCCTCGCCGAGAGGCTCTTCGCGATCTCGTCGATGCGTCTGTTCGTCTCGTCTATCCGCGCGGACAGGGACTTTGCCAGGTCGTCTACGCGCTGGTTCGTTCTGCCTATTTCTGCTCTGATCTCCCTGATGTCACTTACAATCGTGCCAAGGTAAAGGACGAGGATTTCCTCGGCGGACAGCCTCTTGCCCTCCCTAATTTTCTTCAGCGCGTGCTCCGCCGCAGCCTTAAGCGCGTCGTAGGCGATGGTGGAGACGTCAGCCACAAGAGGGCCTTCTCCAGGCGTAAAAATATTTGCTTTACAATACAATACTTAGATATCATATCCAGCAGGGCTTTAACGCGGGGCCGGGTCACCATTCTTGAGCCCTCCGCCGGCGGACTCGGCCCCGGCTCCTTTCCGCGCGCAGTGCCGTGGCTTGCCTCAGAAGCCCCCCGGGGCGCAGCGCGCGGGTCGCCCCGGCGGCCGGAACACTACTGGAGTGCCTGCAAGAGCTATTTAGGGGGCTCTCGTCGTGCGGGCGGGTGAGGAGAGAGTCCGGGGTCGCCTGACCGGTGAGGACTTTGCCGAGTGCCGAAGCCGCGCCGGAATTCTCTAAATGCACTGCGGCGGGGCGGCCGTGGGCGGCGCGCGGCAGTTCTCGCTCGCAGTGGTCGAGTGGTACCGCGAGCGCGGCGATAGGAACCTGCCGTGGAGGGTCACGCGCGATCCCTGGGCTGTGCTCGTCGCCGGCGTGCTGTTGAGGAGGACCACCGCCAGGCAGGTGCTGGGAGTGTACGGCGAGTTCTTGAGGAGGTGGCCCTCGCCGCGCGAGCTCGCGGCCGCTCCCGTCAAGGAGGTAGAGCGCGCGCTGCGGCCTCTCGGCATGGAGAGAGTCAGGGCGAGGCAGCTGAAGAGGCTCGCAGCTGAGCTTCTCGCAAGGCACGGCGGCTGGGTCCCGCTCAGCCTCGGAGAGCTCGTGAGGCTCACCGGCGTCGGCGACTACACGGCCCGGGAGGTCCTGGTTGCAGTACTCGGCGCGAGGGAGCCGCTTCTGGACACCAACGCAGTGAGGGTGCTGTGGAGGGCCCTCGGCGTCAGGCCGCGCAGCTCCAGGCCGTACCTGGACCCGGAGTTCGTCGAGCTCGCGAGAAGTCTCGTGCCGCCGGGAGGCTCCCGCGAGTACAACTTCGGCCTGCTGGACCTCGCCAGGAAGGTGTGCAGCGCTAGGCGGCCTGCGTGCTTCGAATGCCCCGTGGCTGCTCTCTGTAGGGAGGCGCGGGAGGCCCCGCTTACCCGCTTACCACGCGACGGCCTCCCCCCACTGGTCAAATGCCGCAGGCCTCGCCCTCTTGAGCCTGCTCGCCGCGTCGTGTGCCAGCCTCAGCGGGAGGACGTCTCCCCCGACGCAGAGCATCTCGACGAGCCTCACGGCGTCATCGAGCGCGACCCCCGAGCCTATTGAGACATACCTCCTCCGCCCGCCGCACGTCACGATCCTGGCAATTATCTCGCCCGTCAACGGGTCCAGGACGGCGCTCCCGGACTCAACGCCGTAGAGTCTCGACTTCGCGACCCCAATTGCCGGCTTGTTGAGGACGACACCTATGTGCGACGCTATCCCAAGCCTCCGGGGGTGGGCAATGCCGTGGCCGTCGACCAGCAGCACGTCCGGCTTCTGCCTCAGCTTCATGTAGGCCCGCAGCATCGGCGTCAACTCCCTGAACGCCAGGAAGGTCGGCACATAGGGAACGGCGCACTTGCTTATTGAATGGGCCGTCTCCACCACGCGCGTGCCCGGAATCTCAACAACGACGGCGGCACTAAACGCTAGGCCGTCCCGGTAGGCGACATCGAGACCCGCGACTGTGCTGACACGCGCGAGCGGTACGGCTCTGACGCGCAAGGCCAGCGCCTCCTGCACCCTTCTGGCGGCCTCCAGGTTCAGCGGCATCCTGAAAACTCAGCCAGTATCTTCTCGATAACCTTAGTCGTGCTGCAGAGCCCGCAGTTCTTAATCTCGCGCATGCGGATGACCTCTACCTCGAGCCCGCGCTCTCTGGCCTCCCTCCTGACCTCGTCCTCAGAGACCCTCTGGTCAGGCCCGAGGAGGATCACGTCAGGCCTCACTAACTCCAGCACATCGAATATATTGCCCGGCCCCCCCATGACGACGCGGTGGACGTAGTAAACCGAGGAGAGGACCTCTGCCCTCTGGCTCTGCGGGATTGCAATTTTACGCCCCTTGAACCTCGCCGCGTTCTCGTCCGACGACACGACTGCAGTGACGTAGCCCAGCTTCCATGCCTCTCTGAGGTAGGCGAGATGGCCGGGGTGCAGTATCTCAAACGTCCCGGCGACCATGACTGATCTCACGTTCTTTATCTCGCTGGGCCTCCTCCACTCAAAGCTCGCGGCGCCTATTAATCTCAGGGCGTCCAGCAGTCCCTCCGCGTAAGACGCGGTAGCTATTGCGGTCTCAATGTCACCGACTGAGTAGTAGTACTTGGAATCCTTGAGGTACGCGCGCACGAGGTCCACGACGTGCTTGCACGCTCTGTCCTTGAGCACCAGGGTATTCAGCGCGCCCTCAAGGTTCCTGATGTAAACGGCAGCCCTATCCATTGCCTAGCGCCTTCAGCATTCTTTGGTCCCCTTCCGGCGCTCGCGCCTTGTCAGCGCGGCGGCGGGCCGCCCAGTCGCTGCTGGGCGCCCTCTGAGGCCGTCTGCGGGTCCGCAGGCGTGCCAGAGACCTCCGGGCATGTCAATGCCTCTGTAGAGCCCGCGCACGCCGCGAAGGCGCTGGCGGGGTTAAAAGCTTAAAATGCGCTGCGGCGATGGCCGCGTGGCCGAGGCCGGAGAGCTGGCAGAAGCCGCGGCAAGATTGATCGTGCGCCTGAGGGAGGCAGAGAGGCTGGCCCGAGAGGGCAGGGTTGAGGAGGCGAAGGCCGCGCTGAGGGATACAGTCAAGGAGGCCAGGGAGAGGGGTCTTGAGAGGCCGCTGCACTACTTAATCCTCAGGGTGAGGGCGCTCATAAGACGTAAAATTCAACAACGGCAAAGGGCCTCCCGCGGCACTCAACCCTCCCGAGCAGCTTGAGAATCTTTATCTTCGCGCCCGGCTTCACCACGTCGAGGGGGCACCCTTCGCACCCTGCACACTCCCCCTCAAACGTGACAATAACCCCCTCGAGCGCCTTGTGAGCCGGGACAAGCCCGACGAGCGGGCACGGCTCGACGACAACGGGAACCATCTCGCTGCCGGAGATCCTGCACCTCTGGCCCATTGACTGCCTCACACTGACTATCCTGTACGTGAGACCTGGCGCCAGCCTGCCCATGCACACGGAGTAAAGCTTGCACGCCCTGCACTCTGCGGGGACCGCGACCACGCGGAACCTGTGGCCGGTCACGGCCTGCTCTCTTGAAATTAGCGTTACTACTCTCCTCATAACGTTTAAGTCCGTGCTGCCGTTTTAGTGCATAGTGATTGTAAACGTCGTCGAGGCCTACGGCAAGCTGACAAAGAGGGACCTTAGGACTCTCAGAGTGATCGAGGCGGGCCACAAGTACTACGAGTACGTGCCGCAGGAGCTGATTGAGAGGTGGAGTAGGTGCAGGAGGGAGGAGGTGGCGCAGAGCATTAGGAGGATGCACGCTCTGGGGCTGCTGAGACGGAGCCACTCTGCCTATTTGGGCTGGAGGATCACTGCGGCGGGCTACGACGTTCTTGCTCTTCACACGCTGCGCGCCAGACAGAGAGTGGTCAGAGTCTCGCCAACGCCCATTGGCGTCGGCAAGGAGGCCGCCGTCTACGCCGGCGAGATGCCGTCCGGCTTCAAAGTTGCCCTGAAGTTTTACAGAGGCGGCGCGTCGGCGTTCCGGTACGATAAGGCGTTCAGGTCCAGAGTGCGCAAATTCAGGCACCTAAAGCAGGTTTACGAGACGAGACTCTCTGCGCTTGCAGAGTACTTTGCTCTCAGGAAGATTTTCGACGCGGGCGGGATCGTGCCAGAGCCGCTCGCGTACAATAGGCATGTCGTTGTCATGTCATATATTAACGGCGTTGAGCTGCACCGCCTGGCGGACGGCGACTTTAAGAGAATAGCCGACGACATTGTGACAACCCTCCTGGCGGCGCTTCGCGCCGGCATAATACACGGAGACCTGTCCCCGTACAATGTCATTGTCGGCGAGCGCGGCTACGTCATTGACTGGCCCCAGTGGGTGCCTGTGTGGCACCAGAACGCGGCAGGGCTTCTGCTGCGCGACATCAATAACATCGCGAGCTACTTCAGGAAGAGAGGCGTTGAGCTGCCCGTGAGTGAGGTTATGAGGGCGGCAGAGGAGGGCGGCAGCGCTGCCAGAGACTTCATTGCGGAAATGAACAAGTACCTCTTCAGGCGGGGCGTTTAATGGCAATACTGGGTCTCGACGCCGCGCCGGGCGGCTCCTTCGCCTACGCCGTTCTGGACAATGGTACTGTAGTCGAGCGGGGCGTCTCTGACGCGCGCGCGATTCTGCGGCTCCTCAAGAGATACAGGGTCAAGGTCATTGCGGTAGACAGCATGAGCGAGCTGCTAGCGAGCGGCAGGGCAATACTAGGGGCGCTGGCCCGCCTTCCCTACGACGTGTCAGTCGTCGAGGTGACGAGAGACGAACGCGGCTACAGGCGCCTTGAGGAGCTGGTGGGCGAGCACTTCGGCGTGTTCCGGAGCCGCCTTGAGCCGCCTGAGACCGCAGAGTATCTGGCCGCGCTCGCCGCGCGCGGTGCCGGCACTGCCGTCAGGCTGTTCGAGGAGGAGACCGTGATCCTGGTGTACAGGAAAATATCGCCCGCGGCGGGCGGTATGAGTCACAATCGCTTCGTGAGGAACGTCAGCCACAGGATAAGATCGATAGCGGCGAGGATAGAGGCAAAGCTGAAGAGCGCGGGGCTTGACTACGACCTCTTCATCCGCAAGGAGTCCGGCGAGATCACTTCAGCCAAGTTCGTCGTTTATGCAGGCAAGGAGGTCGTGAGAAGGTACGTGAGACCAATGCGGAGCATTGACGTCTCAGCCGTTATTTACTCGACGCCGGCCAGAGGCAGCAGGGGCCCAGTCCGCGAGTGCCATTTAATAGTTGGGGTGGACCCCGGCGCTGTTACAGGTATCGCCGTGCTTACTCTCAGCGGCGAGGTTCTCGACACTGTCGCTCGCAGGGGCCTCTCCCGCGGCGACATTATAAGGTACGTGCACCAGTGGGGCATTCCGGTAATGATCGCGACCGACGTCAGCGAGGCGCCTGAATTCGTGAGGAAGCTCGCTGCCATGTGCGGGGCGGCGCTCTACACGCCATCGCGAGACTTGACAACGGAGGAGAAGGCGCGGCTAGTAGAGAGGCTGGGCGTTCAAGTGAGAACGTCGCACGAGCGCGACGCGCTCGCCGCAGCGTACAGGGCGTATCAGGAGCACAGGCAGAAGTTCGAGCGCCTGGAGAGAGAGTTCGGGAGCGTGCTTGAGCCAGGCGAGCTTGAGTACGCCAAGGCTCTCATAGTCCGCGGGCTCTCAGTGGCGCAAGCTGTCTCCGAGGCGATTAAGAGGCGCGAGAGCCGGGAGGTGCGCATTGTGCGCGTCACCGTTGAGAGGCCGCGTGCCGCGGCTGACGAGGGCCTTCTATCGCGCGTCAGGGCGCTGGAGTACGAGAACCAGCAGCTGCGCAAAGAGCTAGACGCTCTGCGCGCAGAGTACGCGCAATTGCGGAGACTCCTCGAGGACGAGAGGTGGCGCGACGTAAAGTACAGGGAGCTGCAAATGCGGGCGGAGTCGCTGGCACGCGCACTGAGCGAGAGAGATGCAGAGATAGAGCGCCTCAAGAGGGCGCTGATCGAAATTCTTATCAACTACGGCACTAAATACCGCATAATTCACGCGTCGGAACTTGTTAATTGTAACGGGAGCGAGCCTTACGGCTCAATCTGCAAGAATGTAGAGACCATCGAGGAGGCCGTGGCTCGGGGAGTGTCAGGCGTTCCCCTGCGGCAGGTCGCGCGGCTCCAACTCGGCGAGTTTTACGTCGTGGACGCACATGCCGTCAGAGAGCTGACGGAAGTTCTGAAGAAGCGGGTGGGGAGCGGGGAGCGTGTCGTTGACCTGAGGAGGGTGATTGAGGAGTACAGGAGAGGTCTTCTGGGCGGCTGAGAGTCAGAACACGGAAATCTCCCCCCGCAATAAGCTCTCGGTGAGCTGCGTAATCCTACCCAGCTCCTCAGCCGCAATGGCCTCGGCCTCTCTCTTGGTGTCGCTAGTGAGCTCGCCACCTACTATCTCTACGCTGAGGAGCTCGGGCTCGCTTATCGGCCTCCCTATCTGTGAGACTATCTTTACATATACCTCGTGCGCGTCTTTCACCTGCTGGTACACCCTGCTTGCAATCCTCTGGGCCAGCGCGTTGTAGATCTTGCCGACGTGGCTGACAGGATTCTTCCCTGCGGCGGCCTCTAGCGACATGTACCTCGTCGGCGTTATCAGTCCGTTAGCCCTATTGCCCCTGCCGGTCATGCCGTCATCGCCGTGCTCAGCCGACGTGCCTGTGACTGTTAGGTAGAATATCCCGTGCTCCGGCCTGTCCGCCGCGTTTACGGTCACGCTGACGTTGTAGTCTGGCGCTATTTTTGACGCGAGGTCCTCGACTGCGCGCTTCACCCCCTCCTTCACCGACAGGTAGTGGTCTCTGTCCTTGACGAGGTGGCTTATCATTGCAGCAGCCACTATTAGCTTCACGTCCCTCCCCACGCGCATGCCCATGACTTTAACGTCCTCTCCGACCTCTGGGAACCTCGCCTTGAAGTCTCGCGAGTTGAGCACCCGCTCCGTCTTGTAGACGAGTTCCTCCAGCGGCGTCAGAGGCGCGAAGCCAACGCCAACGGATGTGTCATTTGCCAAGGGCACCCTGCCCATGCCTAGCTCGTATATGCCCACGAGATCTGCAGACCCCTGCCCTATCCTGTAATCGATCACCACATGCACGTCAGGATCGAGGAATCTGAAGTACTGCTTTATCCAGTCTCTGGCGGCCTTGATTACAATAGGCCCTATGGGCACTTTCACGGTGCCCTCCTTTGTCCTTACTTCGTACGTGGCCCTGCCTGACATCAGTATGTAAATTGGCCGGAGGATCTCGCCACCGCCAAAGCGCGGAGCTGACTGCCCGCCGACAATTAACGTCTTGTCGATGTTGTGATGCAGAATGACCCCAAACTGCTTGAGGTAATACATCGAGAGATACCGGCTGGCATACTCGGAAATCCCATCGGCGATGTAATCGGGGTGGCCCTGCCCCTTCCGCTCCACCACCTCAACTTGTTTTTTTACCGTTGGTACGGCCTCTAGCCTGCTGACAATGATCATGCTGTGGCGTCAAGCGATGAAATATAGACGACTTGAGACCCTCGGATCACTATTCTGCCGTGGCGCGCCACCGGTTCTCCTGTCTCGCCAAGCTCCGTTGCGTCGTCAAGCACGAGATTCATGCAGTTATCGTAGGCCGTCAGTACTCCTTTAACAGCGACACCGCCCTTGAGTCTCGCCACGACTTCCTTATTCAGCATCTTCACGAGTGACTTTATTGGAGACGGCATTCTAATCTGCTGCGCCGTCCTCGACATGTTACGACGAGAGCCGGAGCCAATATAAAGTTGCTCTCCCGCCCCGCTGCCCGGCCGGCGGCGCTGAGCCTGCCGCGCGAGACGGTCTCGCGCGGTCGCAGCAGCCCCCTGGCGAGGCCCAAAGAGCTCAGGGACTGCGCCGCGGGCCCTACTCCCGTCTCTCGTACGCTAAGACGTCGTCGATCCACTCAACGTGTGCCATTAGCGTCCGCCTGCAGCAATATCTCGTGAGTCCCAGGCTGTCGAGCACGTTACCCGGGCTCTCACCCGCCAGTACGCGCTGTTTAAAGACAGCATAAAGGTGCCCGAGTGGCCTGCCGCAAGTGAAACACCGGACCGGGATTATCATCTGTACGCCTTCTGTCTTTTGCTTCTGGCGTGCTTGAGACCGGGCTTCTTGGGCTCCGCGCGCCGCGGGTCTCCCCTAAGCACATAGGGGTCGTACTTCTCATAAAGCTCCTCTAGTTCCTGGCTCTGGAAGTATGCAACGAGACCCCTTGCAATTGCTATTCTCACGGCGGTTGCCTGGCCCATGAAGCCGCCGCCCGACACTTCAATGTCTATGTCAACCTTTCTCGCGAGCTCCCCGGCCAGGATTAGCGGCTCTATCATCTTGAGCCGGGCTACCTCAACGGGCCACAGCTCGAGCGGGTATCTGTTAATCCTGACGCGCCCCACCCCCGCTCTGATGACTGCTTTTGCAATTGCCGTCTTCTTCTTGCCCACCGACACTACAACTCTGGGCGCCTCTCGTAGCACCTCGACTCCTAGGACGCGCAGGCTCATCGCTCAGGCGAGTGACGAGCGCTGTTAAAAACTTACCTGCAGGCTCACTGCGAGCCCGGGGCGCCGGTCTTACTCGCCAGCAGCTGGGCGGTCTTGCGCTCCCACAACTCTCTCGCGCGCCTCCACCTCTCCCACGCCAGCGGCTCGAGCAGCCGCCACACCTCCTCGAGGGTGGTGTACTTCAGCATGGGCTTAGCTCTTAGCTTAGCCTCGGGAATCTCGTAAATCACAAGGCGCCTCCGCTGCATGAGTGCGAGCGGCACTGACATGTATACTCTAAGTCTCTTGAGGGCCCAGAGCCCCCTCCACTGCTTCCTGGGGAGCATCCCTCTTACAATTCTCTTGAAGACGCGGTCCGGCCTTCTTGGAATCTTAGGCCCCGCCTTCTCCGGGTTGTAGTGAGTGCGCCACTCACTTATCTTCCTCGCGAACCAGAGGGTTACCACTCTGCTGCATCCCGTTATTACTATTTTCTCTGCGTTTATCACGTAAACCCAGAGCTCTGGCTTGCTTAGCAATACCCTGACGATGTAAGTCGCAAGCCTCCCCGCCACATGCCCCGCGCCGTCTATTACTATCTCGCCTCTCTCGGGCAGCTGCGAGATGTCCAGAGGTACTCTTGTCACGCTCGGCGCCTGCGCGCTTGCCGTCGCGGCACTCATATGACTATCTTGACGCCGCTGCCCTTCGGGCTCCTGCGGATTACCTCCGGAATTGTCAGCACCTCGCCGCCCGCCTCGAGAACCTTCTGTACAGCGCTCTTCGAGACCTTGTACGCCGCGACGGTAACTCTCTTCCTAAGCACACCCCCGCCCAGAAGCTTGCCTGGTATTACAACACTGTCGCCATCTTTGACATAAGATAGCTTCTCAAGCTTGCCGACGTTGACCACAACTCTCCGCCTGCCGGGTCTCTCGAGCAGATCAGCAACGGCGCTCCAGATTCTAGCAGAGTTTAGTGCCGCTGCCTTCCGCAGGAATCTAGTCAGCATCCTCAGCTGCCTGTTGGTGGGGCCGGTTGGATTGGGCGGCATGCCTGCCGGCTCTGGGCATGCTTTAAAGGCTTAGGTGCCTCTCACTTGCCCTGAGAGTAGTCCGCCGCCCTCTGCATTAAAGTCTCCAGAAATCTGGACATCTTTTTCTTGATGATACTAAACGTCTCTCTCAATACTGTATCAATGTCGTAGTTTCCGAATGACTCAATCCAGAAGACATACTTGTACTTGTCCCACTCGACTACCAGCCCGTCGCCGCATATATCTTTGCACGCCCACGCCCTGTTGAATGTGCACTCCAGCGGGTCTTCGAGGTTCTTGCATATATCCTTGCAAATTTCCCTGCACCTATCGTCCTTGATTACAACTCTTGGGTAGTAGTAGTAACTCGCAAGGGCTGCTTGCCACTTTGCGTGATCTCTCGCTCGCCCGAGCCTTGCGTAGGCCTCTAGCACTATGCTTTGCCCCTTGACGAGCTTCACAATGGGAACCTCCTTGTAGACCGGGGCCACGTCCGGCCTGTCGGAGACTAAGTGCCCGGAGTAGACCATCACGTCATCGCTAGCTGTGACGTTTAGCGTCAGTCTGACAGTGCACTCAGAGGGGTCCACTACTCCCGTCTCGCAGTCCTCAATTGACGGGAGCGCGTGAAGCGGCGTTGTCAGCGGAATTAGCGCGAGTCTGTGTGCCAGCATTTCGTCATACATGGCCGAGGTGTTTGTTATCACGATCACAGTGTCTATTGCGAGTGCAGGAAGCTCTGCGATGATGACCCTTCTGAGCGCGTTAACGAGCGATGGGCTAACGCCGTCCACTATTGCCTTCAAGAACAGGGGAGTCTTCTCTACGACTTTGACCGCCGGCATTACTGCGAGCGACCCCTACCTGGTGGGTTTCTGCTTTTTGCCCCTCCAGATCGCGTAGAGAGAAATTCCATTCACTTTAGTCACTTTGAATCTCACGCCGGGAATGTCGCCGAGCGACCTCCCCTCAGGCCCGCCTATGCGCTCAATTATCACCTCGTCGTGCTCATTGATGTAATTCAGACTGCCGTCAAGCGGCACGAAGGCCGTGACCACCTTGCCATTCTTAACCAGCTGAACCCTAACGCACTTCCTAACGGCGGCGTTTGGCTTCCTCGCCTCGACGCCTACCTTCTCGAGCACAATGCCCCGCGCCATCGGCGCGCCCTCCAGCGGGTCGTATTTCTCGACAAGGCCGAGCATCCTCCGCTTGTAGTTTATATCGCTCCATCTGAATTTCTGTCTCTTCCTCTTGATCCTGCCGCCCGCAAACAAACCGCTAGGCGACTTCTTGCCGGGCACGGCAGTGCCGCTCCCAGCGTATAAAAGCCTTAGCACAGGCGCTCACGTGAGCACTATCTTGTCAATGTCATAGTATCGTTTTGCCAGCAGGCGCGCCCTTGCTATGTTGCGCCCGTTCCTGCCTATGGCTATGCCCTTGTCCCCAGAAGCCACTGTCGCAATAGCAGTCTTCGTGCCGGACGGCGCCTTGACGACTTTCACCATGATAACTCTCGCGGGGTAGAGGCTGTTCTTGATGAGCTCCTCCGGCGTGTCCCCGGTCTCCACCACCTCCACGTCCCTCCCAATAACCTGCCTGAGAAGCTTTACATTAGAGCCGCCGCGCCCCACGGCCATCGCGGCCTGGTTTTTTGGCACCACGTAAATGACCCTGGAGTACTCGCTGTCGAGAATGACGTCGAGCGGCGTCACGCCAGTTACGCTCTCGAAGAGCGTTGCGAATCGGATCTCCTCCTCGGTTAGCCTTATCTCAGGCATGACGCTCAACCAGCTTTAGGATCTCGCTCTGCCCTGGGTCCATAACTGCCATGGCCATTATCTTGTGCGGCCTCTTCGCGGCGGCGCCGAGCTCAATGCTGGAGCCCGGGAAGATAAACACAGGAACCCCGGCGAGCCTGGCGTAGTGCTCGATGTCGTCGCGCGCCCACTTGGGAGCGTTTGCAGCTATTATCACAAGCTTCGGGGAGCCGGTCAAGAGCGCCTTTTTCGCCTCCTTAAATCCTATTGCCACCCTGCCTGTCGACATTGCGACCTGGAGCTCCCTGCCTATGTCAATCATAGCACGCAAGTTTTCGCGCCCCTAATTAAAGTTATAGCTGCATCAGCAGGCGCACCATGCCGGTGCCTATGGGTGTGTACTTCCCCGCTATTATGCTCTCCACGACGCCCTTGAAGTGCTCGGGCTCTCCCCTCATTGCTGCCTCGAGCAGTGTCTTGACGGTTACCTCAAACGCAGCGCGCGCGAGCGGCGACTCCTTGGCCCTCACGACGCCGTGGCGCCCGATGGGCCTCACCCTGCCTGACCACGTCATTGCATCAGCCACCAGGTACATGTGCCTAATATCGACGTCAAGCCCCTGCTCGTCGAGGACGCGCTTTATCTCTCTCGCAATTAGTGCCTTCGCGGCCTCGATGCCCAGAACCTCCTCAACCTCGTGCAGGTTGTTACTGTAAGTTCTGGTCTTGTCGACTTCCTCAAGCTGCAGCACTGCCTCAAGATTCGTGCCCTCCGTGATTATGAACCACTCATTATTTGTCGAGTCATACTGTATCACGACCTTCTTTACTCCCCTTATGCCTGAGATTCTTGTGTTAAGAACCTTGTCGCGAACCTTTCTGAGCTTCAGTATATCCGGCGTGTTCAGCATTATCGTGATACTGCAATCTTGCACCGCCACGCTCAAGTCTCTCCCCCGAATCTTGCTCACGGCCCTTCTGACGTCTTCTACGCTCAAGCCGCGGTATTTCAATTGCTCTGAGTCCAGTGTTATGGTAATAGTGCCTGCTAGGTAATCGACGTCTACCTCCCTCGCGACGGCATTCACAGTCACTTGCTGTATCTTTTTCGCGACAGACTCCGCCGCATCTCTACTCTTGTTGTGCGGCGGCTTGAGGTAGACGTACATCAGCGGTATCGAGGGCGCCCTCCTGGCGTCGACGATCTCTACCATTCTCGGCAGGCCCTTGGCCATCGAGAACTCCTTGAGACCCGCGTAGTGGAAAGACCGGAGGACCATCTGCGTGCTGGGCTCTCCGATTGACTGCGCCGTGACTATTCCGATGGCCTCGCCGGGATCTATGAGCGACGAGATGTAGGACTTTAGAACGCGGTACACAAGCTGCAGCGCTTTCTCATCGCTTAGGTCGCGTATTGCGCTCTCGAGCTCCCTGTAGAGCGGCTTCGGCAGTAAGTTCAAGAGCTTAGCCAGCAGCTCCTGTCTCGACATCATGTCCCGACCCTCGCGGCCAGCCTTAACACGCCCATGTCAATAATCTTACCGTGGTCAGAGCGGCTGACGTCAACTCCATCCCCGCCATAGAGTGGCTGCAATAGCAGCGTGCCGCCGAATCTCACCGTGCCGTCGTACGCCACGTAGATATCTTGCAGCGCGTTTATTAGGCGCCTCTGCATGTAGCCAGACTGGGCCGTGCGCACTGCCGTGTCAATGAGGCCGTCTCTGCCTGCAGCTGCGTGGAAGAAATACTCAATCGGCGAGAGCCCAAACTTGAAGGCGCCTTGCACGAAGCCGCCGGCGTGCGGGCCTATGTCGTCAGCGGGAAAGTGCGGCAGCGTGCGTGTCCTGAAGCCCCGCCTGATGCGCTCGCCTCTAATAGTCTGCTGGCCCAGAACTGCGACCATTTGCACGATATTTATGATACTGCCCCGGGCCCCAGTCTTGGCCATTAGGTAGCCCTCCGAGTTCTTCGCGAGGTACCTCTCCACGACGTAGGCGGCCTCCTCGCGCACCTTCGAGAGAATTTCGGCAATTCTATTCTCGAATGTCTCGTGAACCGTGAGGCCGGGCATCGCCTCAAGACGCCCACTCCTGTAGTCGTTCAGCAGCTCGTAGGCCTTCTCAATGCCGCTCTTTACAATTCTATCTATCTCCTCATACGCCTCCCGCGGCAAGTGCAGCGAGTCCATTCCGAGAGAGAAGCCGTGCAAGTCCAGGAACCTCAAAAACACCCGCAGCGACGAGTCGAGCCACCGCCTCGCAACCTCTGGTGAGTAGTCCCTTGCGATTCTGTGCCATAGGGAGCCGATCTGCTCCGCGCCGATGGACTTCTTGTCAAGAACTCCCTTAACGAGCTCGCCATTAATTACAATAATCCACTCGTCCCTGTCGCACCTGAACGCGTCTTGACACTTGCTCTTAAACGCCGTGGGCTGCACCCAAGTTAAGTCCCTCGGGAGGAAGTGAGAGATAACTTGTTTGCCCGTCCACAGCTCTACAGGGTGCAATATTGCCGGCTCAGGCGGGTCCTCTGCTGACATCCCGGCGCCTAGGAGATATGCCAGCTCCCTCTTTGTGATAAACGTGCTCTTATGCGACAGCAGGTAGGCACCTATGATGTAGTCCTGCCTCGCCCCGATTATGGAGCCGCCGTAGCGCGGGGTTATTATCTGCTTCTCCACCAGCATGAGCGTCCTCGCCTCCGCCCTTGCCTCTTCAGTCTGAGGGGCGTGGAGATTCATCTCGTCCCCGTCAAAGTCAGCATTGTAAGGCGGGCATACTGACAGGTGAAGCCTGAAAGTCCTGCCGGGCAGCACCTTGACAATGTGTCCCATCATTGACACCCTATGGAGACTTGGCTGCCTGTTGAAGAGCACGACGTCCCCGTCTATCAGGTGTCTCTCAACGACCCAGCCGGGTGCCAGCCGCTCGGCAAGCGCCTTCCTGTCCTTCACGTATCTCAAGTCAATTCTCCTCCCCTCTGGTGTTATCACGTAATTGGCGCCTGGCCACACGTCAGGCCCCCTAATCACGAGCTCCCGCAGAAAGTCAATATTCCACTCGGTCACCCTCTCGGGCACGGTCACAATCTTTGCAATCTCGTAGGGCACGCCCACCTCATTTATGCTGATGTTCGGGTCCGGGCTTATTACGGTGCGGGCCGAGAAGTTCACGCGCTTGCCGGAGAGCGAGCCGCGGAACCTCCCCTCCTTGCCCTTAAGTCTCTGCGCCAGGCCCTTTAGGGGCCTCCCGCTGCGATGCTTAGCCACGGGTACGCCGGGCAGCTCGTTGTCAAAGTACGTCGCGACGTGATACTGCAGCAGGTCCCACAGGCTCTCAATGACGTTCGTAGGAGCGCCAGTTTCTATCGCCATTTTCAGCTTCTCATTCATCCGTATAATGTCCACGAGCTTGTGCGTCAAGTCATCCTCTGACCTCACGCCACTTTCAAGCTGTATTGATGGTCTCACGTGCGGCGGCGGGACTGGCAGCAGCCGCAGTATTGCCCACTCGGGCCTGGCGACTGCCGGGTCTATGCCCAGCAGCTCTAGGTCCTCCCCGGGGACTTTGGCGAGTCTCTCTCTCAGAGTCTCTGGATCTAGCTTTACTAGCGCGCCGCCCTCTGTCTCCTCGTAAAAGTAGTACGGTCGCTCGAACTTCATCTTATTCTTCTTATGCCCGCAGTGCGGGCATACTGCTCTCTCGGAGGCCTTCTTGCGTATTTTCTCGTGGAGGTTGAGTGCAAGGAGCCTCCACCTCTGCCTGAGCCTAGCTAGCCTCTCTCTGTATCGCTTTATCTCGTCATTTCTCAACATTATGCGCCCGCAGTTTGGGCACGTGGCCCTGAGTATGTCATAAATCATGCGGGCAAACCCGACGTGAATTACGGGCTTGACAAGCTCTATATAACCGAAGTGTCCGGGACACGTGTCGTAAGCGTGCCCGCACGTCTCGCAGCGCGCCCCGGGTTCGGCAACGCCGAGCCTTCTGTCAGTAATACCACCCCTCACGGGCAGGCCTCCCTCGTCGTAGACCTCTGATGTCGTAATTTCCATGATTGCGTATTTTCTCACTATCTCTGGGCTGAGCAGCCCGAATTTAGCTGACTTGATGGCTTTGAGTGGCACTGTCTCTACGCTCTCAGCGAGCGACACCAATCTCTTTGCGCATCAGTATAAAAAGCCTCTAGCAGAACGACCCCCCAGCCCTTTTTGGGCGCCCTCCCGGTACGCGAGGGCCGCCGGCTGGAATTTAGCGACATACTGCCTTCTACTCCAGTACTTCCGTTAATTCCAGCCTGGGATATATGCCAAGCGCAATGAGCTCCTGCAGCAAGAGCTTGAATGCATAGGGCACTATAACTCTGGCGAACTGACCCGCATCGCCGTGAATGGGACACCTCGGCCTATTGATCCTCGCGTCCAGATAAGCGGGAAGCCCGCAGAGCTCGCAAACGTACATCGCGTACTTGTCGCTGGACTCCACGAGCCTCTCGTAAAGCAGCGCAGAGGCTCCATGCGCTATGAAGACGTCCCTTTCCATCTCGCCGAGTCTAAGCCCGCCCTCGCGCGAGCGCCCCTCAGTCGGCTGTCTAGTGAGGATCTGCACGGGCCCCCTCGCCCTTGCGTGAATCTTATCAGCAACCATGTGGTGCAGCTTCTGGTAGTACACAATGCCTATGAACACATCGGCAACGAGTTTCTCGCCGGTCATGCCGCTATACATGACCTCCTTCCCGTCCCATCTGTAGCCGAGCTTCAGCAGGAGCCTTCTCAGCTCGTCCTCCTTAATGCCCTCAAACGGCGTCGCGTCAACAAGCGCGCCCATCAGGGCGCCGACCTTCCCCGCCATGCTCTCCAGAAGCTGGCCAACCGTCATGCGCGACGGCAGTGCGTGTGGGTTCACTATGATGTCAGGCACTGTGCCGCTCTCAGTGAACGGCATGTCTTCGTGCCTCAGCAGCATTCCGGCAACGCCCTTCTGCCCGTGGCGTGATGCAAACTTGTCCCCCAGTTCGGGAATTCTAAGCTCCCTCAGTCTCACCTTCACAAGTCTGTTGCCCTCCTGCGACTCAGTTATGACGACCTTGTCGACAATGCCTCTCTCGCCGCGCCTCACGGCGACGGACGAGTCCCGCCTCTCCTTTATGATGCGCTCGGCCTCAAGCGTCGTGTAGAATCTCGGCGGCGACGTCTTGCCTATAATCACCTCGCCGCTGCTCACATAAACCTCGGGCGGTGCAATTCCGTCCTCGTCTAGGTGGCTGTATGCCTCGGGCCCTCTGTAGCCCTTGACAGAGCTATCAGGTATTTCTATTCTGTCCTCCTCGCCGCCCGGATACTTCTGCTCCTCGGTCTCGTAGGTCCTGTAGAACACGGAGCGCATCATGCCGCGCTCAACAGCTGCCCTGTTCAGGATAACGGCATCCTCCATGCCGTAGCCGGCAAGGGCTAGAAGCGCCACCACAGCGTTCTGGCCCGCCGGCCTTCTTGAGAGGCCAATAAGCTCCAGCCCGCGCGTGGTGACTATAGGCCTCTCCGGGTAGTAGAGCATGTGGCCTCTCGGGTCGAGCTTGTAGAGGAAGTTAAGCTGCGGCAGGCCCAGCGACTGCTTTGCCATGGCCGCCTCGTACTGATTGCGCGGCGACTGGTTGTGCTCTAGGTACGGTATGATTGACGCCACGGCGCCGAGTATAGCAGACGGTATTATCTCTACGTGCGTGTAGCCGCTAAGATCTCCGCGGGGGTCTACTGCTATTCTCGCGTTCTCCTCCTCGTCCGCGTCGAGATACTCAATAACGCCCATCTTTACTAGGTCGTCCCAGCTGAGCTCGCCGCGTCTCACTCTCTCGACTACCTCCTCCGTCAGCTTGAGCTTTCCACTCTCAACGACGAGAAGAGGCCTCCTGAGGCGCCCTCCATCACAGTTCACGCACACCGCGTTGTTAAGGTAGGCGATATTGATCTCGTAGCTTATCTTCCCCTGCCTTCTGAGGCTCCGCACTGTATTCACAAGCTCCTCGGGATTTGTGTGAATGCCTATCAACCTCCCGTTGAGGTACACCTCGGCGCCGCGCACGCCCTTCTCTCTCGCCCTCAGTATTGGCACGACCTTGAGGCTGTACAGTAACTGCTCTACCTCCTCCTCGTCAATTCCGCCCGTCACCTCAGCCAGCAAGGCCAGGTTCTTCACTAGGCCCACGTTCTGGCCCTCGGGAGTCTCGACGGCACACAGCCTGCCCCACTGCGTCGGGTGGAGGTCGCGCGCCTCAAAGTGCGGCTGGGCTCTGGACAGCGACGAGACCACCCGCCTGAGATAACTAAGCGTCGAGAGGTAGTCAGTCCTGTCGAGCAGCTGCGAGACGCCGGTCTTGCCGCCGACCCAGTTCCCGGTGGCCAGCGCCTGCCTTATTCTCTCGGTTATGATGTCCGGTCTTGCTATTGTCTGCAGGTGCGGTATCCTCCCTCTGGCGTAGTACTTCTCAAGCTGGCTCCTTAGCTCTTGCAAGAACTGCTTGAATACTGTCCTGAAGAGCTGCGCTATCAAGTCGCCAACGAGCCTCACCCTCTTATTTGCCACATGGTCCTTGTCATCAGGTTTTCTCCTGCCGAGCTGCAGCTCCACAAGCCCCTTGACTATCTGCCCGAGCATGAGGGCCTTCCTCAGCCGGATCTCCTGTTGCTTTTTCTCGTCTGTCGCCGTCGTGCCCAGATGCGGCAGGAAGTATTTATCCAGCATCTGAAGGGCCCTCTCAACTCTCACGGGCCTGGGCTGCCCCACGGCAACCTTGCCGCCTATGTAGTCCAGCGCGTCCTCCTGGGTCGCGGCCAGCTGGCTCGCGATCACTAGAGACGGCAGGAGCTCCTTTTGTATCTCGGGGTCGTCCGACACCGCTCTGACTATTTCCTCGTCTGTCGCAAGGCCCAAGGCCTTCATGTAGATCGGGAACGGAATTCTCACGGGTATTGCTGACAGTATGACGTAAATAATGCCGTCTCTGTGCAGTTCTACTGTTACCGTGCTCCTGTAGCCTATGCCTGTCGAGGCAACCTTTGCGATGTACTTAACAGATGGCCTGTCACCCTCATCATAAATCGGCCTGTCCGTAACCAGGTCCTCTTGAGATATTACCACTCGCTCGCTGCCGTTAATTATGAAGTAGCCGCCAAAGTCTTCTGGGTCCTCAAATTTCTTAACGTACTCCTCTGGCTTGAGTCTCGTCAAGTTACACCTCTTAGACTTAACCATTATTGGCAGATCACCAATGTAGAACTTGTCAGTGATATAGGGCTCGTCGTCAACATATAGAGTTGCAACAAGTTTCATCGGCGCGGCGTAAGTCGCGTTGCGAAGCCTTGCCTCCATCGGGAATATGAGCGACTCGGAGCCGTCGCTCTCCTTTATTCTGGGCCACTCTACTTCAATTCTCTCAAGGATTATTCTGAGCCCCTTTATCTCTGTCTCAATAACCTTGAACTCCTCTATTATTTTATGCAGCTTCCTTTCAAGAAAATCGTTGAATGACTTTATCTGGTGATATACGAGGCCCCGGTCTTTAATCAACCTCTCGACTAGGGCCCACCTGTCGTCACTAGTCGGGAACTCCTCCTCTCGCGAGCTCTTGATTACCGGGAGTAGAGAGAGCTCTGGCATGGCTGCCTATCCCGGCACGACGAGGCGGTAACACACTACCTCCTCGGCCGTCGGGAACTCCTCGACTATTTTCAGTATATCTCCGGGCCTCGCGCCGGCATACTTAACAAGGGGGTCGCTGGCTCTGATCCAGGGGAGTTGCCACGGCTTCAGTCTCAGCTTCTTGAGGAGCTCCTTTGCCTGCTCTCTGGGTATGACAGAAACGTCCTTAACGCCAATGACTATTCTGCCCACAGAGAAAGAGATCTCCAGCTTAGTTTATAAAAAATCTGCTGGAGCCGGCTGGCCTATACCTTCCTGCCAGCGTATTTGGCCACCGCGGCCCGGATCTCCTCGACCATCTTCTCGATGAATTTCGTTATCTCCTCCTTGGCTGCCTCGTTGGTCACCTCCATTCTGAGCCTCGGCAAGCGCTTAACGGTCTCGAGCTCTCTGAGCACCGACGCCGGAACTCCGGCTTCAACGGCCTTCAAGCCCTCCTCGTAGAACGTGTGGATAGCCTTGGCGAGTAGGAAGTTCTTGAGGGGCGAACACGGCGTGTCTACTGGGTTGTATGCGTCCTGCTTCAGGAAGCCCTCCCTGATCAGATAGGCAGCGTTCATTATGTGCTTCTCGTACTCGCTCAGCGCCTCTGTGCCGAGGATCCTGACGATCTCTGCGAGCTCGGCCTCCTTGACCAGCAGAGACTGGAACTCGTCCCGTATTTTCTTCCACTCCGGCGATACGTTCGCGGACCACCACACCTCGACCGTGTCGACGTAGCGCGAGAACGCGAGGAGCCAGTCTATTGCGGGGTAGTGCCTCGCGTAGGCGAGCTTCGCGGACAGCGGCCAGAACGTGCCCACGAACCTGAGGGTGTGCGACGTGACCGGCTCTGTGAAGTCGCCGCCGGGCGGGCTTACGGAGGCGCATATCGTGACGGAGCCGACGCGCTCTTTCTTGCCTAGAACCCTCACGCGGCCGGCGCGCTCGTAGAACTCGGCAATCCTGGTCGGCAGGTAAGCCGGGAAGCCCTCCTCTGACGGCATCTCGCCTATACGCAGCGCGACCTCCCTCATGGCCTCGGCCCAGCGCGACGTCGAGTCCGCCGTCAGGAGAACGTCGTAGCCCTGATCTCTGAAGTACTCGGCAATCGTTACGCCCATGTAGACTGACGCCTCCCTCGCGGCCACGGGCATGTTAGACGTGTTGACGATAATTATAGTCCTCTCCAGGAGCGATCTGCCGGTCGCGACGTCCTTAAGCTTCAGCAGCGTGTGCAGCGCGTCGGCAGCCTCGTTGCCGCGCTCGCCGCAGAGCACTGGCACGATTATCCTGGCCTGCGCGAACAGGAACAGCGCCCTGAGAAGAACCGTCTTGCCGGTGCCGAAGGGGCCGGGAACCGAGGCAGTGCCTCCCCTGGCTACCGGGAACATGGTTTCAATGACCCGCTGGCCTGTAATTAGAGGCTCCGTCGGCGGGAGCTTCTCCCTGAAGGGCCTCGGCTTTCTAACGGGCCACTTGTGCCACATCTTGACCTCCACCACTCCGTGCTTTGTTCTGACCCTGGCTATGACGTCGTCAACCCTATGCTTGCCCTCGGCAATCCACTCGACAACGCCTGGCGTGTTGCCCGGCAGCGGCGGGTACATTACGTAGTGTGTGGTCAGCTCTGTCTCCTTGACGTGGCCCAGGATGTCGCCTGGCCAGACCTCCTCGCCCGGCTTCACGTCTGGCATGAACTCGAACTCTGCGTTCAAGTCGAGCGGCGGCGCCTTGTCATACCCTATGCCTCGTGCCACGAACGGCCTCTTGAATATCTCCTCGATGAACTTGAGAGGCCTCTGCACCCCGTCGTAAATCTTGCCCATTATCGTCGGCCCGAGCCACGCGCTGAGCGGCTCGCCGGTCCTTATGACCGGCTCGCCCGGCCTGAGACCGGTGGTGTCCTCGTAGACCTGAACGAATACTTTGTCTCCCTGTATTCTGACAACCTCGCCGAACAGCTTAAGCTCGCCGACGAAGACGAGCTCGTAAAGCTTAGCGCCGGGAAGGTCTGCTTTGATGACGGGGCCAGAGATGTATTCTATCTTGCCGACTCCACTACCGCTCATGTACCTCCGCGTATACTAGATGTTTTAAGTCTTCCATCATGTTTGAGAGGAGCGTTTCAATTGAGTAGTCGACCATGATCGAGCCGTCTTTAGAGGCAACTATGATGCCGCCCCTGATGTCCCTCTCGGCTACGATGCCGGTAATGCCCATGTTTCTCGCAACGGCCTCCACAACACCTCTGTCCCTCGGCGAGACATATATCACGACGTCCCTCGACTGTACGTACTTGAGCGAGCTTTCAAGAAGTCTCGCTAGCAGTCTCGCGTACCTCTCCGACCCCCTAAGCTTGTCTATCTCGCTGTACACAGCCTCTATTAAGTCTCTGAGCATCTGTTCGTACGTCTCCGCAACTACCTCTCTCGACCGGATTAACGCCTCGAAAAGCAAGCGCTCTCGCTCGAGAGCGACCTCGCTCTCTACGCTTGAAATTTTCTCAGAGAATTTCGACAACACTGCGTGGGCCTCCCGCTTGAGTCTCGTCTCGATCTCGACTGGAATGTTTTTCTTCAACTCCTCGAGCTCGTTTATTTTGCTGCTCACCAGGCTCGCAAAGAGCGAGGACATGAAGGGTGCTATCTGCCCACTTAAAAAGAGTTCAGCCGCCGAGAACCTGTCTGACGAGCCAGAGGTAGTTAACCTCGCGCTCGATGCTCTCCTCTACGCTCGGGATCTCCACTATAAACTTGCGCGGGTTCTTGAGTCTGATGTCGTCGAGTTCCCTCCGTATTGGCTTTGCGACTTTGGACGCAATGAAGATAATATCATAAGTTTCGATTCCCTTGGCCATGAACGCGAGCGCCTCCTTCGGATCCTCCATGACAGTGCCCTCAAACCCCATTAACTTGAATAGCGCCACCGTTAGCCTGTCGCCGATAACAATGTACATGGATTAGTGCATGGCGGCACTATTAAAATATTCAGTCCCTACCACGGCTCGCCCTTCAGTCCCACTAGATGTGCTATGCGGTTGGTTGCGCGGTGCATGAGCGGCGTTATTACTGCTGCTGCGGCTATGAACTCCAGTGGCACGTCGGCGTATATGCTGTACACCAGCAGCGACGTGAGTATGAAGTCGAGCTGGTCGAGGGGAACAGCGGGGTACCCCCGGGGCATGCAGAGGCGGCGCTTTATGAAGGCGCCGAGCAGGTCTCCCAGCATTGCCGCCGCCGACAGAATTAAGGCATCATGAAGCGCTAGACGCGGGCATGCAATGTTAGGCAGGTAGCCCACCAGCGTGCCGGCAGAGATCCCGATCAGGAGCCCCTCGTAAGTCTTGCCGTCTCCAAAAACCCGCCTACCGTCTGGAAGCGTCCTGCCAAAGTCCACGGGGTGGCGCCACTTAAGCTTGCTGGCCAGAACGGCAGAGCCGTTGGCAACATAAGGGGGCCAAATGAGAAGCAGGAAGCCGACTATGTCTATCATTCGTGCGATCTCATTTGCGCACAATAAGCGATTTGACAACAATAAAGCTTCTCCCGCAGACGCCGCGCGTGTAGTAAGACTCGCGCCTCACCACAAAGTGCCCCCTCACGTGCTGCCTGTAATCGCCGGGCTTACTCGCTCATTGCATATAGTGCACGCGACGCCATCCCCGTCCCTCTTGCCGTGTTCCACGTAATGGGATATCACATTCCTCCAGCCGACCTCGGCCCCGCAGATAGTGCACCGCACCGCGGCCGACGGTCTGGCATATTCGTGCTCTGCGCACGCGAGACACACCGTCGCCACGCCGCTTAAGCCCTGCGGCAACATATAAATCGTGCACGCTGACGGATATGCGTGCAGGGGAGTCGCGCTTGTTGACTGGAGAAGCGGGCTGTTAGCGTATGTCGAGGCAGACGCCGAAGCGCTAAAGCGGTTTAAGGAAATATACCGGCTTTGCGGCGGCAGGCTGGAGAGGAGGACTCTGCCGTGTATGTCGTCGCTCGCCTCGCGCCTCGGCGTCAAGTCGATACTCTACATTACTGACATTTACGGTATTACAACATCTCTAGCGCTCGAGCTTCAAGTCCCGCGCGAGAGTCTATTGAGGAAGGCCTGGAAGCTCATCGAGGAGCTTGTTTGCAAGCACGGCGAGGTTGAGTGCGACAAGGAAGTCCCGCTTTCGTGCTGCGTGCAGTGCGGCACAGCTTGCATTTTGGCTGCAGTGCTGGGTTTCGCTCGCGCGGGCTCGCTTGTCGACGTGAGGGGCTCGCTGCGCGGCAGGCTTCTAGGCTTTGCACTTAACGGCACTTAATGTCCGAAAACAGTAGGATCTCTCTCCTAGCGGATTCTCTGAACTGCTTTAGCCTCTCCTTGTAGCTCTCCACGACATCTTCTATCTCATTCAACTTCCTCTCGACATAGTTAATGAAATAATTTATTAAAAATCTCACAAGAGCGTAGCGCATCCCCCGCAGGTAAAACCTGTTAACTATATCCCGGGCCCAGTGTATCGAGTGTCTCGCGACGAGCTTTAACAGGTCGAGGTGCTCTGGGTACAGGTTCAGCCTGTCAAGCCACCCGGTCTTCCCGCTCGTAACGTGGCTCATGGGCACGTAGAAGAGCGGCACGATTAAGCTCCTGTACGGCCTGAGCTGCTCCACCAGCTCGATGGTCTCAATGACATCCTCCGGCCGCTCCTCTGGCAGCCCTACTATTATTGTAAGCGCGGGTATCAGCCTGATTTCGTGCATTATAGCAGCAGCCTCCACGACTATCTCCCTCCACTGCTCGATCCGGTACGGCGCTACCTTCCCCGGCATGAACCTCTTAATCAGGCGCACAGACCCAGTCTCAAGGCCCACCTGGGCCCCCCACCACTCTTGATCCTCGTCAAGCAGGATCTCAGCCAGCTTTGTGAAGAGACGCCCCATCTTCTTCTCTCCGTGGTACACCGTGGCCAGCGCCGTGTGGCTCCACCCTACCCTGCGGTAGTAACGTTTGGCCAGCTTATGCAGAGCTATTACTTTCTCGGGGTCCAGCACGATGCCGCTGGAGCCGTAGAGAGGCACGTCCTCCGCATGCAGTATGCCGTCTACGACCCCTGCCTGTACGTTCACTTTAATCTCCTCCTCAATTTTGCTAAGCGGGTACCATCGTAGGGGGCGTAATGTCACGGGGCAGAACGCGCAGCGTCTGGGGCAGCCTCTGCCTATCTCTACGAGCCCGTTTATGCTCGGGTACTTAATCGTCGAGATTTCAGAGAGGCTGGGGGCTTCGTCGGCGCCGACGTACAAGTACTTCGGGAGCGGCTCCCCCTCCAGTGCCATTTTCACAAGCGACACGATGTGTCTCTCGCCCTCGCCGTCGAATATTGTATCTACGCCCCACCTCTCTATAAGCTCGGGGAAGTAAAGCCATTGCCACGCTGCCGGCCCCCCGGCTATCACTCTGAGCCCGTTCTCCGCCTTGGCTCTCTTAACCAGCGGCGCGATTCTCTCCATGAACCTCCTGAAGAACATGGCATTCATCGGCTCTCTATTGAGAATCACGCCCCAAGTGCTGCTTGGAGGGTTAAGACCGAAGTAGTCGTGGTGGCTCAACATGAGCACCTTAGCGCGCGGTATGTGCTTGTGGACGTGGCTGGGGTCTATCACTGCCGCGTTGATGCCGGCATCTAGCAGTTTTGCCTCGATTTTTCTCATCCCGTACGGCGCCTCAAGAGGCCTCCCCCACCTGTCGGTCTTCACCTTAGGGGCAAACAGAAAGGAGTGAAATACTTCCGAGAGCCCGAGCGGCAGCTCTACGAACACGGGCCCTGTTGTGCCAAACCCGAGAAACTCCTTGTGGTGGTAGTTCGACATCATGGAGCGATCTGTCGTGATAATCACGTCAAATTTTGGCGCGCCCACGCGGCCCTTTATTTCGCATATAAAACATTAACCTCAGGAGGTCAGGTGAAGTCATGAGTGCCGACTTCATTATTACCGCCGAAGTGAGAGAGGAGACCCTAAAGAGAATTGAAAGAAGTATAGAGCTCGTCGGGCCAGCGCCTATTGATGTTGTGATAGTGGGCGCTGACCGGACAAAGCTAGAAATTGGCGACATGATAATACTCAAGGTGTCACTACCGCCCAACGACTACGCAATAATGAGAGAGGCTGCAACCGCCCGCGCGGTGACGGAGCCGGAGTTAATAGAAGTCTGGGCCGTGCCGAGCGGCGTGAAGGCCGACGAGCTCGCCTACGAGCTCTCGCTTGCCATGCTCAAGCGCCTTGTCGACTCGATAGTCGCGAGAGCGAGCCCGGAGCTCGTAGTCGAGCGCGCGCGTGCCCAGATAATCGAGGGCGAGACTCTCCCCCTCACTCTCGTGAGGACTCTCGCCGTTGACGTGTCAGCGAGTCTAGCTATTGCAGGCCGCTTCTCGGAGGCAGCTAGACTGCTTGCGTTAATATCGTCGCACCCAGCGGCCGAGATCTACCGCAAGTTCTGGGACTTTGTCACGACAAATTTTAAATTCCTGCCGGCGTACAACTGGCTGTTGTTAATGCACGGCGGTCGGAACACCTAATCGACAAGGCCCTCCTCGGTGATCCTGAAGGAGACCTCTCCTTCTGGGTGGTAGGGGCTGTCGAAAATCTTTGCTATCCTGATGTTCTCCTTGGACTTCCTGAGCCATATGCGGTACGTCGCGCCGTGAGCCAGAATATTGCCGCCCGCCGGTCTCAGCGGGTTGCCGAAGAACACATCAGGCTGTGCCATGACCTGGTTTGTTATCACGACGGCGACGTCGTACGCGTCAGCTATTCTGAGCAGGTCCGCGACATGTTTATTCAGCTTCTGCTGTCTCTCTGCAAGATTCTCCCTGCCCGGGTACTCGGCTCTAAAGTGCGCTATGACGCAGTCCACAATTAGGAGTGACGCGCCCTGCCTCTTGACCATGGACTTTGCCTGCTCGACCAGCAGCATCTGGTGATCAGAGCTGTAGGCTCTCGCGTAGAGTATGTTGCGCAGTGCCTCATCTGGATCCAGTCCTCTAGCCTTGGCTATCTGAACTATTCGCTCCGGCCTGAACGTGTTTTCTGTGTCGATGTAAATTGCCTTGGCGTTGAGCCCGCCCCTGTCCTCGGGCAGCTGCACCATCACCGCTAGCTGGTGGCATAGCTGTGTCTTCCCGGAGCCGAACTCGCCGGCAATTTCTGTCACGGCCTTTGTCTCTATGCCGCCGCCTAGCAGCTCGTCGAGAGCCTTTATGCCAGTCGATATCCGCCTTACCTTCTTCCTCCTATCGTACACCTCAAGCGCTGTTATGAATGCGTTGAGGCCCAGCATTTTCCGGGCCGCGTTAATGATCTGCTGCGCGCGCTCCTCGTTCCCCAAGATCTCTGCAAGCTCTTTAACTGATGCAAACGCCACGTCGTGCACAGTATAGTAACCTCTCTCCTTGAGTCTCGCGCCGGTGACTCTCCCCACGCCCTCTAGCTCCTCTACATCTAGCTCTGGGCTCGCCTGCACGGCAACCTGCGCTGCCGCCTCTGCCTCCTGTTTCTTCTTCTTGGACGTCATGTGAGAAAGACACGCGCGAGGTATATATACTTCTTAGTTGTAGGACTGAGTGCTTTCCGCTCAGCCTGGCCTCGCCCCCGTCGTGCCCCTGCATTAGTTTTAAACTTATGCGGGCACCCTCCGGCAGCGCTAGTGACGAGAACTTACCAGTCTGAGTGGCATGAGGAGGGGGTCAGGGACTGAGACGCGGGTTATTCCTCTCTCACTTCTGAGCTGCCGTTCTTTACCACTGCGAATAATTTCGAGCGCGGCATGATGGCCCTCAGTGCTCGCGCCAGCTCTTCAGACTGCGTTGCCACGAATACTTGATATTGCTCTGCAAGGCCCCTCACTAGCTCAATAAATGCCTTGCGTATATTGACATCAATGTACGGTATTGGGTCGTCAAATATTAAAAAGCCCAGCTGCACATTCGAAATAAATCTAAGCGCCAGCGCTAGTGCGAGCGCGATGGAGAGCCTCTGCCCGTCGCTAAGCTTCGCGATTCCGTACCGCTCGCCGTTTGGCGCTATTGCGTGAAAGTCATAATACCCCCTCCTGCCCTCGAGGTCGGCGCCGACCTTGACTATGTCGCCGTATCTATAGAGCGACAGGAACACCTCATTCAGCTTGCTTTTCGCAGCCTCGAGGAGTCTCTCCCGCGCGCGGAGCTTAACAAGCATGAGCTTGGACTTTATATCCTCCAGCTTGCTGTACGCGTAGAGCGCCGCATCGAGCTCTTTCCTCAGCTCCTCCGCCTCTCCGCCAACACTTTTTGTCACATCCTCCAGAAGGGCTCTCTCTCTGTAGAGCTCTGCCAGACGGCTTGTCACTCTCTCTAGGCTCTCAATGGCCTCTCTCCACCTCATGTCGATTTCAATTGCCTCGCCCGTTAGACCGGCGCGCCTCAACGCGTCCTCAAGCTCTCTAAGCCTCCTGCGCAGCTCTCTAATTCTAGCCGCCCTGCTGTATCTCGCGACCGCGTCGAGGAGCGCCCGCTTGTCAATTCTGGAGAGGAGCATCTTCAGCCTCTCTCCCTTTCTCTCAAGCTCTCGCAGCGCCTTCTCGGCCTGCACTGCCCTCCTGACTGTTTCGTCTCTCTCCGCTCTCAGCTCCTCAAGTCTCGACCGCACAGATAGGTATTCCAGAACTTCGGCATTTAGCGCTTCCATCTCCTCGATAGCCCTCTCTAGCTCCCTCGCCCTCTCCTTGTATCTCTCCGCCTCGCGTATCATGCCTCCGAATTTTTCGTCTACGCTCTTGGCGAGCGCCTCAATGGCGTCTTTGCTAAGCGCCGAGCCGCACACCGGGCACCTCTCCAGCCCTGTCTCTGTGATGTAATGAGCGATCGTCCTTAGCGCCGAGAAGAGCGCAAGGCCTCTCTCTAGCTCCTCGAATCTCCTCTTGCACTCCAACAGAGCAGCCTTTGCCGACTCGAGCTGTCCGTACTGCTTCTGCAGCTCCCTAAACCGCTGGTGGCCCCTCTCCAGCCTTCTCAGCCTTGCCTCCATGTCCGCAATCTCGCTCTCGAGCCTCCTCGCCTTCGCTGCGTACTGCTCGTGGAATTTTCGAAGTTCCAACACCTGTGCCTCCATGTCTCTCAGCAGTCTGGCGAGCGCGTCGTGCGCCTCCATCATCGCAGCCGATAGGGCCTCGAGATCCTGAGACTTGGTGAGCTTGTCCAGGAGCTCGCGGCCGAGCGCGTGCTCGTACTCTTCGACAGCCTCCTTAATGGCCTCTCTGATTTTCTCAAACGTCGATGCAGTCGCGTCCTCGCCTCCAGTGACCGCCTCGAGGGCCTCTAGCTCTGACTTCGCCTTGTAGTACTCAACGAGAATGCTCTCGCTCTCCTTGAGCCTTGACAGGTGCGCAGACCGCCTCTGCGCCAGCTCGTCCAGCATCACTGTGAGCTCGCGCTCCCTCTCCCTTAGGGCCGCGATCTCCTTATCAAGCTCGCTAAGCCTGGAGACCGCACCGGCGTAGCCGCCATACTTCCTTATTACCTCCTTGTACTTCTCGTAGGCCGACAGCCGCCTCCTGAGATTTTCAGCGCGCTCTATCAGGGCCCGCTCGAACGCGGCTATAACCCTGACAACACCGTCCACTATGTCTATACCGAAAAGTCTGTCGACAGAGGTGGACCGCTTGCGCGCAGTGCCGTAAATGAAATCCTCCAGAGTCCTGTGAGATATGTAGACGAGCCTCTCGTATACGTCTTCATCGGCGCCGATGAGTTCCAGCAGCCTGCTCTCGGCCTCGCCCCCCCTCAGCTCCTCGCCGCCGTGCCTCACGATTAATTTCTCGCCGCCGCGCGCGAGCTGCCTCTCTATGCAGAGCGTGCTGCTGCCGCTGCGCAGCGTGAGCGCAATTCTCATCTCATCGGCGCCGCTGTGTATCAAGTCCACAAGCCTTGCAACTCTCTCTTTCACTTCGAGCTGTCTGCCGAAGAGCGCGTACTCGATTGCGTAGAGCACGCTCGTCTTGCCCGCGCCAACGCGCCCCCAGAGTATGTTCACATCGCCAGACAGGATTACATGCCTCCCTCTGTAGGACCTGAAGTTCTCAATCTCAATTCTCTCTACTCTCCACATTGACGCCGAGTGTCTTGAGATATTCGTGAAGCACGAGCCTCACAGCGCGCGTGCCGCCGTCCTTGTATGCCAAGATCAGCCGCTCTGCAAGCCTTCCCTCGTCGCCGCTTCCGAAGACCTTCCTGAGCTCCTCGATTATTGTATTCACAAGCACGGGGCTTGTCGCAGAGTATATATTTTGACGTCCATTAATATGCTGCTGCAGGAGGTCCGGTAGAAGGTCCTTGCGCGCTGGGCGCGCAGCTCCTAGGCTCCCTGGACTCCTGCCTTTGACCTCAAGATTCTCACCCACTCGTTCTGCACGATGCTGCTGGCTCTATCTTGCGCGGCCTCCTGCCGGGCCTCCGCGCGGGAGGCTGTTTGCGGCTGTGGGGGCGGCATTGCGGCAGCGGGGCGCCGGAGCTCCTCGAGTCTCTGGTCTACGTATCTCTTTAGCCTCTCGTAAAGCGAGGACTCCACTCTCTTCATCTGCTCGTCAATGTAACTCTGTAGATCTGCCCTCAGGGTCTCGGCGAGTCTGCCTGCGTTGGCCGCCGCGGCGTGAATCTGCCGAGGCTTGGCAAAAATTTTCACGTCAACGCCCTCAAGCCCCCTTGATGGGTCGACGACAACCAAGCCAACTCCCTGGCCCTTGAAGTAGCGGGTGTCAATAAATGGAACCGCGTCTGGCAGCACGGCCAAGTACACCTTAGCCGCGCTCAGGCCTAGCAGCGCGCCGGCCCGCTTGTAGAGCTCTGCCTCTTCGTACACCTCATCTAGGTACACCTTGACGGCAACTTTGTTAAGACCGTCTTCGAACCACAACACATCGCCGTCCTCGCCAGCGTACTTCATGCCCAGAGTCTCCGTGAAGTACCTAATGACAAGGAGCTTTGCAAAATTCACGTCCGCGATCCATGCACGAAATACCAGCCCTCCTTCGCCGAGTCGGACCACTCCAGCGAGAGCGGCAGCGCGTAGCCGTAAATAACCGCGCCCCTCCATGCAGAGTGCTGCGGCTCTGACACTATGCGAACGCCTGTCCTAGACGCCAGCTCGGGGTTTCTCTCATCCAGCATGACCTTGACCTTTGTCACGCTGTCGACAGCCACGTCCTCAAGGCCCGAGGGCACTCGCCAGCTGAGCGCGCCGCCGCTGAGTATTATCTGCGACGCCACTCTCTCTTGAATCTCCACAGACACGCTCCTGAGCGAGGTTATAACGGCAGACGCCAAATCCATCTCGCCGTAGAGCGTAATATCGCCTATCACAGCATTCTCTATCCTGATGCGCGACTGGTCTATGTAACTTTTGATCTCCTCGTGATTCGGATTGAATATTATCTCGCCTATCATGAATCTCGCCCACGCGTACTCCTTTGTAAACTCAACCTCGACGACAGGCGAAAGTTTTACTTTGGTCACAAACCTCTCCGGGTTTGACTTTGCAACACGAATGGCGTCCTTCAGGTTTCTCGGCACGAGCCCCGCCGCCCTCTTTATAATTTCAACTGCGTACTCCTCTCGCGCTATATCGCTGTATCCCATGTCCTTGAGAATCTCCCTGGTTATTGCATTTGCCTCCGCGCCGCCTCTATTCAGAGCGACGAGGCCCTCCCGTATTAACGCGAAGCTTATGGGGGCTATCTGTATATTACCGTGACCCCCCTCAATAATTATGCAGTTCACGGCGTTTTCCGCTATTGCCACAGCAAGAGGCTGCGGCACTACCGTGACGGCATAAATCTTGATCTCTCCGGCCAGCTCTGTAAATATATCAAAAAGTGCCTTGTACATGTAATCCGGGGCGAGAGCCGAGAGCGCCGACGACACAAGCCATCCGTTAAAGTCAGGGTCGGACACCGGGAATTGCGCGAGGCTGTACCTCGTGAGCTCCCTCAGCACCTTCCACGCATCGTCATCGTCCTTTCTCGCTATGCCGTCCCTCAGGGGGTACTTCAAGTTCCGTTGCACGTCCCTCACACTGGACAGGTAGTTCCGAACCTCCTCGTCCCCGACGACAATTCCCCGCGACAAGACCTCAGATGGTATTCTCATTTTGACGGACTCGGGCAGGTCTCTCAAGAACAGTCCTCTCGTGTGCACCACTCTCGGTTCTGACAGTGTTATTGGGCCGTACTTGGTGTAGCTAGTCCCGTAGTCTATCCCAAACGTGTACTTGAGCCTGTAAGCGTCGGCTATCACGACGGCACTACGCCAGCGCTAAATAACTTTAGTACACGCCGGCAGGCACACTGGCTAGCCCTCTCGCCTTACTCTCACCTCGCCGCCCTCAATGCTTATGACGACCGTGTCTCCCACATCGATGTCGCCAAGCACCTCGGCCTCCTCGTCGGTGAGCCACGCAGTCAGCCTAGGCACTGGAATCTTGCCGCCGCCGAATGGCAACGATTTGATAATCTGCGTGAGTATCGGCACAACCTCACGCGCCAAGTGCGTTGCGCGCTCGTCGTGGGCCGGGAATGTGGCAATGGGGCCCGGGATCTCTCTCTCCTCCATAATGTCGATTTTGATATACCTAGTCCCTGTGGGGTCGTAAACTAGCTGCTTAGATACCACAACTCCCCTGATTGTAGGCATGCTATCAAGGGCCGGCGCGGCATATAAATTTACCCAAATCCCGCGGGTACATATTTATATGAGACTCCGGCGCCACCTCTCATGGCCGAGGGATTTCCAGAGGATTGGGAATACTCGGGGGGCACGCTCGAGAGGACGCTCAAAGTGCTCGTGACGTGCCCGCACTGTAAATACAAATTTGAGACCGAAATAGGCGAGAGCTGGTATAGCATGGGCTTCACGATAAGCTGTCTTAAGTGCGGCCGCTCGTTTCCCATAAACGCCCACGGCAAGATTATAGGCACCGTCGAGCCAAAATACTCCTAGCAGCAACACCGGGGCGTGGAGCGTTTTTAGCCCTTTGCTGAAGCCGTGCCTTGGTATTATAAGCACAGCCACTGCATGTGCGCATGGACGTGCTGAAGAGACTCGAGGAGGGAATGAAGGCGCTTTACAGCCTGCAAGCCGGCACGGCGGAGAGGATGCCTGATGTCGATATTTACGACACGGGAGACGGCGTGACTATATACATTGACATGCCAGGCTTTAAAAAGGAGAGCATTAAGGTGAGGGTTTACGAGCGAGCCGTGGAGATTGCCGCATCGCCGCCCCAGCGTGACTCTCAGGCAAAGCCGCTCAGACAGGAGAGAATCTCGAATTTCGCGGTGTCGAGAAGGGTAGAGCTCCCCTTCAGACTGAGAATAGACAGCGCGAAGGCTGTGTACAGGGACGGCGTTTTGCAAGTTACAGTGGCAAAGGCCGGCGAATACAGCGAGACGGCAGAGGTAAAGATCGATTAGCGCATCGCGACGGTCCTGCCCTTCAGGGCACTATATTTAAGCCCCGCCCTTCTGTGCAGGAGCTCGCGGCCACTCCATGAGGGGGTGCAGAGCGATGGCGCGCTGCATTATGTACGCATTGCCCAAGCGCCCCTAGGGGGTCAGAGCTTGGCCCACGTAAAGCCGAGCAGAACTATTTCCCCTGTTTGTTTCAGAACTGTTGCCAGCGTGAACGTCTTTCTCACGCTGTGACTCAATCTACCCCCTCGCGTTATGTCTATTGCGGAAATCCCCCTGTCTGGCTCTAGGAATACAACGACTAGAGGCGCATGATCAATACCCGGCCCCCGCTCGTAGACGGAGAACATCGCGCCGAATTTGAGGCCGCTTTTCACAATATAGCCCAAGTCGCGAAAGTGCTTGTACACTTTGTACTTCTCCTCGAAGTCCTTAATTCTCTCCCTTCCTATTTGCATAAGCTTCTCTGGTGGTATTTCCATGCCGTCTTCGGATAAAACCTTTAGCCTTTCCCCTTCTGCTAAGTACACCGCCTCGAAGAGAGACAGTATGAGCGGCGTATTTATTTTATCTATATCCTCTAGCTTTATCTTATCGTAGCCCAGAAATCTACCGTAAAAGCCCTCTTTGTATAACTTCCTAGCGTACTCTACATTATCAACAATTACGGCCAGACCCCTCAGCACGCCGATCATAGCTTCCTCCTGACGGTCACGACGGTATTGTCGGCAACTCCTAGCGCTCGCATGTCGTCTCGGCTCATATGAATCTCGCTGCTCGGCACCTTGCTATCTACCACTACTTTGAACGCCTCGCGCCTAGTATGCGTCGAGCCTCCTGGCACGACAATCTCAATTTCGGCGGGCCTCTCGAGAGCCTCGTGGAGCTCGGCAGATATCCTCACAAACCCTCTGTCAATTCCCTCGATTCCCCTGGCTCTCACTCTCCGCTCGCCGCGCCTCGGCTCTTTTCGCTCTTGCTGCGGAGTTAGGAATGACGGCACTAGCAGTCTCCTCCCCCTCTCTACCTCCGCTCCGCTCATTGAAATTCCTGAACGCCCGCTCTTAAAAACCGAACTGCGGGAGTCTTGGGAGTGCGCCCCTGCTGCCCGGGCCGCCCGCCGGCGCGCGAGACCGCCACTATGCTGGCGCGGCGCCGAGCGCTTTTGCCGCGCTGTCAAATCCAACTCCCCGCCTTACGAGCTCAACGAACTTGGCCACGTCGCTGATGCGCACTCTCACTTGCCTCCTTGTGTCGCGGTCCCTGACCGTAACTGTGCCGTCTACAAGCGTCCGCTCGTCGATTGTTATTGCTGCAGGCGTCCCTATTTCGTCGCAGCTTGCATACCTGCTGCCTATTGTCCCCTCGTCGTCGTAAAGTACTATAAAGCCCTCCCGCGCGAGCTCCCTCATTAACCTGCTGCCTATTTCGACATACTCGGCGCGTCTCACAATGGGCAGAATGCATGCATTAACGGGTGCTATATCCGGCGGGAGCTTGAGGTAAACTCTGCCCCCCTCCTCCGCCACGGCTAATTCCAGCGTTACGTAAAGGACTCTGTCGAGACCGAAAGACGGCTCGACCACGTGAGGCACGAACTTCTCGAACTCCACTCTCTTTCTCTCAACCTTTATGAACACCATGTCTCTGGTTATCACGTAGGGGCCGAGGCTAACCCTGTCCGCCTCACTCCTGAACGCGCTGGCGATAACATCCCCGCCCTCCTTAATTGCCTTTATAACCTCGCCGATTCTCTCGCCATACCTTTCCCTTATCGCGGCCGGATTGGGATACACTCTGGCGACCTCAACCTCTCTGGGCTCTGGGAGCCTCCTCTCTAGATATATCTCGTAGCCGCTGTACTTGCTGTGCCGCGACAGGTCATAATCAGCGCGGTACGCGTGCCCGGACACCTCTATCCAGCCGAAGCGCTCCGTCAGCACTACCTGATCGTAAGACTTGGAGGAGTAGTGGGCCCTCTCGTGCGGAAGCTTGCCTACGAACTTCTGCCTCTCGAGCGGCACGCCGAGCCCTCTGAGGAACTTCACCGAGAGCGCCATGAAGAACGCCATCCACTCGCTGGCGTAATTCCTCTCTACTATCTCGCGCGCAGTTAGAAGCAGCGGCTCGCTCTGGCCCTTAGCGACGAGCTCCTCGGGGACCACGGGCACCTCGATATTCTCCACCTCAGCGAAGTACGGGCACTTGGGGCTCAGCGGGTCGAAAAAGAGCTCTATTTCCATCTGCGTGAACTCCCGAAGCCTGATAAGACCCCCTCTCGGCGAGATTTCGTTCCTGGCGACTCTCCCGATCTGGGCAACCCCGAACGGAAGCCTGCGCCTCATGTACTCCACTACTCGCGGGAAGGCCACGAAAATTCCCTGAGCCGTTTCTGGTCTCAAGTAGCCAGTGCTGTTGCTATAGGGCCCCACCGTTGTCCTGAAGAGCAAGTTGAACGTCTCGACGCCGTTTAGCGCGCCCCCGCACGCCGGGCATGAAATTTTGTATTCATCGACCAGCTGCTGGAGAGATTCAGGCGGGAGGCCCTCGGCCGAGACCTTGAGTCTGCGCTTTGCAAGCTCCTCCTCCACTAAGTGATCTGCCCGGTACTTTCTGCCGCACTTAGTGCACGTTATAACGTAATCCGTAAAGTGATCCAGGTGCCCTGACGCCCTAAAGACGGGCTCCGGCATTATGATGGGAGTTTCAATTTCAACTATGGTATCCTGATATGGCAGAATGAATACGCTCCTCCACTTCTCAATTATATTACGCCTGAGCTGAGCTCCGAGAGGGCCGTAGTCGTAAAAACCGCCAACCCCGCCGTAAATCTCAAACGACGGCCAGTAAATCAAGCGGCGCTTTATTATGTCATCGAGCAGCTCGGCGCGGCGCATTAGTTTGCATGTCGCGCCGTATTTAAGATGTGCTTCAAGGTAGTCTCGCGGGGCCAGGCACGCGCCAGAGCCGCGCGGCAGTGGCCGGCTGCCATCGCGGGATCCTGCTTATTAACATTGTATTGTAAACTTTGAGTGTGAGACCGCACATCAGACTGTGGATAGCGTCTCTCTATCTCTTCATAATGGGCACCATCTCGCTAGCGTACACACTTATTGAGCTGGTGCTCGGCGTCATGTACGAGAGCCTGCTCATAATTGGCGATGCGCTTCACGGCTTCATGGACGCCGCGATTGCCTATGTCTCCGGCTTCGGGCTGTACTACGCGTCGAGGCGGGGCCGCTCATTCCCGTGGGAAGTCTACCGCCTTGAGAGCTTAGTGACGCTGCTCTCGGTGCTTGCAGTGCTGGGCTTTTACACCTACATGCTCGTCACGTCCACTAGGCTGGAGGGCACGCCAACGCCGCTGTGGGCTGCCCCGCTCTTTCTCGCCGGCGCCGCGCTGACATATGCTATGTATGTGTGGGAGCGCCGGAACTACCAAACGCTAAAGCTCACCGTGCTCAAGGCAGACGCCCTCCACGCAAAGGTCGACACCATCCTGTCGGCCGGCTTCGCCGCGGCGGTCTGCGCGAGCAACTTCTTCAAGCTCTTCGCAGCCGAGATGATCGCGGTGATTGCAGCGTACTGCTACGTGCTGTATGAGTTCGCAAGGCTTAGCAGAGATGCCACTTACGGGATTCTGGGCGTGTTGTACAGAGATCCGGCACTGGAGGGAAAGATACGCGAAAAGCTACTGAGCATCGGCAAGCCGCTTAATCTAAAGATTAGAAGGGCCGGCAGCTTTCTCGTGGTGTATGCCCTCATCGCGGTGAGCCCCGAGATGACGGTGGGCCAGCTGCACGTACTGAGGTCTAGGATTATCAGGAGCGTCATGAAACTCCACCCACTAGTAGTACACGTCGACATAAAGATAATTCCCAAGCGCAAAGCGCGCAAACGTGCAGAGAAACAATGTATACATGCGCACATGTAGGGACCAGGAGGTGAAACTCTTTGGAGCCCCCATGGAGGACACTGTCAGCTTCAGGCCTGGCACGAGATTTGCGCCCCAGAGAGTGCGGTTTGTGATGCCGTACATTGAGCCGACAACGCTGCTCGGAAGCGCCGAGAGGCTGCTGTGCGACATGGGAGACGTTAACCTGCTGCGCGGCGCGGTGGAGGAGAACCTGGCAAGGCTGAAGCGGTTCGTCGAGGGAGTAGGCACGCCGTTTATCATGCTCGGCGGCGAGCATACAGTAACGCTCGCGGCGCTGGAGGCTCTAAGGCCCGACACCTACGTCCACGTGGACGCGCACTTCGACCTGCGGGACGAGTGGCCGCCAGGCCAGAAGCTATCGCACGCGACGTTTCTCCGGAGGGCTCACGAGAGACTGGGGTTTTACGCCATCGTCGTGGGCGTCAGAGCCTATGGCGACGAGGAGTACACGTACGCTAACGGCGCTGGGTTTTTTGTCGTGGAGGGCAGCAATTTCGGCCGCGACGCCATTGCCGACGCCGTATCTACAGCATCTGGTAGAGTCTATGTAAGCATTGACGTGGACGTTCTTGACCCCTCACAGGCCCCTGGAGTTGGTGTGCCCGAGGCCGGCGGAATTAGCTACTCGGTGCTCGAGAGCCTAGTCGCGGATTTAGTACTGAGCCTTAAGCCCATTGCCGTTGATATTGTGGAATTCTCACCGCTCAATGACGTCTCGGACATTACGGCCGTTAAGGTTTCCAGGCTGCTGCTCCACGTAGCGAAACTGATGAAGTGCGCTGGCGTCTAACCGGCGCGGAGGGAATAGTGAAAAAACCGCAGCCGGCAACCCTCCCGGTCAGTCTGTCGCCGGAGGCACTGGCGGGCGCCGCCTAGTGAGGGTGCCACCAGCCAAAGCCCCGAGCGCGCCAGTAATGGCGCGGGGCCGCGTCAGTACGTGCTAACGCGCTGGGCAAGCCGAGGCCCTGCCCCAGGCTGCCGGGAGCTGAAGGGGAGCACGCGGTGCTGAGGATTTTTAATGCCTTCGCGCCGTAAGAGGCCGGTGAGCAAATATGTGGCTGGCAGCTCCGCGATACTCGACGGGAGCCTCAAGGATGCAGTTGTCGGCGGCGTGATACGGGGCACGGTGTTCCTCCTGTCCGAGATGGTCGAGCACTTCGTCTCGCTCGCTAGGCAGGGCGACGGCATCGGCCTGATTGCCGTGGAGGAGTTGAGAGAGCTGCGCAGCGCGATCGAGAAGCTCGGGCTCTCGGACTTCGTGAGGGTTGAGGTCGTGCAGGCGCGGGGGCGCCCGGAGCTTCCCGACATCGAGTCCCGCGCGAGGCAGTTCGCAAGAGAGAACAACTGCACTTACGTCACGAGCGACGAGCTTGCCAGAGACGCAGCGCTGGCTCAGGGCATTGAGGTGCTGTACTTAGGGAGGCCGCGCGACGTGCTGACAATCGAGAAGTTCTTTAACGCAGACGTCATGTCAGTCCACCTCAAGGAGGGTCTCCCGCCAATGGGGAAGATCGGCAGGCCAGGCAGCTGGCATCTCGTGCAGCTGTCCCAAGAGCCGGTCACGCGGAGACAGCTCGAGGAGATAGCTCGGGAGCTGATCTCCGAGGCGTCGAGACCGGAATCCAGGACGAGGATTGAAATAAGGAGGCCGCACTCGCTGATATTACAGCACAAGGAGTATAGAATTGTTGTGACGTTCCCGCCAGTGTCGGAGAGGCTCGAAATAACGGCGACGAGGCCAATACTCAAGAGGAGGATTGAGGACTACGGTCTCAATGTCAAGGTGATAGAGCGTCTCGAGAAGAGCGCCGAGGGTATACTAATTGCAGGCGCGCCGGGCGCGGGCAAGACGACGTTTGCCCAGGCTCTGGCGGAGTTCTACTTGAGCAAGGGCAAAATAGTGAAGACAATAGAATCGCCGAGAGACATGGTCCTGAGCCCCGCGATAACCCAGCTGTCCAAGAGCGCAGCCTCCCCTGAGGAGATACACGACATCTTGCTGCTCTCGCGCCCCGACTATACAATATTCGATGAGATGAGAAATGATACTGACTTTCAACTCTATGTCGACTTGAGACTCGCGGGCATAGGCATGGTCGGCGTTGTCCACGCAACGTCGCCCATTGATGCCATCCAGCGCTTCATCACGAGAGTAGAGCTGGGCATGATACCGTCAATAATTGACACAGTGATCTTCATGAGGGAGGGAGAGGTTAGGAAGGTGTATGCGCTGTCAATGGTTGTTAAGGTGCCCGCCGGCATGAGGGAGGAGGATCTCGCGAGGCCGGTAATACTAGTCAAGGACTTCCTGAGCGACGAGGTGGAGTATGAAATCTACGTTTTCGGCGAGGAGACGTTCATTGTGCCAGTGGGGAGGGCCGAGCTAGGGGCGCTGTCGAGAAAGATTCGTTCCATGGTGATATCTACACTGAAGCGCTACGTGCCGCCACATGAAATACGGATCGAGGAGCGCGACGGGCTTGTAGTTATAAGAGTGCCTGAGGAGTACCTTAATATAGTTCTCTCGCGCAGCGCGGCAAAGCTCGAGAAGCTCAGGAAGAAGTTTTCCGTAGACTTCAAGATCGAGCCGAGATAACGGTGAGGAATAGGGTAGCGGAGTATTACGACTCGATAGCGCTGTTTTACGAGAGCTTGTATCTCGGCTCGGAGTACTACAGGACGCTGTACATGAAGATTGGCAACGTGCTGGATGCATATATAAAGCCGCGGACGCGCGTCCTTGACGTCGGGGCGGGGACTGGGTTCTGGAGCATCTACCTGAGGCGCAGGGGCGCCCACGTCACGTCGCTTGATATATCATGCGCGTCGCTGAAGAGGTGCAAGCCGTGTGATGAGAGAATACAAGGAGACGCCGCGTCGCTGCCCTTCAAGTGCGAGAGCTTTGATGCGGTGGTGGCGCTTGGCAGCGTCTACAACCACCTGCCCGACACAGATGCCGCGTTTACTTCCGCTGCTTGCGTGCTTAAGCGCGGCGGCGTGTTCATTGCTGATATCGACAATGCGGTGTGTCTCGACATGTTCTTCGAGTACGCGATATACCAGGGAGTGCGTAAGCTGCTCGCGGCACTCATCAGAGGTGCCGTCAGGGGAGTGTGGGAGTTCTCCGGCAGAGAGGTGCCGTTCACTTACTACTCATACTTTCATGTGGTATCGTCAATGAGACGGGCCGGTTTTAAGCTCGTCGAGGCAAGGCCCGTGTACTTGCTCCCGCCCCTCCCGTCGAGACTCCTGCAAAGGGGCTTCAGGCTGAAGTTCTTTGAGAAGTTTGACGTGCTGAAGTGCCTGGCGCCCCTCTCCACGACGGTAATTTACGTGGCAGTCAGAGTGTGAGTTCAGAGAGATATGAGGAGCGCGTCCATGTCGTCAGGCACGTAGACGTAAGGCGGCGGCCTGACCACCCTGGCAAGTGCTTTATGTCTACTCTTGTCCGGATATCTCGCGCTTACGTGCGTAACCACGAGCACTCTGGCCCTGAGCGCCCTCGCGGCCTCTACCGCGTCGACTATTGTCGAGTGCCCCTCTCTGTGCGCCTTCCGCGGGCTCACGTCATCTGCGAACGCCGCCTCGTGTATTAACACATCGACCTCCCCGACGGCGCTCCACACCTCCGGACATGGGGCCGTGTCTCCAGTGTACAGGAGGCGCTTGAACCTCCTCTGGCGGCCCTCCACCACGTCATCCTGCCTTATGACCCTGCCTCCCACCTCGACGGCCTCGCCCCTGGCCAGCGCCGCCACGGCCCACCTTGGGAGCTCCGCTATCTTATCGCGGCTGAACTTAATGCCGGCATCCCACTCAAGGAGCCAACCGCATGCATCAATGGTGTGGCACGTCCGAACGCACGAGACCCGGAAGCGGCGCGACTCATATCGCTCCATCACCTCGACTCCAAGCCCCCTGAGCACGTCGTGGGCAGATCTCGGCGCGAGCACGACCGGCCTGCCGCCGAAAAGTGACGCTGTGGCCAGAGTGCCAGGGAGGCCGAGCACGTGATCCTCGTGCATGTGGGTCACCGCGATGAGAGTCAGCGAGGCGGGGGACACGCCAGCCTCCAGCAGCCTGTACTGAGCGCCCTCGCCTGCGTCAAGCAGCACTCTATTGCCGAGCCAGTCCTCTAGGTATATCGCTGGCAGCGCACTCCCGGGCCTCGGAACCGCGCCGCCGGTGCCAAGGAACACGAGCTTTAGCAGCGGCACGCCCGCGCCGCACTATGCCGCCCCCCGCCGCCCTGGCGCGGCCGCGCGCGTCACGGACTCATAGAGCTCGGCGATCTCCCGCAAGGAGAGCTGATGCACCCTTCTCTCTGATTCTGCGAGACCCAGCCTCCTCAGCGTCTTCCGCCTGGCCGAGAAGAGCCACGCCGTAAAGCTCTGAAAGCCGTCAAAGTCGTCAACGCACGGCTCTCTTGGCATGAGCCTGATCACGGCGGAGTAAACCTTCGGGGGCGGCTCGAAGACCCACGGCGGCAGAATTCGCAGAATCTCGACATCATAATGGCACCTAACAGCCACTGTGAGCCTCCCGTAGTTCTCATCGCCGGGCCCCGCCGCGAGGCGCTCGGCCACCTCGCGCTGGACCGTGAGCACGGCCGGGAGCCTGTGCCTTGCGAGCTTCAGCAGGAGCGGCGACGTTATGGAGTATGGCACGTTAGAAGTCGCGAAATCCGCCCGGGGCCACTCGACCTCAAGCGCGTCTCCCTCTATCACCACGACGTTCTGCGGCGCGAGCATCCTGAGGGTCTCTGCGAGCCTCCTGTCGACCTCTATCGCATACACAGTCCTTGACTTGCGCGCGAGGGGAAGCGTCAGGGCCCCCCTGCCCGGCCCGATTTCTATGACATCAAGGCCGGGCGGCACCAGGCTCACTATATACTCCGCGACCGATCTGTCGCGGAGGAAGTGCTGCCCGAGCCTCCTTCTCCTCACGCCCCTCGATGCAAGCGCTAATATAGCTGCAATTCTTTCAACTGTCAGTTGCGGCAGGCTTGGCAAAGCCTTAAAATGCGCCCGTGCGAGAGTCTGTGATACTACTGGCACAGCACGGCAAGGCCTACAGTGAGGCTGAGGACCCGGAAAGGAGACTGACGCCAGAGGGCGCTGCCGAGACCGAGAGAGTAGCGAGGTTCCTCGCGCGTGCTGGCATTAGAGTGCGCGAGATAGTGCACAGCGGGAGGGCCAGGGCCAGACAAACAGCCGAGATCTTTGCTAGGCATCTCAGGTGCAGCGCGAGAGAGGAGACGGGGCTGGGGCCTAGTGACGATCCAGGCATATGGGCGTCGAGGCTCTCCACTCTCGATGACGTGATGCTGGTTGGGCACCTGCCGCACCTCTCCAGACTGGCCTCGCTCTTGCTCCTCGGGGATCCCTCCAGGGAGATTATAAAGTTCAGGTACTCGGGCGTTGTGGCTCTCGTGAGGGGGGCTGAGGGCAGGTGGGCCCTCGCGTGGTACGCAACGCCAGACCTCATCATTGAGTAATCCCGCCGGGTCTGCCGGCTGCGGGCATGGAGGTCTCGGAGTTACCGCTTGACGCCAGGCTTGTAGACGCGCTAAGGCAGAGAGGCGTTAGAAAGCTGTTCCCGCCCCAGGAGGAGGCCGTCAAGGCCGGAATTCTCAACGGGAGGAGCATAGTGCTGTGCACGGCGACAGCGTCAGGGAAGTCGCTGCTTGCCGAGATAGTGGCTGTGAAGACGGCGCTGGAGGGCGGAATGGCTATTTATGCGGTGCCTCTCAAGGCTCTCGCGTACGAGAAGCTTGTCCACTTCTCTCACTACGGCGGACTCGCGCGCGTTGGTGTGTCCACGGGGGACTTCGGCTTCGAGGACAGAAAGCTGGATGAGTATGAAGTGATTGTAATGACGTACGAAAAGCTCGACAGCGTGCTTAGGCAGAGGCCAGGCTGGCTCGGCTCGGTCGGCGCGGTGATAATCGATGAGGTTCACTACCTCGGGGACCCGAAGCGCGGGCCGGTGCTGGAGTCGATAGTCGCAAAGCTGAAGCACCTAAGACTCCGCGCGCAGTTCGTCGGGCTGAGCGCCACGGTGGGAAATGCCGGCGAGGTCGCAGAGTGGCTGGGCGCGGCACTCGTGACGTCCAGCTGGAGGCCCGTGCCCCTCAGAGAGGGCGTTTACCACAACGGCGAGATAGTCTTCGCCGACGGGACAAGGCTGCGGGTTGCCGTGAGCGGCGAGGCTGAGGTCGCCCTCGCGCTTGATGCCGTGCTCGGCGGCGGGCAGGCGCTGGTGTTCACGAACAGCAGGCCATCAACCGTGCGGCTGGCCAGAGCGATAGCAAGCGCCATCGCGTCTCACCCCTCTAGGCTCGTCGACGCTGCGGAGGCGCACAGACTCGCCGGGGAAGTGGCGCGCGCGTCGTCCAGCAAGATTATAGGCAGGGAGCTCGCCGAGGTCATCAGGAGGGGCGTCGCCTTCCACAACGCTGGGCTGGAGCTTGAGGTCAGGAGACTCGTAGAGGAGGGCTTCAGGCGTGGAGTCATAAAGGTTGTAGTGGCCACCACAACGCTGGCGGCCGGCGTTAATCTGCCGGCGCGTAGAGTCGTGGTGGCCAGCCACGAGAGGTACGATCCCGCGGTCGGGCGCGAGGAGATACCAGTTCTCGAGTACAAGCAGATGGCGGGGCGCGCTGGGAGGCCCGGGCTCGATCCCTACGGCGAGGCGGTAATAGTGGCGAGGAGCAGGAGGGAGCTCGAGTACCTCATGGTGAGGTACGTGAGGGGAGGCGTGGAGCCCGTGAAATCGCACATACTCAGCGAGCCGTGCTTGAGGTCGCACGTGCTGGGAGCAGTGGGCGGGGGGTATGCCGGGCTTGTCGAGGACCTTGTCGCGTTCTTCTCGAACACGCTCGGCTTTCACCAGCTTAAATTGCGGGGCAGGCGCGCACTGCTCAAGGCAGAGATAACGAGAGCGGTGGAGAGCCTGGAGAAGTGGGGCTTCATAAGGCGCGAGGGGGGCAGGATCTACGCAACAGAGCTCGGGAGGCACGTCGCGAGGCTTTATCTGGATCCAGAGGTCGCGGCCGGGTACATCAACATGATTAGGTCGCTCAAGAGGCCTAGCACTCCGGCGTACCTCTACATAGTACTCACGGCGCCCGACTTTCCCAGAGTGAGGCGCGGCGCCGCAGATGAGAGAATAGCCGAGGAGATAGCCTCGGCGCTTGGGGCCTGGCCGGGTGAGGAGTTCGAGGACGTAGTGAGAGCTGCTGCAATGCTGATGGCGTGGATTGAGGAGGGGGACGAGGATGAGATATTCAGGGAGTTTGACGTCGCGCCGGGAGACCTGCGCGTTTACATAGACCTCTTTGAGTGGCTGGGAGGCGCTGCGTCGAGACTCGCCGGAATGCTCGGCCTTAGGGAGCACGAGCGCGGGCTCAGGACCGTGACGCTGCGGGTCAAGTACGGCGTCAGAGAGGAGTTGCTGGAGCTCGTCACGTCGCTTGCAGGCATCGGCAGGGTCAGGGCCAGAGTGCTGCACAACTTTGGCTACAGGACGCTGAGGGACGTCGCGGCCGCATCCCCGCGCGAGATAGCATCCCTGCCCGGATTCGGCGAGAGACTCGCCGAGTCTATAGTCGAGCAGGCGCGCCAGCTGCTCTCAAGCCGTCCCCACTAGCCGAGTTGAGCCGCACGTGCGCGGCAGGATGCTGCGTGAGCCGGCTGTGCCGGCCTCCGTCCTGCTCTTTTTGTATCATTAACCTACTGGCGTGACTAGTAAGGGACGCCTCAAGGTCACTAAGCTCGGGCCGGGCACGCGGGAGAAATTGCGGGCCAGGATTGAAATGCCGGCAGGCACCGGAGCAGTCCTCAGCGGTGCGATAGGGCTGCTGACTGGCGGCACGAGTGTCAGGGCTCTCCTCGGAGGGCTCAAGGCCGGGAGGGCGTGACTTCGGCGCCATCCCCGCGGCGAGAGAGCACCGCCATAAGGTCGGAGACTGTAAGGCAGATACTCGAGCACTACCGAGCGATCTGGGCGCTGGAGCACGCGCTGGCACTAATGCAGTGGGACCTCGAGACGTACATGCCGCGTGAGGGGATCGTGGGACGCGCAATCGCGCGGGCAGAGATAGCGCAGTTAATCCAGCGGATTATGCTTGACGAGAAGCTCGTGCGTCTCGTCGAGCGCGCCAAGGAGGAAAAGGACTTGACAGATATCGAAAGAGGAATTATAAGAGTGCTAAGTAGAGAATTAAAATATTTCCAGAGAGTGCCTCCCGATGTAATAAGAGAATTTAATAAAGTAACATCAGAGGCGTCTGTAGCGTGGAGAGCGGCGAGGGAGAGATCAAGATTTGAAATCTTAGCGCCACATCTAGAGAGAATAGTCGAGCTCTCGAGAGTTATCGCGGAGAGGCTCGGCTACGAGGAGCACCCCTACGACGCGCTACTCGATTTGTACGAGGAGGGGCTCACGCGCAGAGACATCGAGCAGATTTTCTCCACGCTGGAGCCCGTCATTAAAGGGCTGCTGAGGAGGCTCGAGGCGCTGGGCTGGCCGAGAAGCCATCCGCTTGAGAGAGTCCCGTGCAAGAGGCAGAGGATAGAGGCGCTGGTAGTAAAGACCCTCGAGATGCTCGGCCTCCCTAAGGACAGGCTCAGAGTAGACACGTCGCCACACCCCTTTAGCATTGAAATCACCCAGCGCTACGATGTAAGAATTACCGTGAGATATAGAGATGTTAACTTCAAAGAAACGCTGTTCTCAGCGCTTCATGAGTACGGCCACGCGCTCTACAGTCTAGGCATTGATGAGTCCTTGCTCATGACGCCTGTCGGGACTCCTAACTCTCTCGGGCTTCATGAGAGCCAGTCAAGATTCGTCGAGAATTTCGTTGGTAGGAGCCGCGAGTTCGCCTCCCTTATAATGCCTGTTCTGCGGGAGTGCCTGCCCTTCATGTCGGATTACGCCGAAGAGGACGTATTTTATTACTTCAATACCGTGAGGCCATACCCCATCAGAGTTGAGTCCGACGAGGTGACCTATAACTTGCATGTATTACTGAGGTACAAGCTGGAAAGCATGCTGGTGGCAGGCGAGATAAAGGTCTCGCAACTTCCAGAGCTCTGGAATTATGAAATGGAGAGGCTCCTGGGCATTAGGCCGAGAAATGACGCTGAGGGCGTGCTGCAGGACATTCACTGGGCAAACGGCCTCATCGGCTACTTTCCCACGTACACCCTAGGCAATGCCATCGCGGCAATGATATACTACAAACACGGAAGGGTCGGGGAGCTTGTGATGTCAGGGAATTTCGCTCAGCTGTGGGAGTATCTACGCGAGAAAGTGCATAAGTGGGGCAGCATTTACGCGCCGAAGGAGCTTCTCGCGCGTAGCTTCGGCGAGGCGTACAACGCCGAGTATCTAGTGCGGTACCTCGAAGAGAAATTTAGGTAATACCTCAATCCCAGCCGAGCAGAAGGCGCGCTGGCGTGCTGAGCTGCACCCTAGCATGAGCCGCAGAAACGGGCCACCAAGGCGCAAATATCGGTATGCTCTCTATACCCGCTCTCCTTAACTATGAACGTGCCCCAGGCCAAGTCCTCGCGCTCTATTTTCACTCTGCCCAGCAGCTCTGCCAGCCTGGGAGTGCGCGAGCTTACGAGACCGGACATTCTGGCTAGCTTCACTACATAGTTATTCAGCCCCACTCTAGCCCGGTAAATGAGATACTTGGCAGCATCGCAAGCATCATCCAGCATGAGGGCCCTCCCATCGAAGTACAGAGGCCTGCCGAGTTTTGCCGTTAGCTCGGCTGACGCGTGCGCGGCGAGGACGCTCACGACCTTAGCCGCTCTGCCGCCGTAGGGCGCCGATGCGAGAAACACGAGGTTTATCTCGTCGCTCACCACGTGAACAATCTCAGCGCCATAAGTCGAGGCAAGAGCTCTCGCCGCGCCGACAAGCGCGGCGTGCACGAACGCACTCCGGGGAGCCTCGAAGTCTCTTAGCCTCTTGCCGAAGCTCACGCCGTCGAGACGCACTGCAAACGGGGCGCGCACCGGCTCGCAGATGACCTCCCTGGGCCGGTACCTGGCATCGAGCGCGCGCGGGCTCTCGGAGAGGAGTCTCTCTAGCGCGCGCGTGTTCACGCGGGAGTGTTCGCAAGATATTATTTGAGATTGGCAGCTGGGGGCGAGCTTTTATGCCACATGCCTAGAACGCGCATGAGACTGAGGTTCCGCTGTGTGGCAGTCGGCGGCACCTTTGACACACTGCACTCGGGGCACATAAAGCTGCTGGCAACCGCGGCGCTAGTTGGCGAGAGAGTGTGGGTCGGCGTGACGAGCGACAGGTTTGCGGCGTCTTTAAAGCGATATGCGGTTAGGCCCTTTACCGTCAGGCTCATGAGCGTCAGAGGTCTCATGGACTTGATAGCGCCAGAGAGGAAGGCCGCGTACGTGGAGCTCGACGATCCCTACGGGCCTGCCGCGACAGACAACCAAATCGATGCCATTGTTGTCAGTGTCGAGACAGCCCCGAGGGCCTTCGAGATTAACGACGCAAGGGCGAGACAAGGCATGAGGCCGCTGGATATCGTAGTGATATCAACCGTTCGAGACGGGTACGGGAACAGGCTGTCGTCAACTTACCTCAGGAGCGTGCTCGAGGCGCGGCCGCAGGAGCTCAATCACTAAGCTGCGCGAGGGCCGCGGGCCCCGCGGGAGAGCGCAAGCAGTGCAAGCTCTCTATAAGTATCAAGTGCGCTCTCGCAGTTATTCAAGCATAGCGTGGGGCCTCCGAGCAGGTCCACTCTACGGTACCTCCCCCCCTTGCTCTTTAAAAATTGAAATACGTCCGTGTAAACAATTTCAGAGTGTGCGAAGTCCTCGAACAGTACCAGGTAATTATACACGAGCGACCAGGCTAGATACGGCTCGTCGACTCTGGCAAGGCCGTATTTTTCGAGACTCACTTGCGGCGCTCGCGGCTCGATTCTAGCTGCGCGCTTTGCCAGCTCCGCGGACAGAATAATGCTGTCTAGAGACGCTTGCACGTCCAGCGCGCTGTGATAGATGCCCCATGCATCTCTCAGCGAGGAGACCGTCAGCGACGGCATGCCCCACATTTCGTAGTGCACGCTGTCAAAGTAGGGTATTGGGCTCTCGACCGGGGCCAGGTCTCTCAGCGCGTGGTGCAAGTAAGGCATGGCATAGATGCGTGGGGTCCCAACGCCGACAACGTCGACGTTCACGAGAAGCGTCGGCCCCCGCCTGCTGAGATAGTTGAGCGAGCCCCACGCCCAGTACAGTGACGGGACATGCGGCGCCACGCCCTCCTCTGCAGTAAAGAGCCCCAGTGCGATTGGCACGTCGCTTAAGACGAGGTCAATGAACGCCGTGATTGCGGCCTCAACGCCGGCGCAGTTATCCGCGGCGCCCGTGAGCCAGTGGTCCCAGTGCGCAGATATCATTGGTGTGTCCTCAAATGAATTAAATGCAATGAGATTGTAACTGTATGTCACCCTCGACCTAGTCATCACGTCCAGCCTGGCGCGCTTGCCGAGATATCTATCGGCGCCCTCTATGCACGCGACGGAAATCGGCGTCGGCGCAGCGTCTAGCTTAAAGCCATGCTCGCCTGTGACGACCACCCTCCGCGGCGGCGCGTCCGCAAAGACCACCGCGGCGGCGCCCCGGCGCGCTGCCTCTATGACAATATACTTGGCGTCGTCGACGTCCTCTGGCAGTCTCTCTACAACGATATTGCCCTCCACGTTGTCGCGCAGCGCGACGAGCCTGCCCTCCACCGACGCCGGTTTGGAGTACGGCATTGAGAGCCCCTCGAGGGCCTCGCCCCCGACCTCAAGCCTGGCGCCTGCGTCCTCCCAGTACAACACCTCAACGGGCGATATGTGAAACCAGAGGCGCGGCGTGTCGAGAAGCGTGAGGATGCGCTGGAGGAACTCCCTCTCGCGGGGAGATCCCGCGGTTAGGTCCTTGTACGCCGTGCATAAGCTGTAAATGCGAAGGCCCACCCCGCCGGCGACTCGGCAGCTTTAAATGTCGCCGCCGGCTCTCCAGGCCCATATAGCAAATAGCAAAATATTTCTAACCCGGCCCGCAACCGCACATGCAGGTCACGGTGTCGCTGATCAAGGCGGACGTCGGCGGGTTTCCGGGGCACGCGCAAGTCCACCCGAAAATGCTCGAGTACGCCGCCGCGAAGCTGAAGGAGGCGCAGAGGAGGGGGGTCATAATTGATTACTTCGTCTTCAACGTCGGCGACGACATATCGCTGCTAATGACGCACACAAAGGGCGAGGATAGCCCGGAGATTCACGGACTCGCGTGGGAGACGTTTAAGGAGGTCACGGAGCAAGTCGCCAAGAGGTACAAGCTGTACGGCGCAGGCCAGGATCTTCTTAAAGATGCCTTCTCAGGTAACATACGCGGCCTGGGGCCGCAAGTCGCCGAGATGGAAATAGAGGAAAGACCTAGTGAGCCCGTAATTGCCTTTGCAGCCGACAAGACAGAGCCAGGCGCATTTAACCTACCGCTGTACCGGATATTCGCCGACCCGTTTAACACAGCTGGGCTTGTAATAGACCCGGCGATGCACGACGGTTTCGTGTTCGAGGTCTTGGATGTGAAGGAGCACAAGGTGTACTTGCTGAAGACGCCCGAGGAGTCCTACGCGCTGCTCGGTCTCGTGGGTACTACGGGCAGGTACATCATTAGGAGGGTTTACAGGAAGGACGGGCTCGTGGCGGCAGTGAATAGCGTCGAGAGACTCTCACTCATAGCCGGCAGGTACGTCGGCAAGGACGACCCGGTCATGATAACCAGGGCACAGGCTGGACTGCCGGCAGTCGGCGAGATTCTAGAGGCGTTCGCCCACCCGCACCTCGTGCACGGGTGGATGCGCGGAAGCCACGCAGGCCCGTTAATGCCGGCAAGATTTGCGCTGATAGACCCGGATAGGAGAATGGCCATAGGGCCAAAAATGACGAGATTCGACGGGCCGCCGAAGGTAGGCGCCCTCGGCTTCCAGCTGCACGACGGCCACCTAGAGGGAGCCGTCGACATGTTTGACGATCCTGCTTTTGATTACACGAGACACGTGGCGGCAATGATAGCGGATTACATACGCCGCATGGGCCCGTTCCAGCCGCACAGGCTGCCGCCTGAGGAGCTGGAGTACACAGCCCTCCCGAAGATCCTAGCGAGGATAAAGCCCTACGCTGCTGATGAATACGACAGTGAGAGAAAGAAGTACGTCGATGCGGTAATAAGGGGCGCGAGCTAGGCCCATTTCAATCCGGCCGCCTCCCGGGCAGCGCCCCCGGCCGGATTATATTAATCCGGATTAGTATAACGGGTCGGTTATTCGGCGAGGGCACCCTGAGCTGCCTGCCCTGCAGCTCCAGCATGCCGGATTGAGACCTCCTTACGGCGGGGCGGCTATTGCTCCGCCCGGGCCCTCTCATTGAGAGCCCTCCGGCACGTCTGCGACGACCGGCACTTGTACTGCACGGCAAGTCGCGCAATGAGCTCCACGCCCCTGCCCGCTCATCGCCCCGCCTAGAATATCTATTACAAGCCAGCAGCCCGAGAGCTCTCTGCCAAATCTCAAACGGCGGGATTCCGGGCTGCCGCGGGGCCTGGCGAGGGCAGCACTCCGCCGGCTCTTGAGGCGCCGCTGCATAGCGGTCAGGAGTGCGCTCAGTGCTGGAGCTCTTAAAAAGCCGCGCCGCGCTCACGGCACAGATTGCTGGAGCCGGCGGCCCGTCAATGATGTGGCGCGTGAGGCCGGAATGGTGAAGAGTCCCTCTACTCGCTGAGGGCTCGCACGAGCTTGTCCAGCGTTAGGTCTGGATAAAAGCGCCGCAGGAACACAAAGCCGTTAACTATGGGGAAGAACAGATACTTGCCCTCCTCGTCAAGCTCGACAACTTCCCGCTTCCAGAGCTCGTTAAGCATTTTAACGTAGAGATACCTGCCTCTGAGGGTCTCTACAGCCGCCCTGACCTCGTGTGGCGCATACTCCGCGGCAACGCTCACGTCAGACATCATGGCGGCAGCGGCTGGCGTGAGGTCCCTTCTGACGACAGGACACAGCGTTGACATCACAAACTTGACGTTGATTCTTATCTCCCTCAAGTGAGGTAGTAACTCGTACTTTATTACTCTCGGCAGGTAGGGGAATGCACGGCACGTCAGCGGCTTGTAGAGGTCATGGACTGCGCACTTAACGCCCATTAAGAACGGACACTTTCCCTCCTCGTCCAGCTGCATTAAGTAGCTCAAGGCAATTCTCATGCCCGACTTGAGCTCGGCAATTCTGTACGCAGGCGTGAAAACTGCTCTAACGCCGAGCTCGCTCGCGTGCCTCTGGAGCACGTAAACTTCGTGCGGCAGCACGGTCACGGGGCTGACTCTGCAGCAGAGTGCACAGTTAGATTGGCATCTAAACATTTCGTGGCGAATTGTAGCACACCATTATTGAACTTATAATGCATCATGCCGCTGTGCCGGGCTTGCCAACGGCGCAGCTCCTAAGCTTGGAGAATAAAGATATGAGGCCGGACGCCACGGCCTCCTTAAGAGTCCTGGGATCGATGGCACCGCTCCTGTAGTCTCCCTCAAGCGCGCGCGGGTCCTCGTAGCGGCGCCCGCCTGCCTCGAGAGGCCCGGCGTATGGGATGAGGAGGTATGCTGCGATCTCAAACACAGGGTTGAACCTTGTCTCCCTCGGCGGGCAGTACGCGAGCCAGACCTTCTTGCGAATCTCCTCATCGGAGTCCGTGACGAATATTGCGCTACTCGGCCTCGACTTGCTCATTTTGTACATTGCGTACATCTCGTCAAGCTCTCCGTGAATGCCCTCCATTCTCCCAACGCCAGAGAGCGAGGTGATCACGGGCACATGAAGGGCTACCGGCTTCTTGAGGCCGAGTCTCTCCGCCGCATCCCTTGCCAGCATGTGAGCGCGACGCTGGTCGAGCCCCCCTACCGCCACGTCGACACCAAGGTAGAGCATGTCGGCGACCTGCATGACCGGGTACAGCAGTTTCGAGAAGTCGAGCATGACCTCCTCGGCCTGCCTGCCCATTATTGGTATCGCGCGCCTCACTCTCGCCAGAGAGGTCACCTTCGCCACCCTGACCACCAGCTCCCAGTACTTCGGGTCGCTGACAATGTCGTCGCTATTGACATATTTGAAATTGCTAATTTTCTCGATAAATGACTTTATTTTACGGCCGTGCTCCCTCAGCTCCTCCACGGACCCCTTGTCATTTATCCACGCATGCCACGTCGCGACGAGCAGCACCACGTCGAAGCCGGCTTCCTTGAGCTCTGCGAGCTTGAAAGCCCACACGAGCCACCCAACGTGTATTGGCCAGGTCGGCTCGAAGCCGAGGTACGCCACGCCGCCTCCCAGCCTGGAGAACTCCTCGGGCGTCACTACCTCCACGACGTTTCTCAACAAGCGCTCCACGCGGCCGCTACCTAGTCTGCTTATAAGGACAAAAACCCGCGCGCGTGGCGCGCACGTGCTGATTACTTAAATACCGGACCCCCTTTCAGGCCATGCAGGGGTACTCAGCACTAGAGAGGTCGGGGTTCAGCAGCTGAGAGAGCTGGCGTGCAGGGCGAGACTATACCTGCTCCTAATGGCGAGCTACGACCCCGGGATGCACCTCGGGTCGTCTCTCTCGGTGCTCGACATACTGGTAGCGCTCTACGGCACTGGCAGAGTGAAGTTCAATCTAGCAAATGGCGTGGGCAACAGGAATTACCTAGTGCTGTCTAAGGGTCACGCGGTGCACGCGATTTACGCGCTCGCCGCGGCAATGGGCTATCTAGCGCTCGACGAGCTGAGGGAGTCCGGTAGCTTGGGCAGCCGCCTCCAGAACCACCCCGAGGCAGACACGCCGTTTGTCGACGTGCCCAACTCAGGTTCGCTGGCTCTGGGAATAAGCATGGCGGTCGGCCTCTCCCTGGGCCTCAAGCTGAGGGGCAACAGAGGTCGCGTGTACTTAATAACTGGCGACGGAGAGCTCGACGAGGGGCTAAGCTGGGAGTCCTTCGCCGCGGCGGCACACTACAACTTGACTAATCTCCTCGCGATAGTGGACTACAACGGCATACAGCTCGACGGGCGCGTTGAGGAGGTACTGCGCAAGGGGGACCTGCCGGGCAGGCTCAGAGCGCTCGGCTTTGAAGTACTCGAGACCGACGGGCACGACCACGAGCAGATAGTCTCGGCGCTTGAAAGGGCCGAGAGCAGCACAAGACCCGCAGTGATTATTGCCAGAACTGCGAGGGGGAGGGGAGTGCCGGGCATCGAGGGAACTCCCCGGCAGAGACTATCGAGAGACGAGGCCCTGCAGTACGCACAGTCTCTAGCATGTCGGGGCTAGAAGAGCTAACGCCCCGGGAGGCGCTGGGGCGCGCGCTGGCGGATCTCGGAGATTTAAGGGGGGATGTTGTCGTGCTCGTCGCAGATACGGGGGAGCCCACAAGGGCCAGGCTCTTCGCTGAGAGACACCCGGAGAGATACTTCAACGTTGGCATTGCGGAGCAGGCGCTGGTCGGGATCGCCGCCGGCTTAGCGCTGGCCGGCTTTATGCCGTACGCCGTGACGTTCGCGGCGTTCCTAGCAAGGGGCTGGGAGCAGGCCAGAAACGCCGTTGACAGGCTCGCGCTTCCCGTCAGGCTCGTTGGGACTCACGCAGGATTTTCTGACGCGTACGACGGCCCGTCACACCAAGCGCTGGAGGACGTCGCACTCTTTAGAGTTCTCCCTAATTTCACCATAATAGTCCCGGCGGACTCGTGCGAGGTATACAGGGCGGTCATGGCATCGGCAGCAATAAGGGGGCCTGCCTACATAAGGGTCGGGAGGGATTTTCACGTCCCGGTTACCTGTTCACTCTACGACAAGTTCGAGGTGGGCAGGGCGTATGTTATCAGAGAGGGGAGCGATGTTGCGATATTTACAACTGGCATCATGCTGCCGTGCGCCATTGACGCAGCACAGCTGCTAAAAGACCGGGGAATATCGGCCGCCGTAGTGCACTTCCCCACTGTTAAGCCCCTCGACTACTCCACGGTGGAGAAATACGCGACCAAAGCCGGCGCTATTGTCACGGTCGAGGAGCACATGGTTCACGGCGGCTTCGGCTCCGCCGTCGCCGAGTATCTGTCCCAGACAAGGCCGACGAAAATCGCCATCATGGGCCTCAAGTCCTATGGCAGGAGCGCAAAGAGCCCTGCCGATCTTTACCACCACTTCGGCCTCACGCCAGAGAGCGTGGCGGCGAGGGCCGAGGAGCTCGTGAGACTGCGATGAAGCGGTTCGCTTACAGACATAGCCGCGGGATGACCGAGGTCGTCGTGGGGAGAGATCTCCCGTACTCAGAGCTGGTAGAGAGACCCGTGCTGGTAATCGAAGAGGGACTCAGGCCGCCAATACCCGGCGTCCCCGTGCTGGCACTGAAGGGCGGCGAGGGTGTCAAGAGTTTCGACACGCTGCTCAAGATATATGAATTTCTCGCGCGCGCAGGCGCCGACAGGTCAACAGCCCTTGTGGCCGTGGGCGGGGGCGCGCTGCTCGACGTCGCTACCTTTGCGGCTGGGACCTACATGAGGGGACTTAGACTCGTGAGCGTTCCCACGACGCTTCTCGCTATGATTGACGCGGCACTGGGAGGCAAGGGCGCGGTCGATGTCGGCAGCATCAAGAACCTCATAGGCGTCTTCTATCAGCCCTCGCTAATATTCTGCGACACGTCATGGCTAGACACGCTGCCCGATAGGGCGTACCGGTCGGCGTTTGCCGAAATGGTGAAGTATGGCGTGGCGCTCGACGAGGAGCTCTACGCGTGGATAAAGCAGGGCGTGGACGCGCTGCTGAGGCGGGAGGAGAGGGCGCTCGAGACGGCAATTTTTCGCTCGCTTCAGATAAAGGCTAGAGTGGTTGAGATCGACGAGTTTGAGGAGAGGGGAATAAGGCAGGTTCTGAATGTAGGCCACACAGTAGGACACGCTCTCGAGCGCGTGCTGGGCCTCCTTCACGGCGAGGCTGTGTCTCTCGGAATAGTTGCAGAGCTCCACCTCTCGCGCGACCTGGGCTACTTGCGCGAGGACGTTGTTGCAGACGTGAGGTCGCTGCTTGAGGTGCTCGGGCTTCCAACGCGGGCGCGTGCGTCGAGGGAGCAGCTTGCCGGCGCGCTCTCGCTGATAAAATTTGACAAAAAGAGACGCGGCGAGTACATCTACATGCCGCTAGTGGTCAGGCTGGGGAGGTGGGTGCTGGAGAGGGTCAGGCCTGAGGATGTTGCAAGGGCCACCTCCTACGTAGTTCATGTTCTGCATTGAGCGAGGCACTCTCGGGGGTAGATTCCCGGCGCCGCCGTCGAAGCCGTACTCCCAGCGTTTTATCCTTGCCGCCGCGCTTGCTGACGGGGAGACTATAATTGACGGGGTCGAGCTGAGCGATGACGTGATCGCAGCGTTGAGGGCAGTAAAACCGCTGGCGAGCGTGAGACTGGAGGGAGCCAGCGTGATGATTGATAGGAGAGAGCCGGAGCGCCTCAGAGCCTTTAGCGTCATGGAGAGCGGGTTCGTACTGCGCGCGTCCACGGCCATTTACACAGGCGTGCCAGGCATCACTGCAATACTATACGGCGGTACTCTCCTAAAGAGACCTCTCGGAGAGCTAGTAGACGCCTTGAGGGGTCTTGCCAGAGTCGTCTGGGCGCCCGGCCTTGTGGTGGTTGAGGGCAGGCGCCTCGAGAGCTTTCACGTGCGCGTGAGGGCTGACATCTCGTCGCAATACATCTCAGGCCTCATGTACCTCGCCGCGCTGTGCGGAAGCGGAGTCGTGGAGCCCCTCGGCGAGAGGCGATCTTGGAGCTTTGTCGAGGCGACGGCCGAGGCTCTCAAGGCCTTTGGCGCGAGAGTCAGCGTGGGGAGCGTCGTGGAGGTCTCCGGCACGCTGAGAAGCCCCGGCAGCATTAAAGTGCCTGGCGACTTCAGCCTGGCAGCATTCCTCGCGGTGGCGGCGCTCGCCACTGGGGGTACCGTGGAGATAGCGTGCACGGTTGCCAGCACCGACAGGCCCCTCTTAGAGGCGCTGGAGAAAATGGGCGCCAGGATCAGCGAGGCAGGAGGCGTCGTGCGCGTGAGCGGCGCGCTTGCCAGGGGAGTTGACGCAGATTTAAGGCACAATACTGACTTAGTCATGCCGCTGGCGCTGGCAGCCGCGACGGTAGAGGACCTCTCAGTAATCCGCGGGGTGGAGCACTTGCGGTTTAAGGAGAGCGACAGGATAAATTCTGTCATCGACGTGCTGCGGAGGCTCGGCGCATATGCTGAGTACAAGGACGGCACACTGCACGTGAGGGGGCCCCTCAGGAGAGGCGGCGTCGTGTTGCCCTCACACGGCGATCACAGAATTGGCCTAATGGCGCTCGCGGCGCTCAAGATAGTGGGAGGGTGCGTGGACGACGTGTCACCAGTAGCAAAGTCATGGCCTTCCGCTGTGCTGTACTTCTTTGAGGGCTCGGGGTCGCGCTCATGACCACAGTTAAAACAGCTAGCGAGGCTTGAGAGTGGCAGGACACGCTCACTCTCGCTGCCCTCCGGGGCCAGAAAGCCCGGGGCGTCTTTCGCGCGGACTTCTTGAGGCATGCAACGCCCTCCCTCAATTCCCTCATTATATTATCGCCGTGAGTGTTAGCGGCAGTTGCCGCGAGTTGCGCTCCGGCAGCGGTACTGAAACCTCGCCTGTTTTCCCTCCCCGGCCCAGTTTTGGTGCTTTCCTCTTCGCGCCGGCTAGACGGCCAGCCGGCGCCTCCTGATGGCGATCAGCGAGTGGAGGCCCCACATTTTAATGAATCCCCTGGCCTCCTCGTCGCTCGGATACCACCCTCTATTGTAGTCGGCGAGCTCTCTGCTGTAGCTACTATACGGCGACTCCCTCCCCACTATCCAGAGGGCGCCCTTGTAGAGCTTTACTCTCACCGTGCCGGTCACCCACCGCTCCATCTCCTCTGCTGCCCTCTCAAGCGCCACGCGCAGCGGCTCGACCCACAGGCCCTGATACACTAGGTCCGACCACGTGGTGTCAAGAATCCCGTGCTTAAATCTCAGCTCGCGCGGCGTGAGCACGAGCTTCTCGAGGTCTCTGTGCGCGTGGTACAGTATCACGGCTGCTGGCGCCTCGTATACCTCCCGGCTCTTAAGCCCCACTACCCTGCTCTCCATGTGGTCTATCCTGCCGATACCGTTTGCACCGCCGATGCCGTTAAGCGCGGTCACCAGTGCGAGCGGGTCCATTCTCTCGCCGTTTATCGCAATTGGGAGCCCGTCTCTAAATTCTAGCGTCAGATACGTCGGTTTGTCTGGCGCCTTCTCTGGCGCGACCGTCCACTTGAAGACCTCTTCCGAGGGCTCCGCGGCCGGGTCGTCCAGCGGGCCCCCCTCTACTGACCTCGACCAAAGATTGTCGTCAATGCTGAATTTCCTGTGCTCGGCGCTCACAGGCAGTCCGTGACGCTTGGCGTACTCAAGCTCCTCAGCGCGCGTCATGCCCCACACTCTCGCCGGCGCTATGATTTTCAGGTCAGGCGCGAGCGCCTTAATTGTCAGCTCGAACCTGACCTGGTCGTTCCCCTTGCTGGTGCACCCGTGCGCCACTGCGTCTGCTCCGACCCTTCTGGCTATCTCGACAACCCTCTTAGCTATTAGGGGCCTAGACAGAGCGGTCCCCAGTGGGTATAGCCCTTCATACATTCCATTCATTAAAATAGAGCGAAATATGTATTCCTCGGCGAATTCTCTCTTTGCATCTATGTAGAAGTGCTGCACTGCGCCTGCCTTGTATGCCCTCTCCTCAATCTCTGCAAAGTCCTCCTCCTGCCCGACGTCAACAGTGACAGTATAAACCTCTGCATTGAACTTCTCCCTTAGCCACTTTATTGCTACCGTGGTGTCCAGACCTCCCGAGTAGGCAAGTACTATTCTGCTCGCCCCGAGGCGCTGCTCGCCATGTTCGCTCTCGTTAATATGAATTTAAAGTTAACTTTAACTGCAAGCCTCTCGTCAAACTTGGCCATTAATTTGTACATTGTTAACTTACTCAGTTACATCTTCTCACATGTGCTCTGTTAAATTTCAAGTAGCCTTGCTAGGAAATGTAAAACAGTCGCGTAGCGATAAGAAAACAGAGCAAACTTCGCGATAGCGCAATTCTGCCAGCCGGGGTAGTAGTGTCCGTGCCCCCTTTCAACCCCTACCGCACTCCGGGGGCCGGAGCCCCGCTCGCTAGGCGGCGCTGCCGGGCGGGACCCCACGCCTGACAGGGAGCGCTCTCTCGGCCGTGCTTTCATGAGATTGCGAGAACTGCCGGGCTAGTAAGCATCCGGCACGGCGAAGAAAAAAGAGGTGGTTTTAGGCCTGAGCCGTTTTGAGCAGCCCGCCAAATCTCTTCACCGCCCACATGATGGGCACTTTCATTCTTGGTTTGTCTTGAGGCAGCATTTCATGCACCCAGCTCGCTTGTTCTGCAGCTCCACCATTTTCGCCTCGCATTTCGGGCACACCGTGCTGTAGAGCCTCGCCTCAACGCACGGCACTCCGTGCCGCCTGCGAGACCCTCGATAAGTCCCTCTTGCCGCGCCTTATGACGCGCCCTCTCAGTCGCTCCAGCGCGTTGTACGCGTGGACAAAATTTCTCTGCGAGACGCCTCGGCTGGGCCCCTCTCTCTGGCAGTTGCGTTCTGCCGCCATTTTCGGCCTGCTCGGAGGCCCGCGCTCGGAACTCTGCCAGGACCTTGAGTAACTGCGGGAATTCTGCTGCGCCTCGGGCGGCAGCTCTAGGACGTCGTAGCGCAGCGCGAGCATTCTGTATGCTTTCATGTCACTGCGGCGGCAGGCCTGAACGGGAAACCGGATTTCCAGATTCTTGCGTCAAGAATGCTATGTCAGAGGTTCTGTGCCAGAGGTCCTATGAATGGGTGTGTGCCCCTGCGCATAGGACCCCCCGGCACGGGATCTCTGACATAGGACCTCTGATCTGACACGGAGTCCTGAACATGTGTGCAAGTCGCGCGGGGCCTGCCCGCCGCGGCGCTCAAGTGGACTTAGGGAGCTCCTCGAGACATAAGCTCGGCGAGTATCGCCGACACCCGTCTCCGCACTACTTTAGAGGCGCCGGAGCTTTTTGTGCTCTCGAGAACCTCCATGCCTATTTTAATTTGAACCTCCAGCTCGCTGAAGTACGCAGGAGCTTGCCTAATGGTAAGCTTGCCCTCCCAGCCTATCAAGTGCAATATTTGCATAATCTCAGCAAAGTTTACCCTGCCTGAGGGGTCAAATGGCGGGAGGCGCGGGCTGCGCCCTCCGCGTCTGTTCGACATATATATTTCTCTTATGTACCCGCTCAGCGCTACTATAGTCTTGTAAATCTCTTTCGTGCCTCTCGCCTTGACCGGGTCGTACGTTATTCTCGCCGCTGTGTGCCTCACCTCGCGGGCCACTCTCTCGACGTCGTCTATGCTCGCAAGCGGCTGAATTCCGTAAATCCAGTTAACGTGCATACCATGTCCCACAGCCCTGTCATACACCGCAGCTATATCGTCTATTGTGGGTGCAGGTGGTATTACAAGCCTTGTCGTACCAAGTGCGTCTGCCAGCATGATGTACCAGTCGAGCTCGCTCACGCCGACTCTCGGCAGAGCCAGCGCGTCAATTCTGCTCTCGAGTAGTGCATCTTCTATCTCCACCGCAGTTGTTATCGGCGAGCGCGACGTGTCGAGATGGCTCACGTCGAGAACGCACGGCACACCGATCTGCTCCACATATCTCGCTAGCTCTTGCCAGCGCCCCTTCCGCTTCAGATATACCAGGAATTCCACGGACATGGCTAGTGTTAGAGAAGGCCGGCGGCGGTCTCTGCGGCAGTGACGGCCTTGCAGATCACCTGCGCCGCATCCATGACCTCGTCGCCTAGCCTGTACACGGCTTCGGCCGCTTCGATGACCCACTTATTTAAGAAGTCTCCGTGCGGAAAGCCGCCGATCACGACGACAGAGCTCAGAAGCGCTTTGCCAATTTCAGCCAGAGACACCTTCACGCCATTCTCGTGAAGCACGATCCAGCGGTTTCCGAGCTCTCTGAGCAGCGACTGCAGGGCCTTTCTCTGAAGCTCGATGAGAGGCTTCCCTCGGGGCGGGACCCTGCCAATGGCGTAGAGTTGCTCGATTAATGCAATGAAATTATTGTAATTCCGGGGCATTCTCGTTTCCGGCTGGATCACGATAACGTAGTCATCGCGCGTGTGGACGTATGCTCTGCCCAGCCCGCGCCTATTCAGGAGGCTATACTGGAACACGAGTAATGCCTGGTGCACTATGTCCGGCCTCCCCCGCCTGAGAGAGTCCTTAAGTGCCAGCATTGCCGGATGGTGCCGGGCCCGGTCGAGTAGCATCTCCTCCGGCCTCCTGCCCCGCCTCCTGGCATCGGCTATTATTGCTGGGTGGCTCCGTATTTCTGGCGGCACGAGCTCGAGCGAGGCCTCTGCCAGTACTAGGCGCATCATAACGGCGGCGGCCGGGGCTCTCTACATGCTCCCGGCCTGGCGACTCTCCGCGAGGAATCCTCTCTCGAGCTCCTCTAGATCCTGCAGTATGGCCCTCACGGCCCTCTCCACGGCCTTAAGGGGATTGCCGCTTCTAACCTTTACCTTAAAATGTACATTTTCGAGTAGCGGGTGGTCAACGTCAAACTGCACGTACTCCACGTCCGGGTCGCGAGACAGATACTCTACGATAGGCGGGAATAGAGTGTACGTGTCTCCCCGGGCCTTGATTTCCAAGTACTTGTCGTCAAGTTTCAGTATTTCAAGCTGAAGCACGCACGCGGCTACGCGGCAGTATTTAAACTAAGCCGACCGCCCCTGCCTAACGCTAGCAGCACTGAGCAAGCGCCTCTTTGTCTCCTCAATGGGGTATCTAAGGCTGATAGCCGCGCCGCGATTTAGCAACCCGGCACTTACTAGCTCCTCTATTGACGCGTCGACCGGCTTGCCTGTAGCATACGCGTGCACCACGACAATTCTCTTTGCGTGTGGCGTTATCGGGTACCTCTCGGAGATCTTGTAGAGCCTAGAAAGCTCCTCAGCCACTTGTAGGACCTTCTCGTAGTCTGCCTCTGTCTCGAGGAAGCTGCCACGCACTCTCGACGGAATGCCGGATAACGTCAGCGCGTCGGCTATCGCGTCCGGCGGCACAGGCCTTGCCAGCTCAGCGTCTCTGAACAGTACCAACAGCGGCACCCGTCTAACGGCGCGCCGAGCTCTCGCGAGACCTGCGAGCATTTTCACCAGCGCAACTGCGTCCTGAAGCTCCTTGCCTTCTCCCTGCAGCTGGACGTAAACGTGCGTCAGACGCGCGCTCACGGAATATCGAACATTCCTCACGTGTCTCTCGAGAAATGACAAGAATTTCTCGACCTCACTCGCGCTGCTGAACTTAAATGACAGCTCAACAAGCACGAGGTACAGTACGGCGCGGTAAAAAGCTTAATCTTATGGGCGCAAGCCTGTGCGTGAAGCGTGCAGTAGTCACGCCGGGTGAGATTGTCGCGTATGCAGAGGAGTACGATGTGAGGGGCTCGGCATACTATGCCGGCTACAAGTACATTGCATGCACGCTTTGTGTAGCACTTTATGACGATAAATCTCATACAGCAGTGGTAAGACCTGTAAGGAACCCGCCGCTGCCGCAACCCGGCGCGGTAGTTTACTGCCAGGTCACCGGCAAGGGCAAGAGGGCGTACCAGCTTAAGTGCTTCGCCGTTGAGGGCAAGCGAGGGCCCGTGGACTTGAAGTATCAGTTTACAGGTATTCTGCCTCACTTCTTGGCTGACGGGAGGCTCGGCATCGGCGATTACATAAGGGCGAGGGTCGTCTCAGCTCACGGCCCCCCGCTAATAGTTTCAATACGCGGGCCCACTTATGGCGTTATTCTCTCGCGGTGTCCTAAATGCGGCTCGACGCTAAAGAGACACGGCATGGCTCTTGTCTGCCCCTCGTGCGCCGCGGAGGCGGCGAGGAAAATTGCAGTGGGGTACTATGCTTCTTTTTTCTAGCTCCTAGGCGTTCGTGCGACCGCGTGGCAGCCGCTTGAGGCCTACGTAATAACACGACGCCCCGTGCTGCGAGCCGCACCGCTTGAGCCACGTTAAGTGCCAAAGTTTAAAAGTAGCGCGCACAGAGAAGCGTGGAGTCAGCGCTAAGTGAGCTAAGGCAGTACTGGAGCCAGTTTCTCGGCTCAGAAATAGCAAGAGAGTTCCGCGATGAGCTGGATAAATTTGAGGCATGGCTCAAGGAGGTTGGCGTCAAGCTTCTGGCACTGCGCGCTAAGGAGGCAGCCGAAAAGGGAAATCCTGTCGCCAGAGACTATCCTAGTGAGTACATCAAGGGTCTTGTGAGGAGAGGTCAGGCAAAAGTCTTGGTCAACATGTTTGCAGCGTATCTAGTGAAAAAGGGCGCCGTCAGCCAGTACAGACTTATTAAAGGCAAGCTAGTGGCCGGGGGAGAGTCCATTGCCACGTGGCTCAGACTGCTAAGAAAAATGGAGGCGTCGTGAGTGAATTTTTGGAGCGGCGCGCGAGCTCTCGGGTGACGAGGGTCTTTAGTTCTGACCCGTGAGGAGGAACCCACGAACTGACGTCCCGCCAATCCCCCTCCCGCCCTAAAGGGCAGACGCTCCCGCGTCCCAGAGAAGGCGCCCTCGCCCCGCCCTTGCTGGTCCCTCCGGCTGGGATTTTGGAAACGGCCTGGGCGAGCACTGCGGGCCGCTGCTGAAGGCCGGCAGCCCAGTCCTGAGGGGCAGGGATTACCGCTTGAAGAGCGTCTTGAGGTGCGGCCTGATGAAGAGCTCGTGAGCGTCTCGCGGCGCCATGTTTAGCCTTACGGCATACCTGCTCAGTAGAACGCCGCCGAGCTTTGTTAGCTCGTACGCCGCCAGCCCTATGATGTAACTACCTCCCTCGCACCTTATAACAACCTTGCAGGGAGGCGGCGGGTAGAAGTGTCCAATGAGCGTCCCGCGGCTTTCATAGCTTCTCACTTCAACTACTGTGCTTGCTGCATCCAGCAGCGGCACGAACGTTCGCGGGTGGAAGTGTTTGACGCCAAGCTTTGCGGCCTCAAGGGCCTCGTAAATCGAGAGCAGCGGGAGCGGCTCTGCACCCTCAACCTCTCTGGGGTCTGCGGTCATCACACCGAGAGCCTCCGTTATTAGCGAGACTCTCCTTGAGCCTATTTCCCTGCCGATGAAGGTGGCCACGTAATCACTGCCACCCCGCCCAACAGTAGTGAACCTCCCCTCTTTGCTCCTGCCTATATACCCCGTGACGACCGCCACAGTCCCTGGCTCCGCTATTTCGTCTGCACTCTCAAGCGCTAGCGGTTCTGCATTTCCGTAATTGTCATCTGTGAGCAGCGGAGCCGTGAATAGCTTTGCGGGAGTGCCAAGCCTCCTCAACACGGCGTGTAATATTATCGCGGAGAGTCTCTCGCCGAATGAGGCGAAGTAATCGCGCGTCCAAGCCTCTCTCGGCATTTTCAGCGCGTCTTTCAGCTCCTTGAGCGGTGCTCTCGTGGCTTCAAGCACGCCGAGTGCTTCAGCAACAGAGGCGTGCCTCCGCGCGATTTCGTAGTAGATCGAAATGCTTCTGGACTTCTCAAGCTCGAGCAAGGCATCTGTGACGCCCTTCATCGCCGAGACTACCACGACCGGCGGCTCTCTCTGTGAGACTACGAAGCGGGCAGCTCTGACGAAATCCTCGGCGCTCTTAAGGAGAGAGCCTCCTATCTTCACGACGGGTTTCACGCTCCCTCCAGCAGTAGGAGGAGCTCTCTTGAATCTTTTATCTCCCTGACGCTTATTTCGATAACGTCGGGGTCCTTGAGTGCGTGCCCCGTGACGACGGCCACTACAGTGCCGCTCACCTTGAGCCTCAGCGCGGCTGCAACGGAGGCAGCCCCCGCCGGCTCCGCCCCGATGCCGTCTCTAGATGCCAGAAGCCTCTGAGCCTCGGCAATCTCGCTGTCGGAAACCGCGATGAAGAGGCCGCCTGACTGCTCTACTGCCGCCATTGCCTTGGGCCAGTTAATCGGCCTGCCTATTCTAATTGCACTTGCTATTGTCTTGGGCTTGTCAACAAATAGCGGGCTCTTGAGACCTCTCTGCCACGCCACGGCAAGCGGCGCCGCGCCCTCTGCCTGCACGCCTACCATTCTAGGAAGCTTTCTGCAGAGACCGAGCTCTCCCAGCTCTCTAAACCCCTTCCATATTGCAGAGATGTTGCCTGCATTTCCAACGGGCACTATTACGTAATCTGGACATCCAAGCTCCTCGTATATCTCAAATGCAATTGTCTTCTGGCCTTCCAGCCTCCACGGATTGAAACTGTTCAGCGGATATGCGTACTTGGTGCCGTGCTCGAGCACGTACCTGAGAGCAGTGTCGAAAAAGCCGTTAATCATAATTATCTCAGCGCCGTGAAGTGCTGCCTGTATGAGCTTGCCGCGCGCGACGTTGCCCCGGGGCAGCAGCACGTAGCACTTCAGCCCAGCCCTCGCGGCATACGCTGCGGCAGACGCCGCAGTGTTTCCTGTGGACGCGACTATCACCTTCTCGGCCCTGCTCTCCCTCGCAACTGTAACGCCAAGGGCCATTCCTCTATCCTTAAAGCTCCCGGTGGGATTAGTCCCTTCAAACTTAATGTAGAGGTTACTACTCAGACTCGACTCAACCAGCGGAGTGCCGCCCTCTCCCAGCGAGATGCCGCTCCCTAGCGGCAGCATTGATGCATACCGCCAGATGCCTCTGCCCCGCGGGCTCCAGTATTTGTGCGGGATGGTCACCTCAAGAAGGCCTCCGCACCTGGGGCACGTGTACAGCCTGTAGTTCTGCTCGTATCTAGCTCCGCACAGTACACATTTCAGGTACGGCGCGCCGTCCCCGATGGCACGTCCATAATGTTTTAGGTCCCCGTCTTTTTTAAACTTGCCGCGCTAAGCCAATAGCACAACCTATATAAAGCGCGCCTCCTCGACCCGCCATGAATCAGGGGCCACGGGCGGCGACGATGCAGTATATATCATCACAGACACCCCGACTGTTTCCGACCGGCTCATAGTTGAGTCGCTGGCGCGGAGGGGCCTCAGGGCAGTGACGCTGAACGTGACAGAGATGCCCGTCAGAAGCATTCCGGGCACGGCAGTAGTGAGGATCAGGAACCCGTACGTGGCAGCGGCTTACGGGCTTCTGGCAAAGCGCAGCATAAACCCGCCAGTGGCATCTCTACTGGCCGTCAACAGGCTGAGCTGGCTCCCGAAGTTCGGCCCGCCGTATGCGGTTGTATGCGCAGACGCCTCGCTCGAAAAGGTCGATATGAGGGGGCCGTGGCTGTTGCTGACTGCGTGGAGGCTGAACTTAGACGGTCCGGTGACAAGCATGGAGGGCGCGAAAAGCGTGCTCGAGCATCGCGCTTACATGCGCAATCCCCTCGCGAGAGTGACAGTCATCGCGCCGAGACCAAGCAGAATGCTGTCGGTCTTCGCAACGATCAATAGCGCCAGGGGGCTCGTCGCGGACGCGCTCTCGCACCTGGGCCTCCTCTACGCGAGAGTGACGCTAGGGGATTACAATGGCGATATGCGTGTAATAGATATCGACCCCGTGCCGCCGGTTGAGAGTAGAGAGGAGGCAGAACTCATCGCAGGGCTAGTATGAAGGTCGTCAAGGTCTGCATTATAGGAGCGTCGGGATTCGTGGGAGGCGAGCTGCTTAGGGTATTACTGCAGCACAGCGGCGTTGAGGTAGTGTGCGCTACGTCGAGAAGGTTTAAGGGCGAGTACGTCTACAGGGTGCACCCAAATTTGCGCGGCTTCACCCAGCTGAGGTTTGTGGAGCCCTCGCTAGACGCCGCGCTGAAGGCAGACGCCGCCTTTCTGGCGCTGCCACACGGCGAGTCTGTCAAGTGGACCCCCAAGCTCTACGAGTCAGGCATCACGGTGGTGGACCTCAGCGCCGACTTCAGGCTGAAGGACCCGAACGCGTACGTGGAGTGGTACGGGTGGCCGGGCCCGCACCCGTACCCGGACCTCCTCGAGAGAGCCGTGTACGGCCTGCCGGAGCTGCACAGAGACGAGCTCGTCAATGCAAGACTCATTGCAGTGCCCGGCTGCATGGCCACGGCGTCGGTGCTGATGCTCGCGCCGCTGGCGAAGTTCGGGCTGATAGGCGCCGTGCCGCCAGTCATTGACGCGAAGATAGGCTCAAGCGGGGCGGGCGCCGAGGGGTCCGTGGTGGACCTGCACAGCTACAGAACGTACGTCGTGAGACCCTACGAACCCGCCCGCCACCGCCATATCGCCGAGATAGAGCAAGAGCTCAGCTTGCTCGCAGGCAGGAAGGTGAGAGTTGCGTTCACGCCGCACGCGGTAGACCTGGTACGCGGGATATTCACGACAGGCCACGTTTTCGTCGATAAACTGCCCTCGGAGGTCGACATGTGGAAATACTACAGGGCGCTTTACGGCAACGCCAAGTTCGTTAGAGTAGTGAGGGACAGGCTCGGTCTGTCGCACTACCCTAACGTCAAGTACGTACTGGGGACAAACGTCGCGGACGTTGGATTCGAGCTCGACCCGCGCACGAGCAGAGTAATAACATTCGCGGCAATTGACAACTTGGTGCGTGGCGCCGCGGGACAGGCAGTGCAAGCATTTAACATAGTGATGGGCTTTCCCGAGGGCGAGGGTCTCAGTCAGATACCTGTGGCGCCGCTATGATGGTAATCAAGATTGGCGGCTCGGTTATCTGCAAGGACGTGTCTAGCGTCGTGAGAAACCTCCCTAAGCATGCCAGCTCGGCCGTAGTGGTCCACGGCGGCGGCTGTTTGGTCAACAAGGTGATGAGAAGGATGGGCATTGAGCCGAAGTACCTCACCCACCCGGGCGGCGTCACTAGCCGCTATACTGACCTAGAGTCGCTGAGAGCCTTCTTAATGGCAATGATGTGGATAAACAAGCAGCTAGTCGCCTCGCTCCACGCAATGGGAGTTGACGCACTGGGCCTCTCTGGGGCTGACATGGGGGTCGTCCGCGCGAGGCGGAAGGAGAGAGTTATTATCATTGACGAGAGAGGAAGGCAGAGGGTAGTCGATGGGGGCTATTCCGGCCGCATACTTCACGTCGATGCGGCCAAGCTGGCGCCGCCTCCCCTGAAGGTCCTGGCGCCGGTTGCCGTGTCTGACAGGGGAGAGCTTTTGAACGTCGATGGAGACCAGCTCGCGCTCGAGATCGCGAAGAGCCTGAGAGCAGAGAGGCTCGTGATCCTTAGTGACGTCGACGGGATTATAATCGGGGGCAGGGTAGTAGCGCGCCTCACGGCGCGAGAGGCCGAGGAGCTCTCCAGGAGCGAGGAGGTGAGAGGCGGCATGAAAAGAAAGCTTCTGGTGGCCGCAGAGGCGGCCAGACTCGGCGTGGAGGTAACGATATCCAGCGGGCTCGTCGAGAATCCAATAGATGCCGCTATCGCCGGCTCTGGCACGCACATTATCAGCGGGTAGCCGGCACTACTGCTTGTTGCAGGCAAAATTTTTAAATATACGGCACGAGGCGTGGCCTATGGCCTCAAGGGGCGTCAGCGTCCAGTGCAGTGCGTGCGGCTCCAGCTTTGAGGTGCCCAACGATGTCCTGGACGGCGAAATCACAAGCTGCCCCAATTGTGGAATGAGATACATTGTGAGACTGAGAAACGGCGCCGTCACGCTGGAGGAGTTCAGGGGAGACATAGAGGATTTCGGCGAGTAAGTCAGAATTCGCATCCCCTGACGCTCACTCACACCCCCTTTCAACTCCCGCTGCTCTCTGGGTCCCGGAAGCGCGTGGAGTTCTCGAAAACTTCTCGCCCACTGCAGCCAAGAGCAACGGCAGAGTGCCGCTGCCGGGGCGCAGCCCGCTGAGGCGCCTCGCACAGAAGTTCGCGCACGCATGGGGGCGCTGGAGTGGCTGAGGGTGCGCGCCACAAAGCGCGGCACGAGGCCGCCGCTCGTGCCCGGCGCGCAGCTAAGGCCGGGCGGCGAGAGGGATGCAAGCTGCGGGGAGGCTTCTCGCCGCCGATCTTGACGCCCTCCACAACGGCATCTTGGGACCGGGCGTTTCGAAGATCGCGAGGCTGCGGCGCGAGATAGGCAGGCTCGACGCAATGTGCGCGAAAAAGGGAGGCATATATTTTGCGAGAAGGCAAGGGCTGCCAATAGCAGGCTCTACCGCCTGCTCCGCGAGTGGGTGAAAAACAAAGCGGAGCTTACCGTCTGGCTGGCGCTGCAGTATAAGGCGGCTATCGTCCTCGACGTGCCGGACGACAGCTCGATGAGGGAGCTGAAGGAGAGCGGAGGCCATCCCGCCGGGAGGGAGGCGCTGCTGGACTTTAGCAGGTTAAGGAGACTGATTAAGGAGCTGGCAGAGTGGCACGGGGTGCCGTACATCGAGGCAAGGCTATACAGCACGGCGTGCTCGGAGTGCGGCGCGAAAATGCACGAGCTGCACGGCGGACGGGTCAGGCGCGCGGGATGCAATTTGCACCGCCGATAGGCCTTCCGGGAACTCCTGTCCCGGGGGGCGGAGGGGGTTGAAGGGAGCATAGCTCCACGTCAGCGTGCCGTTCACGTAAACCGGCATGGCAGCCGCCACGGAGACTAGATATCCCAGCGACCAGCTCACCGCCAGCGCCGTCAGGGCGTTGACGTCCAGCGATACGTTGGACGTGCCGGGCACGAACATAGTCCCATTTTTCCGTATACATAGCTGTGCGTCTCAATCCTCACGGAGGTTCCGCATCGGCACGCCGTTTACGTGCACAGACAACGCCGAGCGTATGCTGACGAGGTATCCGGGCGACCAAGACACGCTCAACACAGTCGGCGAGACGGCGCGCACGGGGTACTGGGGCAGATAGACCAGGAGGCAGGGCGTGAAGGAGCCGGTGGCGGTTCGGTCGCCCGGATCGGCGTAGCTTCACCTCAGGCCGCCAGGACTTTCTTGGCCTCGTTCAGCATCTCCTTCACCCTATTCACGTAGGACGTCATGTCCTCAACGGCCAGCTTCGCCTCGTGGAATCCCCACACGTGGAGGAAGTAGGCGTTGCTCCACCCGTCGGCGATCCAGCCGCCTAACATGCGCGCCAGGGTGTTAGACGCCTTGCCCAAAAGATAGGTGTACCACCTCCCCTCCTTCAAGGCCATCTGGAACTCCGGAATGCCGAACTTCTCGGCAAGGGCCTTGACCACCTCCTCAGCAACCTTGTAGGCCTTCTCCGAGGCTTGGACGGGGTCTCCCTCCTTCAAGTACTCTTCGCATTCGGCCATATACCTCTCGGCAAGAGAGATCCTCAGCCTTACGCTCTCCTGGGGATCCTGCTTGGCCAGAGCGGCGATCAGCACGTCCTCCACGTCGATACCCCTCTCCCGTAGTCTCCTGACGATCTCCTCCACGTCACTATCTGAAGGGAGGTATTTGTCCGCTCCGGCGCTTGCCGGAAGTCCCGACGCGGACCGCCGCCACGGCCCTCGAGCTCTGTCTCCGGCCTCTGGAGGCGCCGCTGAATGCCGTGGATATGCGGCGGCGCCGTTAGCAGAAACGGGGCTGCTGCCTGAGGACAACAGACGCCTTCGGGATTCTTCAGCCTCACGGCGAGGGTCTCGCGGAACAGGAAGTTGCGCCCAGCCTCGTTGGGGCCTAAATACGTCACCGGAGTTCACGCCCGCCGCCAGATCCATCACGGCGGGGGCTTGTGGGCATGAGCAGGCCGCGTCGTCAAGCAACTGCGGCGCGACGACCACGTCCTTAATCAAGGGACTACCCCGCGTCAGCTCCATTACGCCGGCCCTCTCCTCAACCGCAACGAGCTTTGCATATCTGCCGGGGCTCACAAACAGCATATACGGCTCGGGCGCGTAGGCGCGGTACAGCTCCGCCATGACCTTGACCGCTCCAGCCACGGCGGATCCCAGCACATCCCAGCCAGAGGCCCTAACAGCCCTTCCGCCGCCGAGCAGAACCTCCGCAACTGCCGAGTCCTCCATTGGCCGCCAGCTTCGCCGCGGCGGGCGCGGCTTCGGCAAAAACTCCGCTGCTCCTCGCAACCTTCTCCACGCGTCTATACGGGACGGAAAACCTCACCGAAAGCTCCCACAGAGGCACCACGGCGTCGCCCACCGCCACAGCCGACACCCCAGCCCCCACATGATACACGGCGAGATGCCCCCTGAACCTCCTAGACCTCCTTTACAGTAGCAACCACGCCCCGGTCCGGTCGTCCGCAGCAGGCTGGTCGCCGCTCTTCACCCCGAACTTTCTCTTCCACCTCCTCCGCTCCCGCCTTCAGCTCAGCCACAAGAGCCGAGTCGTACGCCTTAAGCAAGGCGAGGAACCCGCCGAAATGCGTCTTCTCCTCCTTGCCACATCTTCAGAACACTCTCCTCACTCATTCGTCCTCGACGCATTTAGCAAGCTGGAGGTAGAGACCAATGGCGTCTAGCTCTGCAATTATGGCGAGAGGCATCCGCAACCTCGAGAGATTCGAACTTCCTCTCCCGCAGAACCTCAACCGGGTTCTTCGCAAAATACCAATAAATACTGGATTTAAACATGGTGACCCCGCCCCTTTTCCTTCTCTTTCTCACGGCCGCCCTGGCCCAAGCTGCGTCGGTCGCCGCGACGTGGAAGCTCTCCGTGGCCGGCATAAACATAACGGCGATATACGCCGCAGAGGCGGAGGCCGCCACCGACAAGACCTGGGTTCTCCTACCCGGCGAGGAGGTGGAGCTCCGATGCCGCGCCGCCCGCGGAAACCTCACCATACAGCTGACCCTCCCCGGCACAGGCAGCAGGACCTGGCGGCACCAGATTCCTCTCAATCCCGGCGAGGTCTACAGAGCGGAGCTGGAGGTTGCGCCGGGCGTAAAGCTCAGGGTACACGCCGCGGTCAAGATAACGGCGGAGGTGAGGGCAGACGGCGCTGAGCCCTCCCAGCTCAAAACCGACGTGCCCTGCGCCGCGCGGCTTAAAACCCGCGGCCCCGCCAAGCTCAACATCACCTTCTACGCCGCCCCCACCATAGGCATCGAGGCGGCGGGCCCCGGCGTGGCGGTAACCCTCATCGAGCGGAAAATAGCAGAGACCCCCATGACGCCCAGCCTCCACGCCGAGGTCCACACCGCGGCCCCCCTCCTCGCGGCCGCTGCCGTTGCGACGGCCCTTGCCGCTGTTGCCGCGTTGCTACGGCGACGCCGCGCGCAGAAGCCCCAATGTACTCTGGTATATCAACTTTTTAACGCGGCCCACAGCCGACGCACATGAAACGTGAAATAGCCGCCGCGGCGCTGGCCTCGCTGGCGCTCCTCCTCCTGCTCAACGTCGCGCCCCAAACCCAGCAAAACGCCACCCAGCCCCCCGCCGCGCGGAGCCCAACCCTCCCCGTGGTCAAGCTCTCGGAGCTGGAGTCTCTGTCCCCGACGTATCCCCTATACGCGGTTCCGGCGGCTACCCCCTTCTCCGTACAGCCGCTCTCGGCAAGCGTGGCACAAACGGGAAGAGCCGCCGCGGCGGCAAACCTGCAGGTGACCGGCGTCGACGAGGAGGACTACGTGAAGTTCGACGGCGAGAACCTCTACGTGGCGGTGGACGGCAGGGTCTACGTGGTGGGGCCCGACCTCGCCGTCAAGGCCTCCGCCCCGTGCCCCGCGCATTACTGCGTCGTGTTCGTGTGGGGCGACCGCCTCCTGGCATACGGCATAAGGGAGTTCGGCCTCATCATGGCGTATCTCTACCGCCTGCCTGCCCTTACCAAAACCGCCGAGTTCAACTTCTCCGGGGTCCTCCCCGTGGCTGCCCGCATGGCAGACGGCTTCGTATACATCGTGGCCACGGCGCCCCCCAGCGACGTTGCCATAAACGGCGTCAAGGTCGCCGAGGCGCCCCTGCTCTCTCTAGACACGCCGCCAATTGCCATGGTGGTCGCCGCCGTCGACATGAAAAATGACAGATTCAACGCCTCCGTCTTCGTCTCGGGCCCCGCCTCCCGCGTCTACATGAAAGACGGCAGGCTCTACGTCGCGGCGACCCAAGGCACCCCCCAGCTGCTGTACAAAGCCGCGGCCAAGGCCTGGGACAGGCTGCTGCCAGACGTAAAGACCAAGCTCAACCTCACCAACCCCCTCACGCTCTATAAGTCTCTCCAGCAGCTCCTCAAGGAGAGAGGAGATGCGGACAAGTTGATTGAGGCGCTAAACACCGCTAACCTCACCACCGCCACAAACATCTACGTCTTCGACCTCGACGGCCCGAACATAAGGCTCAGGGCCGTCGCGGAGGTCCCCGGCAGGCTCCTCGACCAGTTCGCCATGGAGGAGCTAGACGGTCACCTCGTCCTCGCCACGACGGTCACCTCCGTCAAGTTCAGGACCGCCCCCCGCCACATCATACAGCCGCTGCCCATAGTGATCTCGCAAGACGGCAAGCCGGTGGTAACGATACTGCCCCCGACGCCCCCCGCCCCGCCGCCTGCCGTGTATGTCTCAGAAGGCGAGCCCAGCAACTCCGTCTACGTCCTCGCCCCCGACGGGGGGATCGCCGGCGCCCTGGAGGGCCTGGCCCTCGGCGAGAGGATCTACGCCGCGAGACTCCTCGGAAAAACTCTCTACCTAGTCACCTACAGACGGGTAGACCCCCTCTTCGCCGTAGACCTCACCAACCCCGCCAGCCCCAGGGTACTCGGCTTCCTTAAAACCCCCGGCTTCTCCGAGTACCTCCACCCCGTAGACGGAGACAGGCTCCTCGGCGTTGGCGCCTACGAGAGAGGCCTCAAAATAGCCCTCTTCGACATCTCCAATCCCACCCAGCCCAGAGAGGCCTCCAACATAACCGCCACCGGCCTCTTCTCCCCCGTTTTTTACGACCACCATGCCTTTGCCTACAGCCCTAGGCTAAGACTTGCCATGGTGCCCGCGGTGGGGTACGGGGCTGGCTACGTCCTGGCCGTGGAGGTAGGCGACAGACTCACCCTAAAGGCCGCCATAAATGCCACAGCCGATAGAGCCTTCTTCGCACAAGACGCCATATACTTGGTGGGCAGGACCCAGATCTGGAAATACACCACCGACCTGAGGCAGGCGGCGGCGACACGGCTCCGCTGACCCCAAGCCGCGGAGAAGAGACGCACAGGAGGCTGTTCGTACTGCTCTGCTGGTGGTGGCGCTGGTATATGCCAACAAGACGGCGGCGCCGGTCTACTCTAGGCGGTACCATAGACAGTACCGCTGTTTCGCTTGTGCAGAAGGCCCTGGCCGACGCCGAGGCCAGGGGCGCCCCTCGTGGCGGTCCTCGACACCTACGGCGGCTACCTGGCCCCCATGGACAAGGATGCTTCTCAACGCCAAGACTCCCGTCTACGCCTACGTGCCCCCCGGCGTCAAGGCCGCCTCTGCCGGGGCCCTCATAGCCATGGCCGCAGACAAGATCTACATGGTCCCCACCGCCCAGATAGGCGCCTCCGAGCCCCGCCATCGGACCTCAAGGTGGCTAACTACGCCGCGGCCCACATGAGGAGCCTGGCAGAGACCAAGTGGAACGATACCAGAGTTGAAGCCACCCTCCCTCGTCGTAATGTTAGCGCAGAGGCGCCTTGACGAATTGCTGCAGACGGCGAGGCCCCAATCCGCTCTTTTTCTGCACCGCTCGCGCTTAGCGCTGCTTCGAATATTTATTAACCCCAGCAGCACCACGGCGC
>JAJHRB010000047.1 GCA_020833025.1 Thermoproteaceae archaeon | reverse complement strand
GTAATGTTAGCGCAGAGGCGCCTTGACGAATTGCTGCAGACGGCGAGGCCCCAATCCGCTCTTTTTCTGCACCGCTCGCGCTTAGCGCTGCTTCGAATATTTATTAACCCCAGCAGCACCACGGCGCACGGATAGGCTACTGCACTGCTGCCCACCTCTATCTAGACCGCGCTGGCGTAATTTGCACGGCCGCGCCGCCCCGCCGCCGAGCCCCGGGAGGCCTATGGCGTCCCGGGGCCTCCTGCCCCAGAAGAGCGGCGGGGAGTTGAGTGTCTTCCCGGAGAAGCCCTCCGGCATTGCCCCAATCGCGCTAGCAGCTCAACGCCCCGCACGCACTCCAGAGTCCGCAGAGCTGGCGGGACCGTCACGAGGGGGCGTGAAAACGTGCCACAGATTTCGAGACCGTGCGGCGGCTCCAGGAGCTAGAGGCCCCTCAGGGCCAGCTTGCCGTGCGCTCTCAAGCGCTTCCTGAGAATTTTCGTCATTCTCTTGATGTTCTCATAAACCTCCAGCATCTCTCTCACCTCTCTCGGCGTCACGCCAGCGCCAAGGGCTACCCTCCTTATGCGGGACGCATTCAGTATTTCAGGATTCGCAAGCTCCTCACGCGTCATCGAGCTGAGAATAGCGAGCCACTTCTTGAGATTCCTCTGGGACAGCTCGACCCGGTCCTCCGAGACTTTAAGCGCCAGCCCGCCAGGTAGCAGCTGAATTAGCTTGCTGAGCGGGCCCAGTTTCAGCAGCGCCTCTATCTGCCTCTTGAATGTCAGTAGATCAAACCTCCCGGACTCCACCTCTTGGAGTACCTTGTCCTCCTCGAGCGCCGCCCTCACCCTATCAACTAGAGTCTCAAAGTCGCCCATTCCTAACAGCCTGGAGACAAATCCTCTCGGGTTGAACGGCTCTATTTCGTCGACGCCCTCCCCGGTACCTACAAATTTCACTCTGGCGCCTGTCTTAACAACAGCAGCGAGCGCGCCGCCGCCCCTCGCCGTGCTGTCCATCTTCGTTATGATGACAGAGTGCACGGGCGCGTGCCTCATGAATGCCTCCGCCTGGGCCGCGGCCTGCTTGCCGACAGTCGCGTCAATTACCAGCATGACCTCGTCAGGCTTGACGGCCTCGTACATCGCCTTGATTTCTTGCATTAGCGATTCCTCACTCCTGTGGCGGCCGGCAGTGTCCAGAATTATCACGTCGAGATTCCTAAATTTCTCAATGCCCCTGAGCGCTATTTCAGCCGCGCTCTTACTGTCCCTCTCGCCGTAAAACGGCACGCCGACGCTCTCGGCCAGCTGTTTCAGCTGGTCAAAGGCCGCAGGCCTGATGGTGTCCGTTTGCACGAGCCCCACTCTGTACCCGCGCCTCGCGAGGTACTTGGCGAGCTTTGCCGCCGTGGTGGTCTTGCCGCTGCCTTCAACTCCAACCAGCATTACAACGTACGGCCTCCTCGCTGGCTTGAACTCCGCAGGGAACTCCCCCCCGAGCAGCTCGACGAGTTTCTCGTACACCACATACAGCAAGTACTCCTTAATCGGTATGCCGGCTGGCGGGCCTCCCTCGCGCAGCCTCCTCAATACATCGTCGGTGAATTGCTTGATCATATCAAGCGGGACGTCAGCCCTCAGCAGCGCTCTCTGTATCTCTCGCGAGAGCTCGGCGAGTACGCTCTTGTCGATGTGACTGACTCCCCTGATTTTCTCGACGAGCCTCCCGAATGCCTCAATTAGAGCCCTCACGCGGCCCCGAGACTACTCAGCTGGCGCTCCGTAAGGAGCCGCCGCCTGCTCCCACTGCGTCTGCTGCCCGGCATACCACGCGTCGATCTGCTTTATGAAGTTCTCGAGACGGTCGAGTACGTAAATGCCGTACTGCGGGTATATCTCGAAGACGAGCTTCTGCGGCCTGACTGGTATCCACCTCATCTTCCTTACGAACATGACCCTGAAGACAAACCCGCGGTACTCCATGAGCTCTAGCTTTATTACGCCGCTCGCTAGGTACTCCTCGACGCCGAATCTGCTTATTTTATTCTCGCCGGTAGGTATTTCGGATGTGAGCACTGTCGTCACGTCCTTTAGCTTTCTCAGCTGGAAGACGAGCTCTCTCATATACTCCCTGACCCAAAGCACATCGCTGTGAGAAGTTATGATCAGAGGCGCTATTGGGTCTATCACGAGCCTCTTGATGCCATACTTCTTGACATACTCAATTATTATTTTCGAGATATCTCGCGGGTCAGCCACGACTTTCTCTTCCCTGGCGTAGATTTTGAAGTGCGTTCTCAGATCGACAAATATCACTTTGCTCTGGCTCTCGAACGCGTCGAGATCCCATCCCAGCGACTCCTTAACGCCTCTCTTTACATCATCAGATGGCTCGTCAATTGTTATGTAGAGGCCCGACTCTCCATAGAGCTCCGCCCCGGTCTTGAGAAACTGCAAGCCGAATATCGTTTTTCCCTGTCCTGCCTCGCCTGCCACGAGGTATATCTCGCCGCGCCTGAGGCCTCCTTGTAGCAGCTGGTCTAGGTACCAGACTCCGGTAGGCGCTCTGTTATCGTACAACTGGCTGTAGCTGTACTCATACTCGTAAGCGACCTGCCCATCATGAGACATAAATGCTGTAGTGTACCTTACAAAAATATGTTTCGCTCCTCTGATGCGGGTTCCAGCCGCCGTCGCGAGCGCGGTATCTATTTTAACTGACGGCGCCGGCTGCGGCAGTGATGTGGACTCCCGACGAGCTCGTGAACTTCGTGGCGCGCGTACTTTATGAGGTGCTCACTCACGGCCTCACTCTTGACTATGCGTTCCAGAGGGTGGCGCGGGGGTGGAGGAGACTCAAGAGCTTCAAGGTCTTCTACGACGTTGCATTTGACGTTGTCAGGAATTACTTCCTCCTTCGCCACCTAGCAGCCAGACTCTTCGGCTCGGAGGGCGCTAAGGCCGTGGTGAGGGCGTGGTTCGTTTACCGCGCCGAGCAGTACTTCCGCAACAAACAGATAGTCGCGCGTTACAGGAAAAGGCTTCTCAAGCGCGCGCTAATGACGCCGGAGGACGCGTTGAAGAGCGTCGAGGAGTTGAGGCGCGACACTATCACATACCTGTCAGTTAAGTACAGCTACCACCCTGCAATAGTGAAGACCCTTGTCGAGAATCTCGGCGCCGAGGAGGCAGAGAGAGTCATGGAGGCCGGGAACCAGACGTGGATGTGGCTGAGAATAAACACGCTGAAGGCAGACGTAGACAAGGCATTGAGACTCCTAGAGAGAGAGGCAGATGTGGAGCCCCACCCACGGCTTTCTTTCATGGTGCTGCTTAAGAGTGCCAGGAAGCCGGTGCAGTATCTGACAGCAGTGAGAGAGTTAGTTGCAGTGCCGCAGGATTTGGCCTCCGTCTATGCCGTGCTCGCGCTCGAGCCGAGCCCTGGTGATAAAATAGCGGATCTCGCTGCGGCTCCTGGCATGAAGACAAGCCTCATAGTGCAGCTGACGGAGGGCAGGGCGAGAGTCGTCGCTGCTGACGTGTCGGCCGCGCGAGTTGCAAGAATGAGGGGCCTCCTGAAGAGACTCGGTGCGAGTGACAGCGTTGAGATAATTCGGGCCGACTCCAGAAAGCTCGCGACAAGAAGATTCGACAAGGCTCTTGTTGATGCGCCATGCACGTCAAGCGGAGCCTTTACAAAAGAGCCTGCAGTTAAAGTATACCCCAGAGTCAGCAGGGCGCGGCATTACGGCGCGCTGCAAAGGGAGCTCCTCGCAAATGCGCTGAGACTGGCAGAGCGCGTGACGTATTCAGTCTGCAGCATCCTGCCAGAGGAGGGCGAGGACGTCATTGCGGGAATTGACGCAGCTGCTGAGAGGGCTCCCGCCGAGCTCGTGCCTGCCTACCGCGGGCCTGGAGGCAGGACCCTCCCTCACGTTCACAGAAGCGAGGCGTTTTTCATAGCGCGTCTCGCCAGATTATGATGTATGACGCGCGGCCGCGTCTAGAACTTAAATTGCAACCTAATTTCTTCCTCTCTCGCGCCCTTGCTATCTATCGTGACCGCGTTGATACCGCCGCCGGATACGGGATCTCTCTCTATTGCCGCTCTGATTGCGTTTATTGCCAGTTTTTTGGCCTCCTCTAGTGGCATGTCGGAGCGATAGCCTGAGTCGAGAACGGCAATTGCAAGCTTCGCGCCCGTGCCCAGCGCAGCATAATCGTCCTCGATGAGGCTGCCGAGCGTGTCCATGACGATTAAGTGAGGACCCTCGTCGTCGATCCCGCCAACGAGGACCTCTGCGAAGAACGGCATGAAGCGCCTGTTAAACATTATAACTGAGAGAAGCTTGGCCATAGCGTGAACTGATGGCTTCCTTCTAGTCTCGAGCTCATAGGCCATGGCATTTACCTTTAGTATTTTTGCCAGTGCCTGCATGTCGGCGACAATGCCGGCTGACGCTAGCGCTAGCCTTTCATTGACAATAAATACCTTTTTTGCCGACATGCTAAGCGTGTAGAAGCCATACGAGACTCTCTTCTCCGCGGCGAGCACCACACCGTCTTTAACTTTCAAGCCGACGGCCGTCGCGCCAACGGGCACCTCCTCGCCCATGCCGGCACGTGCATACGCATTTTAAAAAAAGCGAGGCAAGCTCCGTCCGGCACCCACTCCTCTGTGCGCTCATCGAGGCCAAGGAGGCCATTGCCGGCGCTGCCCGCGCGGAGGCAGCGCTCCGGCGTTACCGACGCCCCCGGTGCCTGATGATGCAACGTCCCTATCCCTTTATCACGCCGAGCGGTCTCATCCTGGCGACTTTTCTCGCAAAGCCAACTTGATGCGCTGTCTCGACTACGCGGTCCACGTCCTTGTAGGCCCACGGCGCCTCCTCGCTAATCACCTCCGTCTCGGCGCTCCTGACAATCACGCCGCGCCTCTCTAGCTCCTCCTTGACTTTGTGCGGCGGGAACATTCTTATCGCGGCCTCTCTGCTGAGCACGCGGCCGGCGCCGTGGGGTGACGTACCGAACGTCAAGAGCATGGCCTCTTGCGTGCCGACGAGAATCCACGACGCGGTCCCCATGCTGCCGGGTATCAGCACGGGCTGCCCGACATCTCTGTACTTGGCTGGCACCTCGGGGCGCCCCGCGGGGAACGCCCTCGTCGCGCCCTTGCGATGCACCCACACGCTTCTCACGGTGCCCCTCTCGTCCACAACGTGCCCCTCGAGCTTTGCGATGTTGTGGGCCACGTCGTAGATGAGCTCGAGGCCCACTCTCTCGATCGAGCCGAAGACCCTCTTAAAGGCCTCTCTGACCCAGTGCATTATTACCTGGCGGTTGGCCCACGCAAAGTTGGCGGCCGCGGCCATTGCCTTGATGTAGTCCTCCGCGACCTTGTCGCTTAACGGCGCCGCCGCGAGCTCTCTGTCGGGCATGTGGAGGCCCCACTCCCTCATCTTCCGCTCCATAGTGATGAGGTAGTCCGTGGCGACTTGATGCCCGAGGCCCCGCGAGCCCGTGTGTATCATCACCAGTATCTGTCCCTCCCGCTCTATGCCAAAGGCCCTCGCAACTCTCTCGTCAAATATTCTCTCCACTACCTGTATCTCCAGGAAGTGATTGCCAGAGCCCAGAGTTCCCAGCTGGTCCCTGCCTCTCGACTTCGCCTTGCCGCTCACCCTAGAGGGATCGGCGATATGCCACGAGCCCCTCTCCTCGATGTACTCCAGGTCCTCTGACCAGCCGTAACCCCGCTGCACTGCCCACTCAACGCCCTCGGCGAGCACTCTGTCCAGCTCAGGTATCGACAGCTTAATGTGCCCCGTCCCGCCCACGCCCGGCGGGACTAGTTTGAACATTGTGTCAACGAGCTCCTTGAGCTTCGGCTTTATCTCATCAACTGTTAGGTTTGTTCTGAGCACTCTAACACCGCAGTTGGAGACTACAAATCCGTCCGCGACGAAATTGTGAGGATCTCTATCCAGCGTTACGTCATAAACAAAGCCGTTAAACGGCTCAATCCTGACGTCCTCAACCTCGTCCCACACAATATCGCCGCTGGCGTGATCGCTTAGCCACTCCTCAAACTTTGGGAAGTTCCTAGGAATTCTAGGCCCCGTCTTTCTGCCCTCGTAAATGCTGCGCTCAATGAATCTCTCATTGACAAGCTCCGAGGCGAGCACTGAGACGGTGTAAGATTTTGTCGCGCCGGCCCCCGCGAGGGCCATGGCTGCAATTTCAGCGCTGGCCCTCCTCTCGACAACTCTACTCTTGAGCCTCAACCACACCACGGCGGCAAGCGCCAGCCTCCTCCTTAACGGGTTGTACTCATAGCCAATCCTGCTCCAGAGCTTGATTAGATTCTCAGGCTTGCTAGATATGTATAGCCTTAGCCAAACTCTATCCCCTGCCTCGATCTTGCGTATGCCGAGCACCTTAATGCCAAACTCGCTGAGAAGCTCGGCAATGTCCTCTAGAAACTCAACGCCGCTATCCTCTAGCTCTCTCACTTTAGACACTGCAACGTAAGGCTGTTCAAAGTTGTAGCCATTAACGGTCACGGGATTTCTCATCTCAGCGCCGAAGTAAGCGGCTAGGAATAGCCTCTTCATCCACAGCGGCATTTTCTTCAACCACTCTGGCACCCTGAATCTAGTGTGCGTCTTCTTACCGGCAGGCGCCCCGAGAGCTATCAGCAGCTCCTTAAAGCTCCTCGAGCTAACAGAGACTGCGCACTCGCGGCTTACGGTCTCCCTGCCGTTAATTCTCACGCGCCTCTCTCTGCAATGTATCTCTGACGGCGTGTATCCGAGCGCTATTATGTCTTGTCTAAGCTCCTCGAGCCCCTCCCTAGAGCCGTAGAATACCGTCATCTTGCCTTTCTTGCCATTAAATGCGCCGTCGCCGATGAAATATCCGAGGAGCTTGACTAGATACGGCAGCTTGGGATTCTTGGCGCTCAGAGGCAGCAGGCCCTTCTTCTCGAGCTCCCTCCTAACGCTCGGCTCGAACTCGTCACCGCTAATTATTATTATGTCGGACGGCTCCTCGTAAGGAACGCCCTCGAACGGGAAGAGGGCGACTCTCTGCCCGACTTTAATCTCGCCGGCGCGAATCATGCCGCTGGGCGTCAGTATTGGGTGGTCAGCGCTTGCCCTGATCTCAAAGCCTGCTCTCGTTCTAATCCTGACCAGCGATCTCTCCCACCTCCACATGAACAGCTTGACCTTAGTCCACGTGACGCGCCCCCCGTCAATGGACACTAGCTCGCCGCCTCTAGCTAGCTCCTCTACGGGCACGGTGTATCCGAGTCTCGTCAACACTCTAGTGCCCGCGGGAAGGCAGTTGATGTCATACCCGATCCCGCCGGGGGATATGACTCCGCTATCTGCATCAACTGCTGCAACGCCGCCGATCGGGAATCCATATCCCTGATGGCCGTCTGGCAGCACGATGCTGTACTTGTAGATGCCCGGTAGGCAACCGACATTGATCCCTTGCTCTAGTGTTAGATCTGACTTCATCTTCTCAAGGAGCACGCCGTCCGCGAATATCTTGACGGGCACTTTCTGGCACTGCTTGATGCCTGCCGGGATCTCCCAGATGAAGTCGCTGATTTTATTAATCGGGAAGCTCGGCATACGGGAGAGCCCCCGCGCAGTTTAATAAGCTTGGGCCTGTCGGGCACCGTACGGCGACAGCCGCTTAATGGGCCCGACGGGGCCTGTTCCCTGTCGCAACTCCCGCCCCTCCCGCCCCGTCGCACGGTAGCCCTTATAAGTGCTGGCAGGAGTTCGCGGCGTGGGCGCGCAGGCGGCGTACCGGAGGGTGCGCATCGTACTCGACGGCGGCGAGACTTTTGAAGGCGTTTTGATACCGCCAACGCAGTACAGCGATCCCGACATAGTGGTAGTAAAGCTCGAGAACGGGTATAACGTCGGCTTTAGGAGAGACAGAATCAGCAAGATCATTAACCTGGGAGAAGTCGCGAGCCGGCCCCCCTCCAGCGCCGTCACACTCGATGCCAGGGGCGAGAGGGTGTGGCTGCTCGCAACCGGCGGCACTATACTGTCGAGAGTTGACTACGTCACAGGCGGCGTGTACCCGGCGCTCAGCGCTGATTACTTGCTCGAGCTTCTCGGCGAGCTCGACGCGCAGGTGGAGATAGAGCAGGTCACGGCCAAGTTCAGTGAGGACATGACGCCGGCTGTGTGGTCCCAGATTGCAGTAAGAGCCAGCGAGGCGTTCAAACGCGGCGCCAGGGGGGTTGTGATACTGCACGGCACGGACACGATGCACTACACTGCGGCCGCGCTGGCGTTCGCATTTAAGAGCGCGCCGGGCCCCCTAGTGCTTGTCGGAGCTCAGAGGTCGAGCGACAGGCCTTCCACAGACGCGGTGCTGAACCTAAAGGCAGCCACCGCCGTTGCCGTCAAGGCGCCGTTCGCCGAGTCCGTGGTGGCAATGCACAAGAGCAGCAGCGACGACATCGTGACCATTCACCGCGGGACCAGAGTTAGGAAGATGCACACGTCAAGGCGGGATGCATTCCAGTCAGTAAATGCGCCGCCCCTCGCCGAGTATCACGCGGACGCGAGAGTGCTGCGCGTGATTGCCGATGAGTACAAGGAGAGAGGCCCCCTCGAGTGCACCACTAAGTTCGAGGAGGCCGTGGCTCTCGTCAAGTTCTTCCCCGGCATGCACCCGAGAATGCTGGAGGTGCTGCTGGAAATCGGGGTGAGGGGCATCGTGATAGAGGGAACGGGCTTTGGCCATGTCGGCGAGTACGTGATGCCTGCAGTCAGGAAGCTCGTTGACTCCGGCATTGTCGTGACAATGACGAGCCAGACGCTGCACGGAAGGACAAATCTACTCGTCTACAGGCGCGGGAGGGAGCTCCTCTCGCTCGGCGTGGTGCCACTAGAGGACATGCTTCCAGAGGTCGCCTATGCCAAGCTCAGCTGGGCCCTCGCGAACTTCAAGAGAGAGGAGGTGCCGGCGGTGATGAGAACGCCGTACGCGTACGAGATCAGTCCGAGATCGGACCCGCTTGCGTTCGGCGCGCCCCGTGCCTCCTTCTAACTCCTTAGTAGCTCTCCACGCTCCCGGGAGGCCGCCAGCGCTCAGGACTGCAGCCTGGCGGGCCGCGCCCCCTCATCGGGCCTACGGTTTGCCTCGATGCAGGAAATCCCCTCTGGCCCCCCGCTTGAGCCGCTGTCAAGATCGTTAAGGACGGGAGCCGTCCCTGTACTACACAGCGAGTCTCACAGTGAACTCTGCCGTCCTTCTCGCCTCTCGCACTTCTCGCAACCCCGCAGCACTCCGCCGCGCCCTATCATAGCTCACGCAATGCCACTGTGCAATGTGCTGGGGTCTACCGGCATGAGCCGCCGGCTCGGTAGGCATTACCCCACGGCTCTCTGTCTGCGCCCACTCGGGCCATTGCCAGCTTTACCCCGCCCTTCCTGACTCGCCACTGAGTGAGGACCGGCGCGGGGGAGTTAAAAAGGGGGCGTGTCGGGCCGCGTGTCATGCAGGCGGACAGCGCGCCTCCCGGCGAGATCTCGGACCTGGTTACCGTTGTCGATACATTATGCAAGACCCCGAGAGTCGGCTGGCTTCAACGCGGCGCCTCAGATCCGGAGAGCATCTGTGCGCACATCTTACTGACGGCGCTGCTGGCGGGAGAGGTGGCTGTCAGGCTGAGCGCCGAGGGCGTTGACGTTGACGTGGACGGGGTCATAGCGGCGGCTGTGGTGCACGACCTGGCCGAGGCTGCGCTTGGCCACCCGGCGCGGAGCGTGCGTGAGAGGCTGCGCTGGGAGGACCTGGAGGAGGAGGTGTTCAGGCGCGAGTTCCCGCACTTACTCGAGCTATTCAAGCAGTACAGGTACGAGACGGACTTAACGGGAAGGATCGTTGCGTTTGCCGACAAGCTCGCCACCCTAGTCCGGGCATGCAGATACAGGCGCTACGGCTACGCCACCGATGATCTCATCAAGAGCCTGTACCGCAAGCTGGCAGCGTATGAGGAATTCTCGCACATCCTGAGCGAGTACGTCTCGAGGTACTGCGGATCTGTCTCCTGAGATCAAGCCTCTGGGTGTCTGGCATTACTCTCGGCCTCCCTCTACGGCCTGCACGTCTTGCGGCGCCCGCCCTTCAAGGCGGGGAGGGAGGCGCCGGCAGCAGGGCCTGATGCGTGGTGCCGCGTCCGCGGGGGCCCCGAGCGGCAAGCGGAGGCCCCAGCGGGCGCAGAGCCCCCACCTCTCAGGGCAGGGAGCCGTCAGCCGCACATGATTGCGCGTCTCCCCAACCGCTTGCCTGTCCTCCGCGCGCGGGCGTCCCCGCCGGGCTCCGCGGGCCTGCAGGCCCCGTCTGGGAAAAACTTGAGGCGCGGAGGGCCTAGGCTACCCCAGCTTTGGTATTACATCCCTGGCGAGCAGCCTTGCCAGAACTGACTCGCTAACTCTGTAGACGGACGAGGCGACTTCGGTTATCAGCCTGTCAGACGGCTTGCACCTCTGGAACCCGAGCTTGAGGCAGTAGGCGTATTTCTGTATTTTCAAGTCCTCGGGGCTCTTTATCGCGCCGATAGCTATTGCCTCGGCTATTTTATATGCGCTGTAGTATGCGGCGTACTTAAGAAGGCGCTCAGAGAGCTCGGGGTAGAGGAACTCGTAGGCCCTTATTGCCCTCGTGAGCAGCTGCTCGTCGTAGTACCCAAAAATTGTGCCTGTGAAAATTACCCGGAGCGCCCTGAATACCTTATCGCTCACAGACTTTCCCTTTATCTCGAGCGTACTTTTCGCGACGGCATCCAGAGCCCCGGGGCTCTGCGAGCCCTCAGAGGTCTTCAGCGCCTCTATCACGTCCATTGCCCTATTCTCAACGTGAAATATGTTATCGTAATTACCGGGCGATATGACTCCGGCACCGTGAACTCCGACTAGGTACACGGTCGCGACCTCCTTGTCGTAAATGCCGTCCTTAGAGAAGCCCCTCAACGGCTCTATTCTCCTCTCGCGGTAGACTGCCCGCAGTTCAGCGACTAGCGCCGGGCGGGAGGTTAGGGCTCCCGTGAGTACTCTCTCCAGCAGCAGAAGCGCGGCCTCGATTCTATCCCTGTACAGCCGCCTTTCCGCCTCCATCCTTGCCTGCTGCCTTAGGCTCTATTACTATGCGCATTGGAAGAGGCAGCTTTGACGCGGCCCGCCTCAGCGCCTCCTTCGCGTGCCCGGCATGCTCTGGCATGAACTCGATGTACATCACCACCTGCCCCGGCTCCACTCTCGCCGCCCTGCCCACTGGCGTGCCGAACGCGAGCCTCATGCCCTCCTGCAGCCTGTCGGCGCCTGCCATGGCGAGCATCCTGTTCTCGCGCAGCACGTGATGCGGCACGACGTTAAGTCTGAGGTAGAAGTTCGCATCGCCGATGCGCCCGGAGAGGTATCTATACGCTGCCTGTCTGGCCGCCTCGAGCGCTTGCATTCTAATCTGTCCGCGCTCTCTGGACACGAGCTTTGCCACCATCGTGAGCCGAGCGCGCTCGGCAGCGCTTGCCGCTCCCATGTCAAATTTCGGTATCTGTATTACGGGCGCGCCGTGTATGTACTCTGCTCTCGCGTACGGGGGTCCCTTGATTCGCCTATAGCAGCGCCCCGGCCTCTGAGGCATGAGCTCAGACTCCCCAGGCGATTAAAAGTTGTCCTGGGCCTATGCCCTCCCCGCTCCCGGGTACCGGCTTCTAACCCGTGCCTCCCGCCGGCAGGTACTGGCGTGGCTGGGTTCAGGCGCAGATTTCACCGGCCCCGCCCGCGCCGTGCAGGCCCCGAGCGGGGCCAATGCCGCGCCCCCGGCGGGAGACTCGCTGCCTCGCGCCTCAGCGGGCCCCGCGCCGCACGCCGAGGGCCGCCGCGAGGTCGTGGCATTCGACGGCAGGGCCTACGTCTACGAGCCCACGCCGGAGTGCCTTATGCTCGCCGAGGCGGTCGAGGCCGCGCTCGCGCTGGCGCTGCCGCTCGCGCTCGCGGCGTGAGAGACATGGAGCGCTACGACCCCGGGAGCGTCAGGGCGGACGCGGAGTGGGTGAAGGCAAGGTACGGCGTGC
>JAJHRB010000054.1 GCA_020833025.1 Thermoproteaceae archaeon | reverse complement strand
CCCTCACTGGTGCTGCGAGGCGTGCCAGAGAGTCCTGTGCCGCGATGCTTTTAAGGGCGGCCCCTGCACGTCCCGTGACGTCGGGGTGGTGCCGGACAGGTGGTATAACATAGCCGCGGACCTCCCGGGAGTTCTCCCGCCGCCGAGAGATCCCGAGGCGGGAGAGAGCAGAATTGCGCTGCTGAGGAGAATACTCCCGTCCGCCCTCATAGATCAGGAGTTCTCCGCCGAGAGGTGGGCGCCGATACCCGAGGAGGTCAGGGAGGCCTACAGGAGGGTCGGCAGGCCGACTCCTCTGCTCAGGGCGGAGGGTCTCGAGAGGAGACTCGGCGTGGGGGTGCGCATATACTACAAGTACGAGGGAGTGCTGCCGACAGGCAGTCACAAGCTGAACACGGCAATAGCACAGGCATACTACGCCAGGGCCGACGGCGCGGTCGAGGTAGCCACGGAGACGGGCGCCGGGCAGTGGGGGATGGCCGTGGCGCTGGCCGCGGCGCTGTTTGGCATGAGGGCCACTGTATTCATGACGAGATCGTCGTACTTGACAAAGAGGCAGAGACTGGCGTTCATGAGGGCGTACGGGGCGGTGGTGCACCCGAGCCCGAGCGAGATAACGGAGGCCGGCAGGCGCCACTACAGGCCTGACCACCCGGGCTCTCTCGGCATTGCAATATCGGAGGCCGTCGAGTATGTTCTGTCCGGAGAGGGCAGGAAGTACCTGCCCGGCAGCGTGATGGAGTTCGTGCTGCTGCACCAGACCGTGATAGGCCTCGAGGCGGTCAGGCAGCTGCCCGAGGAGCCGGACGTCGTCGTGGCTTGCGTCGGCGGCGGGTCGAACTTCGGCGGTTTTGCCTACCCGATGATAGGCGCGAGGCTGAGGGGCGAGGGCTTCGAGAGAGCGAGGTTCGTGGCGGCAGAGTCGTCAGCTGCGCCCAAGCTCTCTCGGGGCGAGTACAGGTACGACTTCCCGGACGCTGTCGGCACGCTCCCAATGATAAGGATGTACACGCTCGGCCACGATTACGTCCCGCCGCCCGTGCATGCGGCCGGCCTGCGCTACCACGGGGCGGCCCCCAGCCTCTCGCTGCTCAGGCGCCTGGGCATCGTCGAGGCAGTGGCGTACACGCAGGAGGAGGTGATGCGCGCGGCCATTCTCTTCGCGAGGTCGGAGGGCGTGATACCGGCGCCCGAGTCCGCCCACGCCGTCAAGGCGGTGGTAGACATCGCGAGGAAGCTGCCGCCGGGCTCCGTCATCGCGTTCAACATGTCGGGGCACGGCCTTCTTGACGTCGACGCGTACGAGATTTTCAATCCTTCCTGAGATTCCGCTCTTGCGGCTTTGCCTTCGCGACTTTTTTAGGCATTTCGCCCTTTCTTTTACACTTCCGGCACTCACTTTCAATTCTCGTCGTGCCATTCCGCCGGGGCGGCGGCAGGCACCTGGACGCCCCGATGAGCAGCGCCTCCAGGAGCGCCGTCTTGCCGGCACCGTTGGGCCCGACTATCACGGCCAGCGGGCCGCTCACGCTCAGCTGGACGTCCCCGAAGCAGCGGTAGTTCCGAATTCTCGCGTGCACGTGCCGCCTTTACGCCAGTCTTATTATTATCCTGTCTGCCAGGGAGCGGTTTAATACCGGCACGCCGGGCTGGGCATGGGCATAACGTTCGCAGAGGTGGAGATCGGCGGGAGGACTTACAGGGCTCTCGTTGACACGGGCTTTAACGGGGAGGTGCTGGTGAGCAGGAGAGTGGCCGAGGAGGCGGGGCTCAAGCCGTTCAGAACTAAGGAGAGGGTGACCGTAGACGGCAGAAGGGTGAGGGTGGAGGTCGCGGTGGCGGTGATAAGGCTGTGGGGGGAGGAGTCCGAGGTCTTCGTCGAGATCCTCGACGAGCTCCCGCTCGACGTGCTAATCGGCGTGCAGGCCCTCGAGAGACTCGGCTATGCGGTGAGCCCAGTGACGGGCCGCCTCGAGAAGGTGGGGCTGCTGGCCGTCTAAAGCTTATAAGGGGCGCCCCCGGCGCGTGCATGACATCGGGGTGGCAGTAGAGATGCTGAGGAAGCTCGCTGGCGGCAGGGCTTTATCCGCCGACGAGGCGTACCTCCTCGCGCGGGAGATGCTTTCCGGCAGTCTCAGCGACGTCCAGATCGCCGCGGCGCTGGCCGCAATGCGCTGCAGGGGCGAGACGGCGGAGGAGGTCGCCGGCTTTGTCAAGTTCGCGCGCGAGGCTGCTGTGAGGGTGCCGCTGAGGGTCGAGGCCATAGACACGGCAGGCACGGGAGGCGACGGGGCCAGGACAATTAACCTGTCCACGGCAGCTGCCATCGTTGCCGCAGCCGCGGGCGCCAGGGTGCTCAAGCACGGCAACAGGTCCGCGTCGGGCTTCTTCGGGAGCGCGGACTTCATGGAGGCCGCGGGCTACAACCTCAACGTCGGGCCGGAGAGGGCTGCCGAGATGGTCGAGCGCCTTGGCTTCGCCTTCGTCTTCGCGCCGAGGTACCACCCGGCGTTTGCCAGGGTGGCCTCCGTGAGGAGGCAGCTCCCCTTCAGGACGGTCTTCAACATAGTCGGGCCCCTGGCAAATCCTGGGCTAGTGAGGCGCCAGCTTGTCGGCGTCTCCGACAGGCGCCTGCTCGACATAGTCGCCGGCGTCGCGTCGGCAGTTATGGACTTCGCGCTCGTGGTGCACGGCTCCGGCATAGACGAGGTGAGCGCCGAGGCGCCGACTGAGGTTGCCGAGGTCAGGCGCGGGAGGGTGGAGCGCTACATTGTGGAGCCCGAGGACTTCGGCGTTCCGAGAACCCCCGTCCCGCGCGTCTCGACTAGAGAGGAGGCTCTTGCGGTCGCCCTCGCCGGCCTGCGGGGAGAGCACAGGGAGGCCGAGGCTGCCATTACTGTTAACGCTGCTGCTGCTCTCTACGTCGCGGGCATCGTGAGCGACTTGAGGGACGGCTACGAGCTGGCCGTGAGGGCCGTCAGGGAGGGCGCGGCCCGCGCGAAGCTCGAGGAGGCCGTCAGGGCATCCTGGCAGTAGGCGCGCCGAGACCGGCGGGAGCCGCGCTGTTCTTATCTACGGCGCGCTGGCCCCTCACGCCTAAATGCTTAAATCTGCAGTCCGCCGTGCTGCTATGATCTCGGGGTGGCCGACCGCGACCGGGGCCTGGTCAAGGTCCCGCTGTCGAGGCTGCCTGACCCGCGCGAGCTAGCGCACGGGCTGTACCTGTCGGGAGAGCCCTTTGTCGCGCTGCTGGAGTCCGGACAGGGCTTTGCCGAGCGGGCCCGCTACACGCTCGTGGCATGGGGCGTGAGGAGGGCGTATGTCTCCAGCGGTCCCGACTTGCAGCAAGCCCTCTACGAGGTCCAGCGCGGTCTGGAGCGAGGCGGCGGGCCGTTCGGGGGAGGCGTCGCGATCGGCGCGGTGACGTACGAGGCTGCATACTACCTCGAGCCCGTGCTGCTCAAGCGCGGCAGGGTTGACAGCAGGCTCCCCACGGCGTTTTTTATCATACCCGAGGGCTACGCGATCTACGACAGGCTGCTGGGCAGGGGGTACGTCGCAGGAGAGCTCCCGCGCGCGGCGAGAGCCCAGCCCGGCGCGCTGGAGGTGAGAGGGCCCGTCGACATGACCGACCCCGGCGAGTACATGAAATGGGTCGCGGAGGCGAGGGAAAGGATAGCCGGCGGCGAGGTGCTGCAAGTTGTCCTGTCCAGGTGGATTGAGTACACGGCGAGGGGGAACCTCTTCAGGCTCTACACGGCTCTCGCCGACTCGAATCCCTCGCCGTACATGTACTTCATAAAGTGCCGGGACGTCCACCTGATCGGGACGTCGCCTGAGCTCCTCGTGAAGGTGCAGAACGGCAGGGTGGAGACGCACCCGATTGCCGGGACCAGGCCGAGGGGCTCTACCGAGGACGAGGACCTCGCACTGGAGGAAGACATGCTCAGAGACGAGAAGGAGCTCGCGGAGCACATAATGCTGGTCGACCTCGCCCGCAACGACATCGGGAGGGTCTGCCGGCTGGGATCTGTCGCGGTCGAGGAGTTGTTCGCCGTCGAGAAGTACAGCAGGGTGCAGCACATCGTGTCGCGGGTTTGGTGCATGCTTGACAGGCGGTACCTCCCAGTCGACGCGCTCCTGGCCGTACACCCGGCGGGCACGGTTTCCGGCGCGCCGAAAGTCAGGGCAATGGAGATCATAGCAGAGCTCGAGGACAGACCCCGGGGGCTGTACGCCGGCGCTGTCGGCTTCATCGCGCCGTCGCTGCTCGAGTTTGCAATTATAATCAGGTCCATCATAGTGCAGGGGGAAAGCGCTAAAATTCAGGCGGGAGCCGGCGTGGTGTACGACTCGACTCCCGAGAGGGAGTTGAAGGAGACCGAGATAAAGCTCTCGGCGCTGAAAAGCGTCATCGAGGGGGCGCCGTGGACCTCACGCTGATAATAGACAACTACGACTCGTTTGTGTACAACATAGCGCACTACATCGGCGAGCTGGGCAGCGTGCCTGTGGTGCTCAGAAATGACGAGGTCACGGTGAGAGTCGTCGAGAGGATAAGGCCGGACAGGGTTGTTATCTCGCCGGGCCCCGGACATCCCGCGAACCCGCGCGACGCGGGGAACTCGCCGGAGATAGTGAGGGCATTCAGCGGGAGGGCGCCTATTCTCGGCATATGCCTGGGGCACCAGATAGTCGCGCACGTTTTCGGCGCGAGGATCAGAAGGGCACGGACGGTGAGGCACGGGAAGGTCAGCGTGGTGCGCCACGCGGGCGGCCCGCTGTACCGGGGCGTCCCGGAGGTCTTCGCTGCAGTGCGCTACCACAGTCTCGCCGTCGACGAGCTCCCGCCGGCGCTAATCGCGGAGGCCTGGTCTCTCGACGACGGAGAGATAATGGGAATAAGGCACGCCGAGCATCCGACATTCGGCGTGCAGTTCCACCCTGAGTCTGTCGCGACCCCTTACGGCAAGAGAATATTCAAGAACTTCCTTGACTTGACGCCGTGAGGAGGCCCGGCCTCGGCGTTTACCTGCTGGCCGGGTGGCCGGACGTCGCCACGTTCATGAGGGCCCTCGGCGCCGTCGGGGAGGCTGCGGACTTCGTGGAGCTGGGCCTGCCGAGCAGGAACCCGAAGTACGACGGCCCGTTCATAAGGAGGGCTCACGCGGAGGCAGAGCCCGTTAAGCTGGCGCGCGTGAGCGGCGAGGCATTCCTGATGGCGTACTGGGAGGACTTCGCCGGGAGCCCCGGCGAGCTGTTCAGCGCGGCGGTAGAGGTCGGCGCGGCGGGAGTTCTGGCGCCCGACCTGCTGATAGACTACCCCGGCGAGCTCCAGCGCTATATCGAGCTCTCCAGGGCCCACGGGCTCGAGCTGGCGTTCTTCCTGCCGGGCAAGTTCCCCCACGCGCTCCTCAGGCGTCTGGCCTCGCTGAGGCCCGCGTTCATCTACCTCGGCCTCTATGCTGCGACGGGAGTAGAGCTTCCCGTTTACGTCGAGAGGAACATTAGGCTGGCCAGAGAGCTCGCCGGCGACGCCTATCTCGTTACAGGCTTCGCGATAGACAACCCGTCGAAGGCCGCGGCTGTCATCAAGGCCGGGGCTGACGCCGTTGTTGTGGGCACGGCGTTTCTCAGAAGACTCAAGAGCTCCGTGGAGGAGGCGGTGGCGTTTCTCAGGGAGCTCAGAAGGGCGCTAGAGGAGCAGGACGAACGGCAGGTAGACAAGCACGTTAACTGCCGTGACTAGCGCGCCGTGCTTCAGGAACTCAAGAAACGTGATTGTGGCCGCGTACTTCCTCTCGAGGACCTCCAGTTATTATATTGGACGCCGCCCCCAGCAGTGTGAGGTTCCCGGCTATTGTGCTTGCCATTGCGAGCGCTAGCCATGCCTTAGCGTCGGCGCCTACATGCAGGAGGTGCGACGAGAAGAGGCTCACAAAGGGGACGTTGCTCAGCACTTGGCTCAGCGCAAGAGACAGGGCGATTATGGCCAGCAAGTCTCCCGGGCTTCCGCGGTACTCTGGCAGGGCCGCCGAGATCAGCGGCCAGAGCAGACCGCTGTCCCACACGGCTCTCATTGCAATGAACATCGTTGCAAAGAAGAGCACGGCCCCCCAGTCAACGCGCGAGACGACCTCCCGCGGGCTGCTGGCGAGGAAGTAGAGGAGCGTTGCGGAGACAAAGGGTATCACGCCTATATTGCGTATGTGCGGCGCCCCGCTTATGGCGGCCACGTCGTTTGCCACCATGGCCGCAATTGTCGCAGCAAGCCACACTGCAGCAAGAATGGCGTCCCTCCTGTTCCTAATTGCCTCCCACGGGCTCACCACCACGGCAACTCTCGCATTCCTCACGCGCATCAACTTGACGAGGAGGAGCGGCGTTATGACAAGATTTACGAGCGTCAGCAGCGCGAGGACCTTGACAAATGTTATGAAGGGGGCCTGCATGTTTGAGATAACGGCTATTAGCATGTTCTGCGGGTTTCCGATAGGCGTCATGACAGAGCCTATAGTGAGTGAGTAGGCGAGCAGGAGGAACGCGAACTTTGGCGGCAGTCCCGCCGCGCGCGCCAGAGCTGCAGCTATTGGGGGCCCCATCAGCGCGACCGTGTCGTTAACGGCAATGGCCGCGAGGAGGCCGAAGAGAAGGGACGCCCCGACGGCTGCCTGATATCTCGTCTGAAAGAGCCCGAGGAACCAGTATGCAACTGCTTCAAGGAGGCCGCTAGACTCGGCAAGTGCCACTACTGAGAACATGCCTATCAGGAACAGCAGCACCTCGAAGTTCACTATTGCCGGTATCTGGTCGACGGATACAGGGCCGGGCACGACGGCAATAAACGCGGCCAGGGACATGACCGACCAGACCGGCAGCCTGGGAAACAGCGGCCTAGCGATCATGCCTGCGATGACAATTGCCAGTATAGCCGCGGCGCACAGCTCGCTCCCGGTCACCGGCGGGGCTTTCCGCAGGCAACTCTTTTTAGTATTTAAGGCGCGGGGCAGGGCAGCGCTTGGCGCCTAAATGCAAGAGAAGCCTCAAAAGGCGCGCCCCTAAGAGAGGCCGGGGCATGCGCGTGCTGAAGACAGATCCCCTGAGGCCCGACCCCGGCGTGATAGACGCGGCAGTTCGCACGCTGAGGCGCGGCGGCATAGTCGCAGCGCCGACGGAGACAGTCTACGGGCTCTTTTCGAGCGCCCTGAGCGACGAGGGCTGCGAGAGGGTATTCCGTGCCAAGAAGAGGCCGAGAGACAACCCGCTGATAGTCCACGTCGACTCGCTGGAAATGGCGGAGGAGGTCGGGCACATACCAAGCGACATCGCCGAGGTGCTGAGGCGCGTGTGGCCGGGGCCCGTGACCGTCGTCGTGAGGTCTCGCGGAGTCGTCTCTAAGTGCGTGACGGCGGGTCTCGACACGGTGGCCGTGAGGGCGCCGGCCCACCCAATTCCGCTGGCCATCATAAGGGAGCTCGGCGCGCCGATAGCCGGGCCCAGCGCGAACAGGGCGGGTCGGCCGAGCCCGACAGCGGCGGAGCACGTGATAGAGGACTTGAACGGAGAGGTCGACTTGATAATAGACGGCGGGCCGGCATTTCTGGGCATAGAGTCAACAATCGTAGACGTCACTAGGAGGCCTCCCGTGCTGCTGCGCCCGGGCCCCTTCACCGCGGAGGAGCTTAGAGAGTACTTCGGCGACATCGCGATACCGCCGTACGCGCGAGGCCTTGCAGAGGCCGACGTGGCCATCGCGCCGGGGGTGAAGTATAGGCACTACGCGCCGGAGACGCCCCTCGTGATAGTGCACTTCGAGCTGGCCGAGGCTGTCAGGCTGCTCAGATCCCGCGGGCTCAGGGTGGCAGTGCTATGCGCCGCGGGCAAGTGCGCGGAGGCGGACGGCGCGCTCCAGCTGGGGGAGAGCTTGTACGAGGCGGCGAGAAACCTGTACGGCGCGCTGCGCTCTCTCGACAGGCTGCCGGTCGACATCGGAGTCGTCCCGGCGCTCGAGGAGGCTGGCCTCGGTCTCGCGTTAATGAACAGGCTGAGGAAGGCGTCTGGACGCAGAGAGGCGCGCACGCCGGAGGAGCTCCTCAGAATCGCGGAGGCGCTGCTATGAGCCCCGCGGAGTTTTTCGACGGGCTCTACCTGGAGATCCTCAGGCACTACCGGGATGAGAGGGCGACGGAGGCCGAGGCAGCCCTGGTCCGCGCGTCCCTTAACATAGCACCCGGCGCGCGGGCCCTTGACGTGGCGTGCGGCAGCGGCAGGCACATGAAATACATGCCCGCGGGGTCTGTAGTCGGGGTTGACATAAACCTCGACTATCTCAAGATCGCGAAGGCACACGGCGACGTCGTTCAGGCTGACGTCAGGCTGCTGCCGTTCAGGAGGGAGGCATTCCACGGGGCTTACATCATGCACTCGACAATCAACCTGTTCGAGAGGGACGACGCGGCGGAGGCCATCACCTGGCTATCCGGGACGGTCAAGCGCGGGGGCAGAATCCTCATAGACGCGCTCAATAAAGACAGGGCTGCCGCAATGTGCGAGATCTCCGGCGGGGCGTGGAAGCACGAGATTCGCGCCGGCGGGCTGCGCGTCGAGTGCGTCGTGAGGTGCGACGGCAGGGGGTCGCGCCTCGTTGAGGTCTGGCGCATTTGCAGGGGAAGCGCGCTCGTGAGCGAGAGGTCGCTCGTATTAACTACTTACGGGCTCGGCGAGCTAAGCGAGCTGCTGGAAGGCGCTGGCGCGACGGTCGAGAGAGTGTACGGCAACTACAGCGGCGGCGAGTACTTCAGAGGCTCGGAAAGGCTGATAGTCATTGCCGTGAGGACGCGGCAGCCGGCTGGGCGCGAGACGCGTAACTCCTCCTAAAAACCTAAATAAAACAGGGTGTAATGCCGCTTGCCGTGGCGGACGTTATAGTGGCAGAGAATCTGGTGAAGCGTTACGGCAGAGTCCTCGCGCTTGACGGCGCGTCCTTCTCCGTCGCGCGCGGCGAGATATTCGGCCTGCTAGGCCCGAACGGAGCCGGCAAGACGACCACAATAAAGATCTTGACAGGGCTGACCCCGCCTACGTCAGGCAGGGCTCTGGTGGCCGGCTTTGACGTGGTGAGGGAGGCCAGAGAGGTCAAGCGGAGAATCGGCTGGATATCCTCCGAGATTATAATCGATGACGAGCTCGCCGTTATGGAGAACCTAGAGATACAGGCGAGGCTGCACGGCGTGAGCGACTGGCGGGAGAGGGCGCTCCAGCTACTGAGGTACTTCGGCATTGTCGAGGCCGCCGGCAGGCCCGCGGGGAAGCTCTCAACCGGCATGAGAAAGCGCCTCGAGGTCGCCATGGCGCTGATTCACGGGCCCGAGATCCTGTTCATGGACGAGCCGACCGTGGGCCTTGACGTGGGCGCGAGAGTGGGGTTCTGGGAGGTTATTAGGCAGGTGAGCAGGGAGTTCGGCGTGACGGTCCTGCTCACGACGCACTACATTGAGGAGGCCGATAGGCTGTGCGGCCGCGTCGCAATCATGAACAGGGGGAGAGTGGTGGCAGTGGGCACGCCTGACGAGCTCAAGGCGAGATACGGCGTTGACGTGATAGAGATCGAGACATCAAAGCCTGCCGACGTCTCCATGCTCAGGCAGTTCGGCGAGGTCATAGTGCTGGACGGCAAGATTGTCATTAAGGCGCGGAGGGCCGAGGAGCTGCTGGCGGACGTCGTGAGGGCAGTAGACGGCATTAGGAGCGTCAGGGTCAAGAAGGCCGGCCTCGACACCGTCTTCATGAGCCTCACAGGAGCGTCGATGGAGAGCGGGCGCGCGGACATCAGGAGAGTATACGCGCGGGTGCGGTGGGCGAGACGGTGATGGGGCAGATTTACGTGCTGTACAAGCGAGAGCTGCTGAGGCTCGCCCGCAGCAGGTACATGTGGCTCATGATAGTTGCGCAGCCGTTAATGTGGGTTGCATTCTTCGGGAGCAGCCTCGCCGGGCTGCCCCGTGCCCTCCTGCTGCAGTATTTCGGCGTGGGCAGCTACCTGGCCTACATGCTCCCGGGAATGGCCTCCGTCGTGATGATGTCTGCCGGGATGTTCGGCTCGATGAGCTTGATATTTGACAAAAGGACTGGCTACCTGAAGAGGCTGCTGGTGGCGCCCGTGCCCAAGTCGGCAATTTTCGCGGCGAAGGCACTGGGCGCGACCACGAGAGGCCTACTCACGGTGCCGGTGATAATTGCCGCGGGAGCCGCGCTCGGCGCGAGCTACTCAGTTAACCCCGCGGGGCTTACTCTGTGGATCGCCGCGCTAGCGGCAGCCGGCGCGGGCTTCTCGGCGCTTTTCATCGCGCTGACGGTTAACGCGGCCGACGTGCACGCTCCCGGCGTCGTGGCGAATTTCATAACAATGCCGCTCATGTTCACATCCACGGCGCTCTTTCCGCGACAGTTCTTCCCGGAGTGGCTCAGAGCCGTGAGCGCCGCCAATCCCCTGACGCATCTGGCGGAGCTGGGGAGGAGCGCGCTGATTTACGGCTCCCCGCCAGACCCGGCGAGCCTCTTGTACATATTTGCGTTCTCCGCAGCGTCGGTGGCCCTCACGACAGCCCTCACGGAGCG
>JAJHRB010000037.1 GCA_020833025.1 Thermoproteaceae archaeon | reverse complement strand
CCAGCGCGCCAGACGCGTGAGCTTTGAGGAGGCTGAGATCCTCAGGCTCAGGGCGGAGGCGTTTCTCAGAAATGCCGAGCGGCTATACGCAGAGGGCGAGTACGACCTCGCGGCTTTCAACATTGAGCAGTACTGCCGGCTCGTGCTGAAGTACAAGCTGCTGGTCAAGACCGGCGCCTACCCGCGCGCTCATTCTCTGGTCCGGCTTGTCAGAGAGCTCGCCAAGGCGGCAAGAGGCGCCGAGAGGCTGCTTGAGGACATGGTGATGCTGACAAAGATAGAGGACGCCTATATAGGCTCCAGATACCTCCCCCGGAGGTACGAGAAGGAGGAGGTGGAGGCCATGGTGAAATATATCAAGGAGAAATTCAAGCCAATAATCGATGGGCTTTGATATATACATAGAAGAGGGGAGGAGGGCTCTTGAGGCGCTCGGGAGGTACCGCGAGATCGCGAAGAGGGTAAAAGAGATTGTGGCCGGCACTGTCGGCGGTGCGAGGGTTTTTGTCTTCGGCTCCGTGCTGACGGGGCGTTACACTGCAGCAAGCGACATCGACATATTCGTTGTTGCCGGCGTGGACAGAGAAACGGCAGCGCGCCTGAAGGCTGAGATATACAAACAGGTCGACGCGCCGCTCGAGATCCACGTGGCGACGCCCGAGCAGTTCGAGAGGTGGCACAGGCGCTTCGTGGACGCGCTCGAGGAGGTCTGAGACGGCAAGCGGAGGGCAACGCCGGGAAACAGTAATAATTTCACGCGGAGGGCCCTCCATGCGCGTTCTGGCGTTCTTCAACGCGCTGGACATTGCCGCCGAGCTTCATGAGCTCGGCGGCGTCGTGCAGCTTGAGGAGAGAGTATTTCCCGACGGCGAGGTCCTCGTCCGCGTGCCGGAGGCCGGGCGGGAGGTCATTCTCGTCGCGAGACTGTACCCCAGCGTCAATGACAACGTGATGAGGCTGATCCTCGTGCTTGACGCGCTCAGCGATATGGGCGTGCAGCGAGTCGTCTTGGTCGCGCCGTACCTCCCGTACGCGAGGCAAGATAGGAGGTTCAGGCCTGGCGAGCCGATAAGCTCCAAGGCGCTCTTGAGGATGATATCGGGGTACCCGGTCTCGGCCCTCGTGACGTTTGACCTCCACAAGCCTTACATTGCTGACTACGCCCCGCGGGTCGTCGTTAAGAACGTGTACCCAGCCTCTGAGTTCGCCAAGAGGATTTCTGGCGCGGACGCCGTCATAAGCCCTGACCTCGGCTCGGCGGGCAGGGCTGAGGCTCTCGCGAGGGAGCTGGGAGTGCCCTACACGCACTTTGAGAAGCATAGGGACAGAGTGACCGGCGCGATAACACTCTCACCGCGCGCTGAGCTTGACCTCCGCGGGAGGAGGGTGGCAATAGTCGACGACATACTGGCAACGGGGGGCACGCTCGTCGACGCGTGCAGGGCCGCCAGGTTTCTCGGCGCCGCTGAGGTTTACGCCGTCGTGACTCACTGCCAGCTGCTGGGAGATGCGAGAGAGAGAGTGAGGGGCTGCGTCGACAGGCTGGTGTGCAGCGACACGATACCGAACGAATTCGCCGAGGTGAGAGTGGGGCCCGTGGTGAGGAGGGTCCTAGCAGAAATTGCCGGCTAGATCTTCCAGTAGCGCGAGACGGCCCGCCTCACCTCGTCCAGAATCTCGCCGGCCTTCCTCAGCGCGGCGGGGCCCGTCTCAGTCCTGCCCTCGCGGGGCTCGAAGACCCCGCTGTCAAACATGCGGACGAGCGCCCCTGTCCCCCTCCTTATCACGTCGCGATTATAACCGCCCTCAAGGAGTATTACAGTCTGCGTCTGGAGCCTCCTGAGCGCATCAAGCACGTAGAGATACCCGTTAAGGGACAGGTTCATGTCGGTCAGGGGGTCCTCTCTGTGCGCGTCCCACCCGAGCGAGATTATCACGACTCTCGGTCCGTACTGCTTCAGAATTGGCACTACTATCTCGTCAATGACCTTGACGTACACGTCATCGCCGGTGCCGGGCGGCAGCGGTATGTTTATGTTGTAGCCCTCACCCTTGTCCCTCCCGATCTCGTCGGGGTAGCCGGTTCCCGGGTAGAGGGTTGCGGGGTGTTGGTGTGTCGAGATGTAGAGTATGTCGCGCTCGTACAGTATTTCCTGCGTCCCGTTGCCGTGGTGGGCGTCCACGTCAACTATCGCAACGCCCTCCCCGGCGTAGAGAGCGCTCACGGCCGCCGTGTTGAATATACAGAAGCCTTGCGTCGGTGCCGAGAGAGCCCTGCCGGCAATTCCCGCATGATGTCCCGGGGGCCTGGTGGCTATCAGCGCCGTCTCTCTCTTGTCGATGGCGCCGGCAGCAGCTGAGATCGCGAGTGCCGCGGCGTCACAAGTCCCCTCCGAGATGTACGTGTCGCCGTCAATGAACGCCTCCCCCTCCCTGCAGAGTCGCCTAACGAGCTCTACATAGCTTTTGTCGTGGGCCAGCTCAATGAGGCGCCACGCGTCCTCCCTCGCCTGCGGCTCGACAATCTCGGCGCCCGCCTCGCGGGCCCCCTCCAGCAGGTAGTCAAGTCTGTCAGGGGCCTCGGGGTGCCTCCGCGGCGGTCTGTGCTCCTTGAACAGCTGCGAGAAGTAAACGCGCACTGCAGCGAGGGCCGGGGCGGATAATAAAACCTGACTCGCGCACTCCCGGCAGCGTCTACCGGCGCCGAGGATCTGTGGAATGTGAGGAGCGGGACGGCGGAGCTGTCCGCACTCGCCCCAGACATTGAACCCCTACTGTCTCCAGAACTTCTCCGCCGACAGCAACAGCGCCCTGAGTGCCGGTATCTCCTCGCCGCCAATTATCTGAATGAACGCGCGCCCGCCGGTTGATATGTGATACGCCCTGTCCATCACGCCTGCCCTCTCTGCCGACATTATTGTGTGCCCGCCCCCGATTATAAGGCGCCTGGCGGCGGCTGCCCTAATTAGCTCAATAGTGCCCGTGGCGAATCTCTCGTCCTCAATGTATCCCATCGGCCCGCTGAAAATCACAATCTCGCTCTCGCCTATCAGCTCCTTGTAGTGAATAATAGTGGCTCTGCCCACGTCTAGTGGTGCCTTGGCAAGCGAGTGAACGTCCACCTCTATCCTTCCGTTGTGGTCTATTGCGAAGTCCAGGGGAACGTGGATTCTGTCCTTGTACTTCTCCAGGAGCTGTTTTGCCCTCTCTACGTGAGGCAGCACGCCCAGCCTCTCGAGCTCTTGTTTCAGAGCCCCGCTAATGGCATATTTGGCCGCCGCGAACACGATACCGACGAGGCCCCCGACTGCGGCTCTCTCAACGAAATCTGCGGCAAGCAGCCTCTCTATCGCCTTGAAAGTCTCCGGTATCTTCGCGCCGCCTGCAATGAGCAGCGTGCCGCGCCCGCGCCGCTCGAAGACCGCGCTTAATGCCCTCAGCTCTCTCTCGAATACCGGCCCCATGCATGACGGCATCACGACGGGAAAGCCGACGACGCTAGGCTGCGACCGGTGAGCCACAGCAAAGCCGTCAAAGACAAAGTAGTTCCCGAGGGGGGCCAGCTTGCGGACGAGCATTGTCTTGGCTTGCGCCTCAGGCACTCTCTCTACGAGCTCCTCTGAGAGGGCTCTCACGTTCTCGAGCAGCAGTACCTCCCCGTCGCCCAGCTCCTTTATCTGGCGCCTGGCCTCGGGGCCTATTATGTCGTCGACAAACTTGATGGGCCTGCCCATGTACTTCTCAAGGTACGGCTTGTGGAGCTCCAGCGATGTGAAGTCGTCCTGCCCGGGCCTTCCTTGGTGCGCGAGCACGACGACTCTAGCGCCGGCGTCAGACGCCGCGCGGAGCGTCTGCGCATGCGCTCTTATTCTGAACTCGTCGGCGATCTTGCCGCCAGAGATGGGCGAGTTTATGTCGACTCTTGTGAATACTACCCTGCCCCTCTTGAGGCATTTATCAAAACTTGCTACGCGATTTATGATTTCGCCGGTTATCACGGCAATAGCGCAGCCGCGGGCTAAAAATTTTGTTACTCTTCATGTAGTGCTCTAGCAGGCCTTTACACTGCGAGGGTTAATTGAAAAACGTGCAGGGCAGTAGTAACATGCGCCAGGAGAAATACGTGCGGACGCTCGGCATTGTAGCGAGAGAGTTGAAAAGGCGCGGCATCGAGTTCGTGCTGGTGGGGAGCGCCGTGCTTCCCGTGGTCTACAGGCTCGACTACGACCCGCACGACATAGATCTCTTCATACTTAACAAATCGACGATTCTGGACAGCGAGCTCTTCGATGAGATAGCGCGGGAGAACGACTGGGACGTGGGGACGTCGGAGCACGGAACCCTGTACTACGAGCTGGTTGTCGGCGGCGACATCGTGAGAGTAGACCTCCTCGAGAACGTGCTCGACGTGTACATCCCGGAGGAGCTCGTCAGGAGCGCCAGGGAGGTCGACGCGGACGGCGTTAAGGTCATGGCGATAGGGCTGGAGGAGCTGCTCGTGCTCAAGGCTAAGGTTGCGACCAGGGAGGCCGAGGAGTTCATAAACAGCGTGGCCAGGATGGCGCTGGAGCGCAACATCAAGCTCGACTACAGCAAGATGAGGAGGTACTCGGAGCTCTTCCCAGACGACGCCGAGGGGATACTGAGAAGGCTGAGGAGGAACGGGATTTACATTGATTAGCGCAGCGTTATAAGGGATAAAAAAACTCCAGGAGACTGGCCCTGGTGGGCACGTTCACCGTGAGGGCCGTGGTGTGGAACCCGGCAGACCCGGCGAGGAGGGCTGAGCTGGAGCTGCTGGTTGACACGGGGGCTACGTACACGGTAATACATGCATCGACACTGGCAAGCCTCGGCGTGATTCCGGTCAGGACCGTCAGGCTCAGACTAGCCGACGGCAGGGTCATTGAGAGGCCGCTGGGGGAGGTCGGCATAGAGATAGAGGGCTACAGAGCGAGCGCGACGCCGGCGGTATTCGGGGACGAGGAGGTGAACCTGCTTGGCAGCGTGACTATGGAGCAGCTCGGCCTGGCGCCCGACCCCGTGATGAAGAGGCTGAGACCAACGGAGGCGCTGCTGATGGGACTACACACGCCTACATTTCAACCTTCTTGAGATTCGATTTTCGCCCCTCGTTTGCCTCACGGCGCCCGCCTTGCGAGCCTGCGCCACGGCCTCGCGAGCGCCTCCGCCGAGGCCCACATGGCCGCCGAGTCGGCGGCGGTGACGACAGGCACGTTCCACCTCTCGTACACGTCGAAGCCCACCTCGTAGGCGCGCCACAGAAGCCCGCCGCTCGCGGCGTTCAGCGCCGCCAGGATCGCTAGATGGAGGAGGCCAACGGCGATGGCGTACAGGAAGCCCCACAGAGCGCCGTACAGTCTCGACGAGAGGTACACAAACCACGCGAATGACGCCAGAACGGCGGCGGGGTACCACAGAAACGCCGGCTCGAAGAACGCGCTGAGGAGGAAGGGTGCGGCGACGGCCGCGGCGAGCGCGGCGCAGCGCCAGCGCCAGGAGCAGTGCCCGCAGCGCGCCCGGGGAGGGGATAGTATGCGTTGCGCGCCGGCGGCACGCAAATTAAGCTGGGACTCCAAGCGCACGTGCGCCTGCTCTACATCCACGCGGAGAGGTTCAGCTGGGAGGCGAGAGAGCCGGCGCTAGACATAAGGGACGAGCCCTCGTCGGGCTCCGCCGGGAACGCGCTCGCCGTCTTCGTGACGGTCGAGCGTGGGGACTCCGCAGACGGCGGGTTCTTGCGCCAGGTCGCCCGCGACATAGTTGACGTCGCGCAGAGAGTGAGGGCCGGGTCGATAGTGATATATCCATACGCCCACCTGTCGAGCGACCTCGCGGGGCCCTACACCGCCAGGGAGGTGATTAACGCGCTTTACGAGGCCGTCAGGTCGGAGTTCCGCGGCGAGGTCTACAAGGCGCCCTTCGGGTACTACAAGGCCTTCGAGCTCAAGTGCTTCGGGCACCCGCTCTCTGAGCTCAGCAGGAGCTTCAGGCCCGGCGCTGCTGCTGGGGCCGGCGAGGCCGCCGGGGAGCGGGACACGTACGTGATCCTGACGCCGTCAGACGGGGAGGAGCACGACCCCGCCGAGTTTGACTACCGGGGTCTCGAGGACTTGAAGGCGCTTGTCGACAAGGAGGTCTTCAGGCAGGAGCTGGGCGGCGGCGAGCCAAGGTACCTCGAGTACGCGCGCAAGTTCGGCTTCGAGTGGGAGCCTATGTCGGACGCCGGGCACATGCGCTACGGGCCGGAGGCGGCCGTGATGGTGGAGCTCGCCGAGGATTACGCCTACCTCGTCGCGAGGTCTATCGGCGTGCCGGTGTTCAGGATACGCGGGACGAACATGTTCAGGCTCTCGGAGCCTGCTATAGAGTCCCACGCGAGGCTATTCGGCGAGAGGCTCTACATCGTGGGGGCGGACACGGACCTCGTGCTGAGGTACGCCGCGTGCTTCCAGCAGTTTGCAATGGTCAGGGACTGGGTGATAAGCTACAGGCACCTCCCCCTCGGCATCATGGAGGTCGCGGACTCGTACAGGTACGAGCAGCCCGGCGAGACGGCGCTGCTGTTCAGGCTCAGGAGGTTCTACATGCCGGACCTTCACGTCTTCACGAGGGATCTCGAGGAGGCGAAGGGCATGACGCTGAGGCTCCACGAGGTCATATTCAAGGAGGCGGCGAGGCTCGGGAGGACTTACGTCTCGCTGTACAACGTCACCCGCGACTTTTACGAGAGCAACAGGGACTACCTCGTCGAGCTGGCGAGGAGGGAGGGGAAGCCAGTTCTGCTGAGGATAATGCGCGGTCGGAAGTATTACTGGGTGCTCAACGCCGAGTTTCACATAGTGGACGAGCTGGGGAGGCCGAGGGAGATCTCGACGTTCCAGATCGACGTTGGGAATGCGGAGCGCTTCGGCATAAAGTACGTGGACGAGAGGAACGAGACGAGATACCCCGTGATCATCCACACGGCAATCATAGGGAGCGTCGAGAGGTACCTCTACATGGTCTTTGATACCGCGTCGAGAATGGAAAGGGAGGGCAAGACGCCGCGCCTGCCCACGTGGCTCTCGCCGGTTCAGGCCCGCGTGATTCCCGTTACCAGAGAGAATCTCAGGTACGCCGTTGAGGTCGCCGACAGGCTCGAGGCAGAGGGCATCAGGGTTGACGTCGACGACAGGGACGAGACGCTGGCAAGAAGGATCAGAGACGCGGAGACCAGCTGGGTTCCGTACGTGTGCGTCGTGGGGCGCAGGGAGGAGCAGGAGGGAGTCTTGTCGGTGAGGGAGAGAGGGCGGGGGCAGTATATAGCGACGGTGGAGGAGCTAGCGAGGAGAATAAAGGAGGAGATTAGGGGGTACCCCGCGAGGCCGCTCTACATGCCGCGATTTCTCAGCCAGAGGCCCTCGAGGCGGTGAGCCGGAGGGCCCTCTTGAACTCCAGCGCGTCGCTGTACATGTGCACGTTGTTAAACATCACGTATGCCCTGCTCCCCGCGAGCCCGATGACAACGTCGGCGAGCCTGCGGAGATCTTCCTGCGTGTACTTGTACCTGTAGTTGACCTCGCGCCCTCCCAGCCCGTGGAGGCGGAAATAGTGCACGTCCTGCTGCAGGGGGCTCCTCCTCAGCGGGTCCACGACAATTATAACGCCGAGCTCGGCGACGCCCTCTATCAGCCTGGGATCCCTGTACGTCTCGCCGCGCGGCTCCCAGGCTATCCTGAAGCTCCCAGCCACTGACGCGAAGAAGTCGCGTATGTACGGCTCGGGCCTCAGGCTCGGCGGGGTCTGGAAGACCAGCACCTCGGGCCTCAGGCGCGACACCGCGTCGAAGAACTGCTGCCACAGCTCGAAGTTCTCCCGCGTCGGCTTTAGCAGGCCGTGGCCCTGCGCCGGCTTGAAGCCGCGGGTCCTCTTGAAGGTGGGGCTGCCCGGCGGGTGTGTGAGCCCCTGGAAGACCTTGGCCGTGAAGTGAAACTCCGGCGCCTCTCTGCGCAGTGCGGCCATTCTCTCTGGATCGGGCATGTTGTAAAACGTCTCCTGGAGCTCAACGGCGTCAAGCGCGCTGTAAATCGCGCGCCTCGAGCGGGCGAAGCCGCACGTGCCGACGAGAATCTGCACGCGCGGCTGGTGTTGCTCTGGAAAAATTTTCAGTGCAGGGCAGGGTATATTTAGCCGGTGCGGCGCTCGCCGCGTGGAGCGGGGGAGGAGGTCAATATACTCGGGCGCTAGCAGCTGCTATGCAATAATGGAGGGAATGTACGTGACGGGCGGCAGGATGGACCTCGCAAAGGCCGCTGCGCACATCTACCTCCACATGAGAGATCTCGAGCGGGGGTACACGTACGACCACGAGTGCAGGCGCGTGAAAATGACGCCGGAGCTCTTCGAGGCCCGCTCTAAGTTCCTGGTCAAGCTGTGCAGAGAGCAGGGAGGGGCGGACTGCGACAGGATAGAGCAGCTTGTCGCGCACGTCCTGCGGAAGTATGAGCTGCCGCAGTGGGCGCTGGAGCTCGCCATGAGGAGAATAACGAGGGTCGGGAGGCTTCTCTAGGCCTGCTGGGCAGCCGCGGCGCCCTGAGGCGGCGCCGGACTTGCGCCCAGGTCTAGCGCTATTTTGTCCTCGAGCTCCCTCGGCACGAGGAATCCCGGCGAGGTGACCCTTCTGCCGTTTATTAGCACATGGCCGTGGACTATCAGCTGTCTCGCGTGGTTTACGGACTTCGCTAATTCCCTCCTGTACACCACCGTCTGTAGCCTCCTCTCAAGAACCGTCCTTACGTCCAGCGAGAGTATTCTGTCCAGCGCTACGTTCGGGTCCTCTATGAAGCCCATCTTGTATAGCTTCTCCTTGAACTTCCTCTCGGCCTCCGCCCTCTCCTCGGGGGGCAGCGCCAGCATGGCTCTCGCGCGCCTGACTATCCGCTTTAGAATTGCTCTGGCGAGCCACAGCTCGCGCTTGCTCCTAAGCCCGTACTCCCCCACGAGCTGCAGCTCCTCAAGCAGCAGCTGCTTGTTCCACAGCCTCTTCGGCTTGCCGTCGAGGTACCTCTTCCTCGGCTTCCTCAAGCCCCCCATGCTTACTGCTGCCGCCTCCCCTTCGCGACGCCCACGACCGGGGCTATTCTGCCCGTGGTCACGGTCCTCTGGCCTCTGACCTTAAGCCCTAGCGCGTGTCTGACGCCCCTCCAGCACTTAAGCTTCTTCACTAAGTCTACGTCTCTCTTAGCGGCCAGGATAAGATCCGCGCCTATTAGGTGCAAGTCGCGCCCTGTCTCCGGGTCTTTCCTTCTATTGAGAAGCCACGGCGGCAGTATCTTGTGGAGGTTGCGGACAGCCCAGTCGAGCTTGCCTATCTGGTCGTCTGGCAGCGTGCCTAGAGTGGCGTGCGGGTCTATGCCCAGCTTTCTGCATAATGCATATGCCGTGGTTATGCCCATCCCTCTTATTTTCGTCAGCGCGTACATTACCTGTCTCGTCCCGTCGAGATCCGTGTCCCCAATTCTCACTATTGCGCGCAGCTCTTGCGTCACGGCGCTCCCCTCCTGGCATGTTTTATAAGCTTTCGGCGCAAGTACTCGCGCTTCAGCCGTGCATATGTCTCAGAGCCCCCTGATCGGCCCCAAGACTCGCAGGGAATCGCCGCCTAGCCGTCGGCCGGGCTCTCTAAGCCTTGCTCGAGGAGCTGATGGTGGACCGGCCGGGATTCGAACCCGGGTCGCCCGCGCGCAAGGCGGGCATCCTTCCGCTAGACTACCGGCCCGCCGGCCCAGTGTGCAGCACGTGCAAGCATTTTAAATCTTTTTAGGCCGCCCGCGCGGGCCCGGCGCCGTGCACGGCGCTGCGTAAATCTCGCCGGAATGCCGCAGCCGCAGTGCACAAGCTTAAATACGCGGCGCTATCCCGCGTTCATGCTCCCGCCGGGAGCTCGCGCCATTGCGGTTACATTAGCGGTTACATTACTTGCAGCGCTGGCGCTTGGCGCGGGGGCCAAAATCGTGGTGTCGTTCCCCGCGTACGACGCCGCGCTCAGAGAGGCATTCCCCAATGCCGACGTGATGCTCCTGGCGGGAGGCGTCGCGGACCCCCACGAGTACCAGCTAAGCCTGGCCGATCTGGAGCTGCTGAGGGGGCTCTCAGAGCGCGACGTGATAGTGCTGTCTATGCACGCGCCGTTCGAGTTCAAGATTGCCGAAATGGCCACGCGCGGCGAGATTCGGGCAAGAGTTATTAACGTGAGGGAGATCGGCGAGTACCTGACGTGGGACGGCAGGCTCGTGCGGGGCGCCGACATGGCGCAGCGCGGCGCCGCCGGCGTTAATCTGCACGAACACGGGCTTTATCCGCCGAATGTTATCAGGCTCGTGACGGCCGTGGCGGACGCGACGGGGCTCGCGCCGGACGCGGAATTCGTGAGCAGGCTCCGCGAGCTGAACTCGTCCCGCTGCTGCAAGCTCGGCGGGAGGGCAGTCGCGCTCACTCCCGCCGCGCAGTACGTGCTGCACTGGCTCGGCTACAGGGATATTGTCGTCCTGTTGAGAGAGCACGGCGAGGTGTCACCGCGCGACTTAGAGCTCGCGCTCGAGTACATCAAAGGCGGCGCGCCCGCTCTCGCGGTGCTTGTCGCCGGGGAGGTCCCGTTGGCGGTAAGCCAGTTCATCAGGAAGGCTGAGGAGGCCGGTCTCAAGCCCAGAGTCGTGGTCGTGACTGTGAACTCCAGCGTGCGATACTCAGACGCGCTCAGAGAGATAGCAGCGCGCCTGGAGGGCGCGGGGATCGCGGCACCGGCAAGTGCTGGCGATCTCTTCACGCTGATGTGGGCCTCCGCTATCGCAGCTGCCGCGTCGATGGCGGCGGTAGTGGCGCTCGCGCTCGCGGCGGGGCTCAGGGCTCTGAGGCACGCTCAGAGCCGGCGCGCCGCCTAGCTGCTGGTTGCCATACCTGAATTCCGCTCTCCCCAATAAATTCAACGACCTTGCCGCTTGCCCGCTCCCTAAACTGCACTAATGCGCCGAGCGTGTCGCGGTCCGCCCCCGGGGCGCCGAGAGACCTCCCGTGGCCCCGAAGGGGACCCATTTTTATACCGGCACGCGCTTTGCTTGCAGTGACGACACCCAGGGCACTGACTGGGTGACGATGGTTTCTGGTCGCTGAGACTGCCGTCTTGCTTTTAGCTGCGCGCCAGCCGGCTGTCATGGAGTCCATTGTCTACCGCGCGGCAAAATTCTCTGTGGTAAGGAGGGCAAGAGTAGTCGGCGGGAGGGCCGTGTGGGGCGAGTACATACTCCACCCCGGCTCCGTTGCCGTGCTGGCAGTGTCCGGAAACAGTGTGCTTCTCGTGAGGCAGTACAGAGCGGCGGTGGAGGCGTGGACGCTTGAGATACCCGCGGGTACTCTCGAGCCCGGCGAGAGCCCCGAGTCAGCTGCTCTCAGGGAAATGATCGAGGAAACAGGCTATAAGCCGCTTAAACTAACCCCGCTGGCCGAGTTCTACCCAACTCCGGGAGTCTCGAATGAGCTCATCAAAGTTTACCACGCCAGCGAGCTTGAGCACGTCGGTATTGACAGGAGGGACCCCGGCGAGGCCGACATGGAAATATTGTGGGTGCCCTGCGACGAGCTGGTGCGCATGGTCAACGCTGGCGAGATAAAGGACGGGAAGACCATAATTGCGGTCATGACAGCGCTCATGCGCGGCCTAATGCCATGCCGGCCCTAGGGCCTGAGGAGATACGCGAAGACCGCCTTTGCAGTGTGCATTCTATTCTCTGCCTGATCCCACACCGCCGAGCGCGACCCCTCGATCACGTCGTCTGCGACTTCCTCCCCGCGGCGCGCTGGCAGGCAGTGCATGAAGATTGCCCTCTTCCCCGCCATCTCCATGACTCTCTGGCTCACTTGGTACGGCCCCAGCAGCCTCTTCCTTTCCGCGGCCTCCGCCTCAAAGCCCATGGAGACCCATACGTCCGTGTAAACGCAGTCAACTCCTGCCACGTCATCTATCGACTCGCTGAAGTAAATACTAGCCCCGGTTTTCGCCGCGTCTTCGGAGAGTGCGTCCACCAGCTTGGCACTCCAGAGCTGCTTCGGGCCGATGAGCCTGACCTCCCATCCGAGCTTGGCGCCGATGATGGCCAGGCTCGTTGCAACATTGTTTGACACGTCGCCGAGAAATGCAAGCTTGATGCCGCGGAGCTTGCCGGACCTCTCCCACAAGGTCAGCGCGTCGGCAAGTGCTTGCAATGGATGGTGCTTGTCCGACAGCGCGTTTATCACAGGAATCGAGCTGTGCCGCGCCATCTCCTCCAGCGTCTCGTGTCTCTGCACCCTGGCCGCAACCGCCGCGGCGTATCTGGACACAACCCTCATGGTGTCAGCAATGCCCTCCCCGCGGCTTATCTGCAGCTCCTCCGGCGTGGTGTAAACTACGTGCATTCCGAGCTGCGCCGCCGCTGCCGTGAGCGACAGCCGGGTCCTCGTGCTGGGCTTTTCGAAGTAGAGCAGCACCACCTCCCCCTGGAGGATTGGGAGGTAGACCTCGCCCGCCAGATAGCGCGACTTGAAGTCCCTTGCAATGCGCAGTATGTACTCAATCTCGTGCGGCTCGTACTCCACTAGAGTCAGCAGGTGCCTCACGCGCCCAGTAGGGGCTTTGTTTTAAGGTGTGACTGCATCGGCTGCAAGGGTGCCCGTGCCTGCACCTGAATGTTTTATTTACACACGCAGCTCAGGGGATGCGTGATGACTACTTCCCGATGTTGAGCCGTGATGCAGCCGCTCCAGCCTGACCCGTGCCGCTGTCAATTTGCACTGTGTGGAAGATGGCGGAAAAATGCGCGAAGCCTGGCGGGAGGCGCGGGCGCGCAGGAATAGCGGGGGCGTGGGGTTCCTTGTGTTAAGTGCATTTCGGGGGACTTAAATATATTTACTACCGTGAAATAGATGCAATTTTCTCTATATATTTTCACTGCAATCTCTATAAAATTTGTCAACACTTCACGCGGTGTGTGCTTACCTGCAAATAATCACTTTACTTGTGCTGTAATGCAGCGCATTTACAGAATTAAACGATCTCTCCCACGTCGGGATACCCCTGCCTTAAGCCCTTGCCGGCATACCGGGTCAGATCCCCCCTAAGCACTTGAACGAGGTTCCACACGTGTTTCCTTGTCCTGTCTATGGCAATTTCCTTAAGCTTCCTCTCGTCTCCGCCGCCCTCCTCCTCGTGGACCGTCACGTCAATGACGAGGGCGCCGGTGGCTATCTGTAGCTGCATAAGTCCTATCGACGAGGCCAGGTAGCTGTACTTGTCAATCAAAGTGGGGCCAACCCACCCAAGCACAATCACGGCATCGCATCCTTCCTTAACTAACTTCAAGGCACCCCACACGGCGTTCTTAATGCCGGGGACAGTAATTCTTTTAACCACGGCGCCCGGCATGAAATTCTTCAGTTCCTCCACAGCGACGCCGCCCATGTCCACTCTAGCGAAAGTGGTGTCTACCACGCCTACACAGCCCATGCCGAGACCGACATCAGTATACATAAAATTCCCCCTCATGAATTTCCCCATGAGGCGCTTTGGCGTATCGCTTCCATGCGAACTCGCAGAGGCTGTAGATAGAATATCGCAGGAAACCGGCGCCACTCGGAGCGAGGTCATTGCCGCCGCCCTCTGGGAGTATCTGGAGACGCAGAAGGATCACAAAAAACCGGGCCACCAGTGCCTCGGAGTCGTGGTGGCAGTCACAGATACCTTCTCGGACGTGGGCGACGCCATTGAAGTGAACAAGACTCATGTAGTGGCCTATACGCACGTACACGTTGAGGGGAGATGCCTAACAATTGCCGTAGTCAGAGGCGACGGGAGCAAAATCGAGAGATTTGCGCTGGAGGTAGCCAAGAGGGCCAGGCTCGCACGCTACATACCGCTCTTGTGAGTGGTACAGTTATGCGCCAGGAGGCGCCGGGCCGCCCGGGCAAGACCTCGCGGCCATACCCCTGCATGCCCCGCGCCTCCCGGTCTGCCTGAGCTCAGATAGATAGGCCCCGGCCTGCCGTCCGGGCTGTTTCAGGCGTCCGTGGAGAACGGTCCCTACCGCGCCAGCCACGTCCCACGCCAATGCAAGGAAATACGCAGGCGGCGGCAACCCGAAGCCGGCAGCGCTGCCCCCAGCGCCCGCGCCGGGCATCCCTCCCCCCGGCTCCCCGGCGAACGCACCGGCTGCGGGTTAGGCGTGCTCCCTCCCGGACCTCCGCCGTTTCCCCGCATGCCCAGGTCCCCCCGGCCCTACGGCTGGAGCAGCCTGGGGACCGGCGCCCCGCCGGACCGGGGCTCTTCGGTGAGCCCGGCGCGGGCGCTGGGGGCAGCGCTGCCCGGCCCCGGTTTCGGGCCCCCTAGCCTGGGTCCGCCTGACGGCGGAACACGGCCGGCACGCCGTGCAGCCCCCCGCCGTCTACTCTGTGCGCGTGAGTATAAAAGCATTAACTCAGCGCAGATAGGGAGAGGCTTCTGGCGCCGCAACAGTGGCGCAAGACTTAGATAGTGCGCGCGCGGCGCGAGATATGCACCATGAGATCGTCCTAACTGCAGATCGCGGCACATTTACGGACTACAATAGATCAACGGCTCTTGGCTATATAGCCGACATGCCGGCACGCCTGGTCCCCCGGCTCTTTATGGACAAGTTTTTCACGCCGCCGGTGCCTGCAGATAGAGAGGGGAAAGCGCTTTACGCGCCCTACACACTTAGAAAGGTCGAGGCGGCGCTCATCAAGGCCGGATACCAGGACGTCATAGTGACCCCCCCGGAGAGACTTGAGAGAGTTGTGGGCCCCCGGACGAAGGTTGTCGGCATAAGCGTGCACGACATTGGTCTCTCGCCCGTTGGGACGCTCTTGGCAATGATACTTGGAGGCGGCGAGACGTGGACCGGCAGATTCTTCAGAGAGCTGGGAGACAAGGTAGCGGCGCTGAAGCGAAAGTACGGATTCAGGGTAATACTGGGCGGGCCGGGCGTCGAGCAAGTCATCCGCGCCGGGAGGCCAGAGTGGGTTGACGCAATCTTCCTAGAGGACGCGGAGATAACACTGCCGAAGTGGCTGCCGAGAATTATTGCCGGGGAGGAGGTGCCGCCGGTGATACGCCCGTCGCCCAATGAATACCCGTCAGTAGAGGACATACCGGTGATAGTCAATCCAGCCCGCCTAGGCGAGGTGCAGATTACGCGCGGCTGCCCCCGCGGATGCCAATTCTGCCCCGTCACGCCTACTATGTTCCGCTCCATACCTGTAGAACACGTCGTGAGAGAGGTCGAGGTGAACTTAAGAGCCGGCTGGACTCAGGTCGATCTCATAACTGATGACGTGCTGCTGTACGGGACGTCGCCGTTCGGGCCGAATAGACTTAGGGTAAATCACGACGCCATCGTGAAGCTCTTCAGCGCAATAAGGTCGCTGAGGGCAGGGGACCTGAAAGTCGAGCATATATTCTTCAGCCACACATCCATCGCGCCGGTCGTTGAATCCCCGAAGACCGTGAGGGCCATAGCCGAGCTGGGCGGTTACGGTCCTGACAAGGGAGACACGCCGGTAATAGGTCTCGAGACCGGAAGCGTCAGAATACTGGCAAAGTACATGAGGAACAAGGCATACCCGTTCCCGCCGGAGAAGTGGCACGAGCTGGCGATAGAGTCTGCAATAATCTTGAACGAGAACTATATATATCCGGCGTACACAATGATGGTAGGCTTTCC
>JAJHRB010000069.1 GCA_020833025.1 Thermoproteaceae archaeon | reverse complement strand
ACTCTCACGTCAATACACACTGTGATTGAGCGGGCGGCCGCTCTTGAGCGCTTCGGTCTCAGGCAGCCCGGCGGCTCCACGCGCCGGGAGTCCAGCGCTTTACGATAACGCGCCCCAGGGGCTTTGCAATTTCGGCCACGGCCTCTAAGAGTTCGTCCGGCGGGTTGCAGTACTTGCCGCACCACGCCGCGTCTCTCGGCTCCACGAGCGGCTGGCCGACCAGCGGCTGCACGATGACAGTAACCCTGCTGCCCTCGAGAGCCCGGCGGACCTCCTCTAGGTAGCCCCTGTATGCCTCCGGCGGCAGGTTGGCGACCGGTATCCGGAGCTCCAGCGGAATGCCTCTCTCTGCCATTTCTCTGAGAGAGGCCAGGAAGGTCCTCCACAGAGGCTCGCTGCCCGGGATTCCGTAGAGCAGGTCCGGCGGTATCTTGGCATCTGTCGCCACGTGGTCCACGAGGTCTCTCTTCAGCAGAGAGACGAGAGGCCCGTGAAGCGTGGCGTTAGTATTCAGGCTCGTGCGCACGCCTGTCTCGCGCGCCCTCGAGAATATCTCCGCAACGGCATCTGGCTGCACGAGCGGCTCCCCGCCCGTGAGGTGCACGTAGTCAATCAGGCTTCTCGCCGCCCCGACCTCCTCGGCAATCGCACTTACGTGAAGCTCCCTGCACGCAAGCCGCTCGGCAATTCTCCAGTTGTGGCAGAAGGGGCACTTGAGGTTGCACCCGCAGAGCCAGACCGTGAGAGTTACCGAGCCGTGGACGTCAACTGTTGAGAGCCTCCATCCTGCCGCGAGGACTCTAGAGTGCATTGCGCCCTCTGCCTAGAGCTCGCGGCGCCCGCGTGCGGCAGCTAGCACCGATCGCCACCATCCTGCACGCAAGAAGACGGCCCTGCGAGGCACGCGAGCGGCCCTACAGCGTGTAGTGCCTCCTCGTCCAGAACTCCTTACGCCTCGCCGGGTTCCAGTTCCTCAGCGGCCTGTAGTAGCCCACGATGCGGCTCCACACCTCCACGCCCTCGTGGCCGCACTCCGGGCACGCCGTGTAGAGGCCCGTGAAGGTCTTGCCGCACTTCGGGCAGTGCGTCTGCGCTGGCGTGAAGCTCCAGTACACCAGGTCCGTCTCCGTCAGCCTTCTCACCAGCTTTGCGAGAGCCTCCGGGTCCGGCTCCTCGCCGAGGAACACGTGCATCATCACGCCGCCCGTGAACTCCCGCTGCACTCTGGCCTCGACCTCCACCCTGTCGTAAAGCTCCATGGGCGCGTAGTAGGGCGCCACGCTGGAGCTGTAGACGGGCTCCCGCAGGTACTGCGCCAGCTCGGGGAAGTCCTGCAAGTCTTTCATGGCAAGCTTCACTGCAGCGGACTCTCCCGGGACCTCCTCAACGTTCCACGGAGTTCTGTCTTCCTCCATCCACTCCCTCGCCCTCTTGGCGGCAAATGCAACCACCTCTCTCATCCAGCCTGCTGCCTCCAGCCAGTCTCTACGCGAGCCCTCGGTCCACAGGTCCGGGCGGCGCATGTAAATTGCCGCTGCCTCTGGCAGCCCGATGAGGCCTATCGTGTTGAAGTGCGTGAGAGGGAACTCCGGGAGGTACTCTCTCAAGAAGGAGAACATGCCGGTTCCCGCCAGCCTCTCGTAGCGCCTCCGGAAGAGCGCGAGCCCCCTCCTGACAAGCCCGAGCGCCCTGTCGAAATTCTCCCAGAACTCGGCGTCGTCGCGGCTCGCCAGCGCCAGCCTGGGCAAGTTCACGTCTATCACGCCTATCGAGCCGGTCACGTCCGGTATTGCCCACGTCCCGCCCCTGCGCCTTCTCACGAGCTCGCCCAGCCACTCCTCTCTCGCGCTGTCGAGGTCCCTCCTCAGCGAGATGCGCGCGGCCTTGCTGTTTGCCCTGACTACATCATTCCTTTCTATTGTCAGCCTGCAGCAGTTATGTGTTATCACGCCCAGGCTGTGCACGAAGTAATGCAAGCCCTCGATCTCAACGTCAACAAACAGCTGCTCGGTCTCGAAAGCGATCTCCTCAACACTGTAAATATTACACCACGCAACGTCTCCCGCTCTCATGTGATATCTATGTGCTGGCCCGTTAATAACGTCTCTTTCAAACTCGCCGTCTGGTCTTGCCGGAATCCACACGGTCACACTGCTATCTTTATACACTCGCAGATATGCCGGGACTCCGCACATGTGTGCTAGGAGCACGACATCGGCAGCGAGCTCCTTGTTCTTTATGTGCAGCTCGTAGTGCGCCCTGTCCTTATTCATGGAGTTTCTCCTGAAGTACCCGTCGCCCTCCAGGAGCCCTTTGAGGAAGCTCAGCCTAACGCTGGGCGGACTGCTGTATATGAACCACGGTATTCTCTTCTCATCAGAGTAGGCGGAGATGCCGAGCTTGCACAACATTCTGCCGAGACGCGCCGAGTATATTTGAATGTAGTGCACGCTCGGCCATCTCTTGTCATCGTACTCTGATACGCTCCATCTCTGTCTCCTTGCGTAGGATTTTACAAATTCTATGAGCTGCGTTTCATCCCTGCCTAGCGAGAACTGCACTCCCCTGATGTAATGCTCGCCACAGAGGAGACTGTCATTCTCGGCTCGTAACGAGGGGTCATCGCGGTGATAGCGAATTAGCGTGCCGTCCGCATAGTACAAGCCCAGGAAGTAGGCAAACTGCTCGTCGACCACTATTTTTATTTTCTCCTCCTTGTCCTCCAGCGTAATGTAGCCGTTAACGCCTTCAACTGGCGCAAGCAGCACTGGCACCTTAAGCACGTGCGGTTGTTTCAGCTTGAGGAGGTCGCCCGCGGTGCGGAGGTACAGCCTTCTCGTGTCCTTCCTGTATACAAGTATTGGGTGGTCGTGCGTGACGATGAACGACATGTTGTTGCTCAGCGTCACTCTCACTGCGCGTGCGGCTCTCTTCACTAGAATGCGTCTCACGGGTCTCCACTCTACTTTTGCAGTTGACGGGTCGAAAGCAAGCACCTCCACTCTCTCGCGCGGTCTGTACCACTCAGCGCCGTCAGGATCTCGCGACTCAAGCTCCCCGGCATACTTCCTGAATAGCTCCCCCATCGTGATTACTTCCACGCGGCCATTAACTCGAGCGATTACCCTTTCGCTCTCATGCAGACACATTGCCATCATACTCTCGGGATCCACCACTCTCGTGTTCAGCCAGTAGAAGCTCCCGCGCCTGGCGGCCGTGGTGAAGACTGCCTCGAAGACTTCCGGCTCCTCGAGCATCTTCGCAGTTGTCATCAGCGTCGGTATCGGGAACGTGAAGGGGACGCCGCGCACGTCGCCCTCGAGGAGCACCTGCGACAGGGCGGTGAGGAACATCTTTGCCTCCCTCTCGTACGCGCCCAGCTGTCCCTCCTCGACACCGCCGCGCACGGCCCTCTCGCTCTCCAGCATTTTCCTCGGGGCGTCCATGACGGCCGTGAAGTTCGTGAAGGGAGTCTGGAAGCCTACTCTCGACGGGTAGTTCAGGTTATACACGAGGCGCTGGACGTTCTGCCTGACCCCTCCCGGCGACAGCCCGTCCTCCCTTATGAACGGCCCGGCGTACCACTCAACTGCAGAGAGCGCCTGGGCGCCGGTGAAGTAGTGCTGCGCCGTGATCAGGAAGTTCGCGATGTGGTCCACGTAAGTGTCGAAGTGCCTCGCGGGCCTCGAGGACACGACCGGAGTTCTCAGGCCCAGTCTCAGCAGGCGCTCCAGCGAGTGCCCCGTGCAGTAGGGCAGGTAGAGCGAGAGCGGGAGCTTGTGGATGTAGATTAAGCCCTCCTGGTGGGCCCTGTAGAGATCTGCCGGCAGCAGCTCTGGCACGGCGCCTGACATGAATCTCTCAAGCATGTACGCGAAGAAGCCGCTCGGCCCCTGATACCTGTTTGCGTTTTCGTTAACGTCGAGCGAGTCCCACTGGAGGTACTCCTCTAGGAAGTCCTCGCTCCTCTGCAGCCGCAGAGTTTGGGGGGACACGGCCTTTACAATCTGCGCGGACATTTATAACCCTGGCCTGCACGCAGCAATGATTCGAGTTTTCCGAAACTTTTAAGCGCTGCCCTCTTAAGCTCAGAGAGGCAGGCGCGCCGCTCAACTCTGCCGCCTCAAGACATGTACAGCTCTCTGGCCAGCGCGAGTGCCAGCGCGACGGCAGCCCACAACGCCGCGCCCAGCGCAATGGCGCGGAGCCCCCGCCTCACGTCATAAGCGCTCGGGAGACCTCCCTCGCCCATAGAGTAGTGCCCGGCCTTCTCAAGTCTCACGCCGAGTGCCGCCGCCAGTGCTGCTATGGGCCACCCCGCGTTCCTGCTGGCCACTCTGCGTCTGTGGCGCAGCACGTGACGCCTCCTGAAGCCCCCGAGCGCGAAGATGAGGAGGCCTGCCACCCTCGCGGGCACGTAGTTGAGCGCTGTGTCGAGATACGCCGAGGGAGCCCCGAGCACTCCCCGCTCCCTGAACCCTACCATGCCGTCCAGTGTGTTTGCAAGGCGCTGGAGCCACGCCCCGGGGAGGCCGAGCAGGAGGTACCAGAACAGAGGGGAGATGAAGGAGTCGACGAGCGACTCAGCCGCTGACTCGAGACACGCCGAGTTTACAAGGCCCTCGCCAGCCCCCGATAGATCCCTCCTGACGAACTGCTGTGCCGCGCGCCGCATTGCCGGCGCGCCGGCGTACTTCATGCACGGGTATATTATGTGCACTATTGAGAAACTTAGTTTCAGCAGGTAGCCGCCAGCTATTGCATACGCGACAGGGTGGAGGCCCCGCAGCGCGATTTCGGCGAGCCAGAATAGCAGCGCGCCGGCCGGTGCCGTCAGTGCTATCAGCAACCCGCGCGCCAGCCCGCCCTGTGAGGCAAGCGGCGCGACTGCCCGGTAGAACAGCGAGACCGGGTGGAGCCGCGGCGGGATTAGGCAAGTGACGAGATAGCCGCGCCACCACCTGGGCCTGTCGGCGAGCTCCAGCAGCAGCGCCACGACGAGAGGCTCCCACACAGAGCGCGGAGCGCTGCCGTAAATTAACGCACGCTCACGGGTACAGGTACGCGACCCTGGCGACCTCAAGCAGCGCGCCGAGCACGTCGCCGTTTACACCACCGAGGTGTCTGTAGAGCGCCGCGTACGCCGCCAGCGAGGTTAAGAGCGCTGCAGTAAATGCGCGCCAGTCGAAGCAGGCCGCGAGCGCGAGCGCCGGCACGGCGGCAGGCCACCTGTCCCTAACGCCGTGAATGAACGCAGAGCCAAGCCCCGGCTTAAAGGGCCTCGAGAAGGCAGCGAGAACGACAACAAGCGCCTTTGAGAAAACCTCTGCGGCTATGTACTCCAGCGGCGTTCTGACCCTCGCCGCGGCCCCGAGCGCTATGACCGCGGCAATTGCAAGCGCCCCGGCCGCGCCTCTTCTGGGGTCCTCGAGCACTCTCCTGGCTCTCTCTCTATCGCGTACCATCATGGCGTCTGCAACGTCAGCGAGGCCGTCGATGTGGTGGAGCCCCGTCGCCGCGAGGAGCGCCAGGTAAGCCACTAGCCTGTCCCCAGTTGCGGCGTAAGCCAATGCGCCGATGCCACCGATAATTGGCGCAACGATATAGGGCGCGAGCCACGCGCAAGAGAAATCGAGCGCGGCGGCGCCGGCAGGCAGCACGGTGAAGAACGAAATGAGCGACCTAACGCAAGCGAGAGCGCCGCTGCGCTGCACTCCACCGCGGCGCGCGACCGGGCTCCGCACGCCTCCGCCTACTGCCTCAGT
>JAJHRB010000068.1 GCA_020833025.1 Thermoproteaceae archaeon | reverse complement strand
GGCCGCGCTTAGCAGGCAGATGCCAGACGGGCGCGTTGAGTGCCTGGCGTGCGCGAGGAGGTGCAAGCTAAGGGAGGGCCAGACGGGCTTCTGCGGCGTGAGGACTGTCAGAAGCGGCGCGCTGCAGCTCGACGTTTACGGGCTCATATCGGCAATAGCCGTGGACCCGATAGAGAAGAAGCCGCTGACGCACTTCTACCCCGGCGCGATGGTGCTGTCGATCTCCACGTTCGGGTGCAGCTGGGCGTGCCAGTACTGCCAGAACTACGAGTTGAGCCAGAGGAGGAGGGCGGAGGGGTACGAGGTCACGCCCGAGCTCATCGTCAAGATAGCGGAGAGCTACGGGGCCCACGGGATAACGTACACGTACAACGAGCCGTCAATATTCATAGAGTTCGCGCGCGACGTCGGCGTGCTGGCGCGCTCGCGCGGTCTCTTCAACACCTTCGTGACGAATGGGTACATGACGCCGGAGGCCGTCAAGTACGCGAGCGAGTTCCTCGACGCTGCAACCGTTGACTTCAAGGGCAACGGCGACAGTAAGTTCTTGAGGAGGTACGCGCTCGTCGCGAACGCGGAGCCCATCTTTGAGGCTCTTGCCGAAATGAAGAGGCACGGGATCTGGGTCGAGATAACCGACCTCGTGGTCCCCAGAGTCGGCGACGACTTGGAGACGGCCAGGAGGCTCGTCAGGCGCGTGATCGACATTCTCGGGCCCGACGTTCCGATACACTTCCTGCGCTTCCACCCGGACTACAACATGCTCGACCTACCGCCGACTCCCGTAGAGACGCTGGAGAGGCACGCGGAGGTAGCGAGGGAGGAGGGCGCGAGGTTCGTGTACGTGGGGAACGTGCCCGGCCACCCGCTTGAGCACACCTACTGCCCGGAGTGCGGGAGGGTTGTAATTAAGAGGCGTGGCTTCCACATACTCGAGATTAGTCTGGCGGAGCGGGGGGGCGGGCACAGGTGTAAGTTCTGCGGCGCGGAGATACCGATAAGGGGGCGCGTAATGCCGACGTGGCGCGGCGATGTGAGGTTCGCGTACGTTCCAATTGACCTGTTCGCCATGTGGGTGAGGAGGCAGCCTGCCGAGTGACCGACAAGCATTAATAGGGGGCCCCGTGGCCGCAAGTGCGGTGGTTTAGGCGCATATTCGCGAGCGGCGTAGACGAGATTGTCAAGAGCGCAAAGCTCCACCTGAAGCTCTCGCTGGAGGCTATGCAAGTGCTGCGCGACCTGGTCTCTCAGGGTACGAGCAACAGATCGATAATTGACGAGTGCGCGCGGAAGGTGGCGGCGCTCGAGAGCGAGGGCGACAACATAGCGAGAGAGATGATAGACAAGATTGCGCGGGGGGCCGTCGTGCCCACGGTGCTGCACGTCGTAGCCGCGCTCGTGAGCAGCATGGACGACATCCTGGACACGGCATACTTCGCTCTCAAGGAGATGAAGAGGGGCTCGCACATGTGGTCTAGCGCCCAGATACAGCTCGTGATAATGAACGACTTCAAGGAGATGCTCGACCTGGCGTCGCTCATGCTGGAGTACGTGTACAGGATGCTGGAGGCCGCGCGAGAGGGCGAGCTGAGGCACTACGCCGAGCTCGCGCGGTCTCTCGAGGAGGAGGTTGACGAGGTGAAAGAGGCTGCACTGGACAAGATCTACGGCCTCAACGCCAGCGCCGTCGAGTTCAATCACCTGCTGTCGCTCATTTACGCCGCAGACAGAATCGCGGACAGCGCGCGCGACCTGGCAAATCACATCCTACTCCTGCTGACGTCTGCCAGGTGAGGCTGCCGTGCTGGCAGAGACCGCGCTGGCGTACGGGCTCGCGGCCGTGCTGGTTTACAACAACTCCGTGGTGGTGCTGGGACCCGGCGCGTGGAGCGGCGGCGTGGGGCCCAGGAGGGCTCTAGTCGCTGCCGTTCTGGGCCAGCTCACCGGCGCCCTCACAAGCCACATAGAGCGGCTGAGACTCGGCGTGCACGAGCTAGTCTACGTGCTCGCGCTCTACGCGGCGCTCACGGCGGCGGGAGTCAGCCTGCCGCTCTCGGTCGCCAGCTTCGCACTCACGGGGCTGAGGCCCGAGGCGGCGGCGCTCTGGCTCGCGTCGCCGGCGTTCGCGCTCGTGGCGTACCTCTTGTGCAAGCTCCCGAGAGTGTGCCGCCCTGCGCCGATGCTCAGCCTGCTGCTCGCGTCATACGCCTTCGGCTATAACAACATTGCCCTGTTCTCGACAGACCCCCTCCTCACGGCAGCATCAATACTCGCGGGCACCTACCTCGGGCTTAGGTTCTCGCGGCGGATTCTCCTGCTCGTCGGGCTGGGCGCCAGGGATGTGGTTGCAATAAATCTCACGCTCGCCATCGCGGCAGCCGTCGGGAGCGCGCTGGCGATCCCGGTTTCATTTACGCTCGTTGCGTACTCTGCCGTGCTCGCCGCCTCTATGAGCCACCGGGTGAGAATTATCAGAGCTGGAGAGCTCGTGAGAGCGTATCTCGGGATAGTCGCGGCGATGGCCGCCGCGCTCATCCCGCGCGCTGCGGGGCTCCTGCCTCTGAGGGTCTAGCGCGGCTGCGAGCATGCTGCAGGCGCCGGCCGCTCGGCGTTGGAGGCGCTGTCTAGACAGTGCCTCCGGAGGGCGGGAGAGCCGGCGAATTGGCGCTCAGGCGCGCTGGCCCGGATTAAAAAGCGGGCGGCCGGGATTGGAAGTGCTAGAGCTCGCGCTCTAGAATAACGACCTCAATCCTGCCCTTAACGAGTCTCTTGAACTCCTCGGCCTCCCTCCTCGAGGCGACTATAGACCCGTAGTGCATCGGTATGGCCACCCTCGGGGAGACTGTATTCACAAACTCTGCGGCCTCTTGCGGCGTCATGACGTACACGCCGGACACAGGCACCAGCAGTATGTCGGCCCTCACGTCTCTGAACTCGGGGATAAAGTCGCTGTCGCCGGCGTGGAATACTCTCACGCTGCCGAGCTCTATCATGTACGCGACCCTGCCGTCCTCTCTCGGGTGAAAGACCGCCCGGCGCGCTGGATCGCGGAACTTGTTAATGTTGTACGCCGGGTATGCAGTCACGTTAATGCCGCCCGCGCTCTTCCTCTCTCCCGGCGCGATCTCGATGACGTTGACCTCCCTGGCCGCCCTCTTGACGCAGCTCACGGCCACTCTCGGCGCCACGACTGCAGTCGACGGCTTCAGAACGCGCCGTATTGACGGCGGGTCGCAGTGGTCGAAGTGCTCGTGCGTGACGAGTATCACGTCGGCCTTCGGCTCTCCGGCCTGTAGCTGGTAGGGGTCTATGTAAAGCGCGAGCCCTCTCCAGAGCACTCTGAAGGCATCATGACCAAGCCAGTAAATCTCAACGTCCTGGTACCTATACGGCATGAGCCGGAGCGGGAAGAAGTTTTTAAGGAAACTTTAAAAAGTGAGTTTTGCCCCCTCGGGGCTGCTCTCCTTACTTCTTCTTCCCCAGCAGCCTCCAGACCTTGATTCCCGTGTACGGCGACGCGGCAACGGCAAAGAGCATTGGCCCCCTCGCCGTCTGCTTCTCGACTATCTCGTACTGCTCTGTCTCGAAGGACTGCCTTGCCTTTATGTCGTAGAACTTGAGCCTCTGCTTTGCTGGCATGCGCTGAGATCCGCGGCGCTTTAAAGCGCTTCGCTTATCCCGCCACGTAATAGCTCCATTCTCACATTTTCCGGCTGCTGCTTTTATCACGCCTGCGCCGGCAATCGGCGTGATAGTGCTCACGCCGTCATACAACTTACTGCCCCTCGGCGGCGTCTGCGTGAAGCTCGCGGGGGGCTCGCTCGTGATATCCTCCTCGGGCTGCAAGGGGCGCTATCTCGTCGTCGAGCGGGGATCCGGCGTTTACGCGTCGGGCAAGCCGCTCGAGAGGGCTGGCGGCCTCGTCGTCTACGTGGCATCGGGGCCGCCGAGGCGGTACGAGCTGGCGGGCGGCGCGATGAGGGTGGAGGACGGCATGGATCTATTCCGCGGCTTTGTCAAGCGGGGGCTGTGGAGGGAGCTCGCGCGCTCCTTCTACGCCGCGGTGTCTGCCTACGCCGCGCGGTGCGATTACTGCACGGCGTACATCGAGGCCAGGCTGGCCAAATGGCCCATCCACAGCATACCCCCGGGGCTTTTCGTGGGCGCCGTCAGGCTCGACAAAAAGTACAGGGCAGTGGTAATATCACTGCCCGGGCACTCTGGCGCCTTCAAGTGCGCGCTGCTGAAGTTGTTCGACAAGGCCACTGTAGTGCACGACGTGAGACTCGGCTCAGCAATTGACGTGCCGCTGGACGTCTACCTACCGCTCGCAACACGGGCGGGGGCCCGTAAACGCGCGGAAAAGCCTCCGCGCGACAGGCGCTCACTCCTGCTGCGACCCGCCTTCCGGGTTCTCGCGCAATGACCCCCCGGCCTCTCGGGCATTTCCGCCGCGGCTCGCGCGCTCCCTGCTGCTGGCTGCTTTAAGTACTTTCATCACAACGTCGACGGGATCCCTGCCGAGAACCGTTATCACTGGCTCCTTCCCCCAGTCTCCGAGATCTGCTATCAAGTCAGGCGCCCTGCCCCCGCTCTGCCTGAACGCCTCCTCTACTATCCACTGCATCGACGCGCCCTCCACTCTCTTTACGTCCTCCGGCTCCTCCCTCCTGTTGACGTAAACCACGAGCATTCCCATGCCCGCCGCCGCCCTCAGCAGCGCCTCGTCGTACCTCACATTCATTGCGGCCCTAATGCTCGCGTCCCTGGCCATTGCGGCCAGGATCTTCCTGGCGATGTGATCGCTGGCGCCGAACGTCGGCGGCCCCGAGGGCCTCGCCCTGCCCATGTAGTTGACCACGCGGCCCGGAACCGCCACGACGTCTGACTTGCCGCGGGCGTAGCGCGGGTCGATAGAATAGCCTATGTTGCTCTGGACCTCCGGTATCAGCATGCCGAACACCTCTGCGTGCTCCTCGATTATCCTGAGCGCCTCCCGGAGCCTCTCCTCGGCCCTCCACCTCTCCGCGGGTATTTCCAGCCAGGCCGTCGGGTTCACCGCCCAGTGCCCCTGCCCCCTGTCCACGCCGTACTCCATTGCCAGGAGCGCCAGCTGCTTTGCCTGCCTCACAGCCTCGAGGGGCCCGAGCCCCTTGGCAAGCCCGGCGGCTATCGCGGCGGAGAAGCAGCAGCCGGCGCCGTGAGTCGCCCTGGAGCTCAGCCTCGGGGCCGCCAGCTCGTGGAAGGTCCCGCCCGCGTAAACGACGTCGACCGCCTCGCCGGTGTCGAGGTGGCCGCCCTTAACCACGACGACCTCGGCCCCGAGCTCTCTGTGTATCAGCTCCGCGGCCCTCTTCGCGTCCTCCACCGACCTGATCCTGACTCCTGCCAGGACCTCGGCCTCGTACCTGTTCGGCGTGACCACCCTCGCCAGGGGTATCAGGCGCCTCCTGAGCGCCTCGACTGCGTCGTCCGCCAGCAGCCTCACGCCGGCCTTAGCCTCCATCACCGGGTCGACGACGAGCGGGAACCCGAGGCTAGAGACGGCTCCCGCCACCGCCTCCACGATTTCCCGCGTGCCCAGCATTCCGGTCTTCCCGGCGTCTACCCCCATGTCGTCCCAGACGGCCATTATCTGCGCCCTGACGAGAGACGGGCTCAGGCAGTGCACCTCCCTGATCTCGCGCGTGTTCTGCGCCGTGATGCACGTCACCGCGGCCGCGCCGTGGACTCCCATCGCGGCAAAGGTCTTCAGGTCTGCGCTTATCCCGGCGCCGCCCCCGGAGTCGAGCCCCGCTATTGT
>JAJHRB010000067.1 GCA_020833025.1 Thermoproteaceae archaeon | reverse complement strand
ACGGGCCACGTGTAGACGGCCCACGTCGCGAGGGCCAGGGCTACAGCAGCGGCGGCAATCGCGAGGAGCCTCGCGCCATGCAGCGCCGGCGCGGCGCCCGCGCGCACCATGCGCATGCCGCACTAAGGCTCTCCGGATTTTTTTGCCGCCAAGAACTTGAGTAACAGCACAGCGTCTCGCCGGTAAGGGCGGCCGGCGCTCAGTCAAAGAGTGCCTTTCTCAGCGCCTCGAGGTCCTCCGGCCTCGGCTTGACGCAGTTCCAGACCCCGCCGGGAACGCTAGGGCTGCGGATCTGCAGCCGCCGTCGCACACCACGACGCTCACGGCCCCAGGCGGGCCCGCCGGCTGCGGGGAGTGCAAGAGCAGCAAGGCCAGAGCTGCGAGCGCGGAGGCCGCGGCTAGGAGTGCAGGAAGCAATTACCCTGTATATACGTAGAGCGCGAACGGCCGTTTTATGTTATCGTATATCGCGAATCCCTTGACTAGAACGGCAGGCCTGATCTCGGCGTTTCTCGCGTGCAGCGACAGAATGAAGTAAACGTACTCCACGACGTGCACCTCGACTCCGGTGGCGCTCCTGAAGGCCCTTCTCAGCTCGCCTGCTATGTCTACGTTGACGGCGGCCCTCCCGGCCCTCTCAAGCCTCCAGAGAGGCGCCAGGAGCCCGACTACCCTGCCCTCCCTCCCGCAGTACACCCTCATCTTGGCGCCAGGGCCGCGAGCCCTCTCTAGGCGTCTCTGGCCGTCTTCCTGACCTCTCCGAGTCTTCTTTCGATGTCCTGAATTCTGGTCTCGATATTCTGGACTCTGGCCCTGAGGTCTGCGAGCTCTCTCTTCAGGTCCTCGACGTCGTGCTTCGTGGCGTCGAGCGGCGCAGCGATAACTCCGGCCACGGCCGAGGCGAGCTTCAGCGCGAGGCCCCTCTCCGCCGTCACGGCCTCAGCCACGAGCTCGGCGAGCCTTCTGGCGACCTCGGGATTGCCTAGCGCCTCCAGGAGCAGCCTCTGCGCTCTTGCCTCTCCACATGCTTCAACCTTCGGAGAAACGCAAACGCCCTCTTTCCGGGCTCCTCTTGAGCTCCTATCTCTCCACCGCGCCCCTGCCAGCGCCGCGGCCTTCAAGCAAGCCGGCCCTGCGGGCACGTCGTTGCCTATCCGGCATAGCAAGACTGCATGCGCCAGCGCGGCGGCTTTAATTTGCGGGCGGCCGCGGGGGCGTGGCGTGCGAGCTCAAGGGATCCCCGCGCGCCGACTGCATTTACGTCGACGCGATGCTCGGCTGGCTCGCGCGCATGCTGAGGATACTGTTCGGCGCCAGGGTGGTGTACAGCCCCGGCGCGAGCGACAGCGAGCTGGCGGCGACGGATTGCCTCGTCGTCACGCGGGACGAGGAGCTCTTCAGGGTCAGGCGCGGGCCCACGCTGCTCCTCAGGACGGACGACCACGACGCGTGGATTGCGGCGTTCCTGAGGCTGGGCTTCAGGCCGTTCGAGAGGACGGCGTGTCCGGCGTGCGGGGGCGAGCTGGTGGAGGTCGACTGCGGCGAGGCGGAGAGGGCGGTCGGGCACGCTGTTGTGAGCGAGAGGTGCTGGCGCTGCACGTCGTGCGGCCACTACTACTGGGTCGGGTCCCACTGGCGCGGGCTTAGGGAGCTGGTGGAGAGGGCGAGGCGCGCTGACGTGGATATAGTCTGCCGCGGGCCGTGAGCTCACGGCACTCCGGGGCACTCGTTGAGGAGCCTCGCGACGTACGGCGTGAAGTAGAGCACTGACGTGAGGACCTCCACCGCGTTGGCGAGCTTGAGCACCTCGCGGAGCTGGCTGCACGCAAACACGCCGCCGCTGTATACAATCGGCACGTCGGGCCCTGCAATTTCTCTCGCGCGCCTGAGGAGCCTCAAGCCGTGTCTATACAGCAGCAAGCCGCTCAGCCCGCCGGCGCCCGCGCTCAGCCTAGCATCCCTCACAGGAATTGTATTCGTGACGGCGAGGCCCCAGCCCAGCCTCGCCGCGCGCATGATGACGGCGCGCAGGTCCGACGACGGACCCACCTTCACGAACACCTGCACGCCCGCGTCGAGGTCTTCCGGGACGTCGCGCCACGACCCCCTGTAAGTCGGGCTGGAGATGTTCAGCTCGACGGCTGCCGGCCTATAGTGCCTCTTCAGGTACTCCACCTGGACCACGAAGTCCCTGACGCTGAAGCCTGCCAGGCTGATGAAGACGGGGTACTTCAGCCTCGATACCCTCGAGACGACGACGGCTATTCCCGGCGTGTTGAGGCCCATTGCGTTCACGAGAGAGTACGGGCGCACCCTGGCCGCTCTTGGCGGCTTGTTCCCGCGGCGCGCGCGCGGCAGCGTCGACCCGACGACGATGAAGCCGGGGCAGAAGAAGGACAGGAACCTGGCGTAAAGCCCCGTCTTGTCGAGACCAGCGGCTATGCCGACGGGACCGCACGTCTCCGCGATGCCCACCCTCCAGCGGGCGGCACAGCGGCAGCTTGGCAGCGGTATTGAGAGAACCAGCGAGAGCAGCCTGTGCGCTACCTCGGGGTGCACGTAGTGGAGGAGCCTGCCGAGCGCTGTCAGCAGCCCCATCTGGATGCGTACTCCACCGCAGACCGGTAGTGCTCCTCGCCGATGACAGGCCTGAGCGCCTCGAGGAGCTCCCTCACCCTGTAAACGCTGTGGACCCTCACCCCTGCGAGCTCCTCAACCCGCCGGGCGCCGCACTGCTCGCGGTCGAGGAACACCACGACGCCGACGACAGAGCCCCCCGCGTCCCTGACGGCGTTGATTGCGCCGATGACGCTGCCCCCGGTGGTAATCACGTCGTCGAGCACTACGACCCTGGCGCCGGCCACGCCGGCGCCCTCGATCTGGCGCCCCGCCCCGTGCCCCTTGGCCTCCGGCCTCACGTAGCCCACAGGCTTTCCCATCAAGTAGCCCAGTACGGACGCGTAGGGTATCCCGCCGGTCGCCACGCCGAGGAGCACGTCAAACTGAAGGCAGGAAAGCGCCTCGCGGTAGCGCTCGACAACCCACCTCATGAGCTCGGGCGCCCCGAGGGCTGCCCTGAGGTCTACGTAAAACGGGCTCTCAATCCCGCTTGAGAGGGTGAACCTGCCGAACCTCACGACGCCCCCCGCGACGAGCATCTCGGCGACCGCGCGCGGCACTTCGCGTCTCCTCACGCGGCTGCCGCCGGCCCGTGGATATAAAGGCGGGGCCCCGGCGCGGCTGCACAACTTATTTGCCTGCGCGCGCGCGGCAGCGTGGAGACCGGGAGCGCGCCGGCCAGCGCTGAGAGGCTGGTCACTGCAGTCAGAGTGCTGCTGGCAAGAGAGCTCGCAAGCAGGGGCATGGGCACCGGCGACATAGCCAGAGCCCTCGGCCTTACTCCCGCCGCCGTGTCGATGTACCTCTCCGGCAAGAGGGGCAGCAGGCTTGCCGGCGAGCTCGCCAAGGACGGCAGAGTGCTCACCCTCATGAGGAACTGCGCCGAGGCAATAATTAGAGCGGCGCGCGGCGGCGCCGCGGAGCCGTGCAACATTGCGGAGCTGGCAGATGTCGTGGCGAGCATTGTCTCGCAGAGGGGCGCGAGGGAGAGCCTGGAGGAGCTAGTAGCCAGGCGCATGAGGCTGGAGCAGGAGGTTGCCGTGAGGGCAATGACGTACTCTTACAGAACCCGCAACCCGCTAGTCAGGGCACTGCTGATGCAGATTGCCGCAGACAGCATGAGGCACGCCGAGATACTCGCAATGCTGCTAGACTACCTCTCTGGCAAGCTCAAGGCAGAGGGGCTGGACATACCGCCGGAGGAGCTCGACGCGCTCGCTGCGGGCGAGGACTCCATGAAGAGCGAGATAGCAGAGCTCTACAGGCTGTGCGACCCGGTCGCCACGGCGCTGCTGCTGTCCATAGAGCTTGACGAGCGGAAGCACCGCCAGCTTGTAATATCGCTGAAGACCATGGCTAGGGCGCAGTGCTAGCCCGCCTTGCCAGCAGCTCTCTCACGAGCGTGAGGACGCGCCTGGCCAGCTCGCGCTTGTGCGCGGGCCCCACCCTCGTGACGGACTCCCCCGTGATCACGTAGTACTCGTCGTGCACCGTTCCGAAGCCCGCCCTCGACACGTCGTGGGCGAGCGCGACGTCCCACCCCTCTTCCTCCATTCTCTGCCTGGCCCTCTCTATCAGCTCCCGCTCGCCCACTCCCCACTCGGCCTTGAAGCCGACGATCACAGCTCTGGGGTTCCGCGCCCTGACGTCCCCGGGTATTTTCGGCGCGCGCCTTAGCACCAGCACGTGCTGCGCCGCCGAGCTGTCCAGCTTGCCCCGCGCCCTGCCCTCGACGTAGAAGTCGAGCGGGGCAGCCGCGAAGATGAAGACGTCGTGGCCCCCAGCCCTCTCGAGCACCGCCCTGTGCATCTCCAGCACTGACGTCACCCTCACGACGTCAACCCCCGGGATCTCTCCTATCCTGGCGGGCCCGGCCACCAGAGTCACGCGCGCGCCCCTCGCCGCGGCCTCGCGGGCAAAGTAATAGCCCGTGAGACCGCTGCTGGGAGTCGTTATGTATTTCACGTCGTCTAAGTGCTCTCTCGTCGGGCCCGCCGTGACGAGCACGCGCGCGCCCTCGAGGTCTCTCGGCGCCGTCGCGTCAATGACGTACTCGACGACCTCCTCGGGCGGCGGGTACTTGGCCCTGCCCTCCTCCACCACTGGCGGCACGACTATCGCGCGCTCCCGCAGCCTTCTCACAGCCTCTTGTACCTGCGGGGCGCTCCACATGGCGAGGCTCATGGCGGGCACCACCACCTTCTTAGCGCCTGCCGCGGCCAGGGCGCAGGTCAGGGCGGCGTTGTCGGCAATGCCCAGGGACAGCTTCACGAGAGTGTTGGCGGTGGCGGGCGCCACCAGCACCACGTCGGCCCTCTCGCAGATCTCAACGTGCTCGGCGGCGCCGGTTAGCCTCACCACGGGCTTGTTGCCTGTCGCCCACCAGAAGAGGTCCGGCGCCACCAGCCTGGCCGCTCTCGGCGTCATGAAGACGTGGACGTCGGCGCCGTGACGGATGAGGAGGCGCGCCGCGTCGATGGACTTGTACGCGGAGACGCTCGAGGAGACGACCAGCACCACTCTCAAGCCCTTGAGGAGAGTGCTATACGTGTCTCGTATTGCCTCAACTTCGGACATGGAGCCGCTCTCTGTTTGGTATTTAGCCGTTTCTTGGTTATTTCGACAAATCCGGCGTATTTTCGAGGCCCTCTAGGCGTCCCTCGGCGCTTATGGCTCAGAGCAAACCCTCCAGCGTTTAAATAAAATATTTGTCGCCATTATTGCTGGCGTAACGACTCCGGCCGCCGTGTATAGGCTGACCGGCAGCGCCTCGACGGCCGGCTGGCAGGGCTCCCTGATGTAGCACAGCGGCAATGGAGCCTCCTGCGCCCCCCTTCATCCCCCCGCCGCGCTCCGGGGGCCGGAGGCCCCGCTCACTGGTCGCGGGGAGGGGCCGCGGCGGGGCGGGAGGCGCTGCCCCCCTCGGCCTGCCTGAGCGCATTAGCGCAGTTTTGGCGCGGCTAAGCGGCTGGTCGGCGGCGCCGGGCGGGCCCTCGCCCGGCGGGGGGCGCCCTCTCATGTGGGGGCAGGAATTCTCGGGTTAATAAGCATCCGAAACTCGCCCGGCGCGACCGGCGCCGAAAAAGAGGGAGATTGGGACTTGGCCGTTTCGAGCAGCTCGTCAAACCTCTTCATCGCCCACATTGCCGGCACCTCGTCTCTGCTTGTCTCCAGGCCGCACTTGGGGCACCTAACGCGGCGGTCTT
>JAJHRB010000015.1 GCA_020833025.1 Thermoproteaceae archaeon | reverse complement strand
TTCTCGTGCCAATCTAGGCGGCGCGCTCTTTCAGCTCCCGCGCCAAAACCGCCCGGTTTTTGCGCAGAGTGCCGCAACCCCCGGAAGGCACATATTGCCGGAACCACCCGTTGCGGCGTGGAGGATGCCAGGGAGCTGCTCAAGGCGCTGGCAGAGCTGCCAGCAGGCGTGCTCGAGCGACATGACTTTTCTATCGCCACGCTTGTAGTGGACGTATTCCGCGACGTGGTCTACAAGTGCGCCGGCCCCAAGGTGGCGGAGGGGGTGCCCGCGGCGCAGGCGGTTGAGGAGTGCAAGAGGGAGGCGATGCGGATTCCCGGCATGGCGAGGGCCGTCGAGCTTGCGCTCAGGCTCGTGAACCGCGACATTGATGGCGAGCTGAGGCTGCTGCTCGAGAGGGCGCAGGGAGGGCGCCCCCGCGCGCCCGAGGAGCTGAGGAGGCTCAAGGACTGCTGGACCGCATCACGGGCTTCATGGCCGATTACGGCGAGGGCCGGCACCTCAAAGACGAGGCCCTCAAGTACGCCTGCAGCGTCAGCGACGCCCTGTCGTGGGCCCTCGGGGAGATAGACACCGACGCGTTCCTGGGCCCGGGCTACCTCAACTTAGACAGGCTGGTGGCCATCGTGAGGGAGATGGAGAGGAAGAGGGGCGTTAGGCTCGACCGGTACGGATGAGGCTGGTGGCCACGTCCGCGCCTCCAGGGAGGGCGAGAGACCCGAAAATCAAGAGCATGCGATATTCATGCGGGCGGCATTTACATGCGACAAACAGCGGGGTTGGGCATCCCATCGGCGTGCCTTGAGAGGGTGAGCGCGACGCAGAACCGCACTGCGTGCTCTCGGCAACCCTCTACGTTTGGCAATTCACCGTTAAAATGCGACGAACCTCCTGGCCCATGCGTGTTGATTATGACACGATGCTTTGGGCCGGCGTAGGCGTTTGGTGGTTGTCTGTGTTTGCACTGCAGTACATCAACCTTCCAACGCCCCCCAACCTCTGGGTTTTCGCCGCCGTAGCCACGTTGCTGGTGGGGGCTTACGAGATTTCGAAAAACCAATACTTCGGCTACGCGGTAGTCGGCTTGATAGCGGTCTACATCATTTACGTCGTAGTGGTGGCTAAGCTTTGGCTATACCTGGTCGCCGGCGTGATTCTACTCGGCGTGTTCCTGGCGGCCTTTGAAATGGTTATGGGCAGGGAGTGGAGACGCAACCCCTTCGCTTGGCTAATCCTAGGCGCGCTTATTGTAATACTTACAGTAGTGTTGGGAGTCATGGCAGGCCCTATAATGATACTGGCAGCCCACATACAGAAAATGAGAAAGCAACAACGGAAGGCAGCGAAGGAGAAGACCAGGACTTAGCAGCGCGCTGCCGCGTCCCCACCGCCCTCCAGGGGCCTGCCCCCGCCAGAACGACAGCGCGGCGTTTCGGCGCGCGCTGAACTCCCGCCGCGTAGTAAATTCCCGGCGGGTGCTAAACGGGGCGCCGGCCCAGCACCTCTCTGAGCGCCTTGAGGAGCGCGTCCAGGCGGGTGCTGGGGACGTAGTCCAGGAATATGGACGTGGGGTTGACAATGACGCGGTGCGCGCCGAACTCCTCGCGCGCGCCTGGCGAGACGCTCTACAGTTGCTCAATTTATACAAATTGCGGCGCCCCGGAACGGCGGAATTTGTAAAAATGAAATTATATAAACCGCCACGTAGAAGGGTGACATGTACAAGGAAAACAACGAAAGAGAAGAAAAGAGAGCTGTGTGCAGCATAACGATAGACGAAAAAGGAAGATTACGTGTGACTTGTGAGCTAAAGCCGGATCGGTGGTTTGTTATTGAATTCTCTCTGCCTAGAATCGAGGTGAGACGGAATGAAACCAAGTGCAGTTGCTCGCGGATATGGTCGCTGGTTCCTGATGTTATTAACACCGCCGCTGCAGTAATGAGGTTGATACCCCACTGAACTCCCCGCCAGAACACTAACTCCCGCTTTCCCCCTTCTGCGCCTTTTGGCGGAGACCGGTGCGCTACCGCGCCCTCGCCGCCCTCCAGAACCTCCCCCGCCAGAACAGCAACACGGCGCACCTCTCAGCGCGCAGGGCGGCGTCGTCTCGCGACCGCGGCGCAGCCCTCCCCGCACTCTGCCTCGCAGAGCTCGGCCGGCCCGGCCTCCAAGAGCCTGCAGTCCAGCATGTGCCTCTCGCAGAGCTCCAGGTAGCGTCTCGCGAGGGGCAGGTGGGACTCGTGCCACGCGTCTATAACCAGCACGGCGTCTAGGCCGGAGCGCGCCAGCAGGGCGAGAGGAGACCCCGCCGAAACTTTCAGCTTGCCGCGGTCGCGCCTGCTTGCAGCGCCCGCTTATATCCCGGCGCATCTCCGCGCGGCATGGAGAAAAATGCCGCAGTTGACATGGAGGGGCTCGGGCGCCGCCTGGAGCTTGCACTGAAACCGGTCGCCAGCCCGCCGGCGCTGGAGGAGGTGCTAGAGCAGGTCTCGAGGCGCGGCGCCCTCCGCGGCCCGGTTGACTGGGTCTTCCCCGCGTGGATCGCCTACGTCGAATATGCTGTGCAGAGGATAATCGAGACATTTCCGCTCACAGAGGAGGAGAAAAAACAGCTCATACACTTCAGAGACGCGCTGAAGCGGCTGCTGCTGGAGGCTTGGAGGCAGGCGAGAAACAAGCTGACGGCGCTGTACAAGGCCGTCGCCGAGGACACGTACAGAATAGAGGGGAGCAGGCTGTACGCGCCGGATGGAACGTGGATGTACATCGACAGGTTTCCATTCCCTCCATTCATTCCCATTCACGGCGCCAGCGCCGAGACCTATTTCCCGGACATTTTGAGGCTCCCGCACGAGAGGCTCGAGCTGCTGCAGCTCGGCTGGAGGGCGAGCGACGAGTTCGAAAACAAAGGCCGGCCCGCAATGGGCACCACGCAGCCCTGGCAGCTCGTCGCGTGGGCCGCGGCGAGACACGGGGAGCTCCGCATACGCATTAACAGGGTCAATTTAACGCGCGAGGGAATAAGCGTACATACATACGTCGTTGCGAAGAGCTGGGAGCAGAAATGGAGCAAGGACAAGGCGATAGACCTAGTCGCTGAGAGCATCAGACGCGGCGAGTGGGCACTGCTGCTCACCATGTGGCTGGGAGATGGGGAGACAAAGCGGGAGGAGATTCTACACAGCAATTACAAGCTTGCGATTACGGCCAAGGAGCCGTGGAGGCTGGGCTCGAGCATAGCCGCGAGGAGGGCCCTTGTCGCCACGGGCAAGGAGGCGTTCGTGAGGCTCAGGGAGGCGGCCGGCGCTTACGGGAAACTGCTGGACCTTCTAAGTGCGCACAAGTGGGTTGTCGTGAGACTGGCAACTGACGACGCCTTCAGAATGGCCTACAAGCTGAGGGCAGAGAAAAGGTGCATACTAGCCGTTGCCGGCGTTGAGATGTACCTACATCTCGTAAGCAGCGGGGGAGGCTCGCTGCGGGCCGAGCGCTACGTCCGCAGTGTTGAAGAGGCGCTTGCCATTGCCGGCAGGCTCGAGTCCGCCGGGCTCAGGCCAAATGTGGTCCGCGCTGGCGACTACTACATGGTGTATGTAGCCACGGCGGACCTGCTGAGGCTGGCGGAGAGGGACGAGACCATCAGGAGGGCGGTAGCGCTTTACCTCGCCGAGAAGGCAAGAAGCGGAACGCAGAGGCAGAGGGAGGCCGCCAGGAAGATCATGCAAAGGCACTCCTCTCTTTTTCCGCCGACCGGGTTCATCACGTACGCGCAGCACTCCTCAAGCGCTCTCACCGCCCACACTCTGTAGAGGAACTGCTCGAAGTCGCGCGAAATTCCGAGATGGCGCAGTATCGCGCCGCGCACCGTCACGTCGCGCGGCGCCTCGCGGCTCAGCGGCAAGAACAGGCGGGTAGTGCTCGAGCTCGTAAACGAGGGGCCTGCCAGCGTCGCCAGGCACTTAAACGCGCTCAAGGGCCAGCTTACGCTGCTCGATGTGGCGTATTACAATCCCCGCGCCGACATCAGAGCGACCGGGCTGGAGCTCTCCGAAGTTAACGTCAAGGCCGTGGTCAGAAATCTGCCGCCCCCGAAGTCCGTGGCCGACTTCAAGGAGCTGCTGCTGAAGTACAGGGTCGGCGCCAGGACTCTGCGCGCTCTCTCGCTCGTGGCCGAGCTGATTTACAGGGCGCCGGCGGACTGGAACGACCCGGCGCTCGACCCGTTCAAGTTCGCCTTCGCCGTCGGCGGCAAGGACGGCGTGCCGTATCCCGTGAACGTGAAAGTGTATGACGAGCTAATAGCGCTGCTCGACGCGATAGTGGAGAGGGCCCGGAGCGACCCGGAGATATATAGGCATCTCGCGCGCCTTGCGAAGAGGGCTGAGGCACAGGCGTTCCCGCGGGGGCAAAAGCTTCCACGTGACCGCGCAGTGGCGGGCTAACTTGTCGCGCAGCCGCATCTCCTAAACTTCATAACATTCACAATATTGTCCCACTCCGACTCCCCCTTCCATTCCTACCTTAACTTACAGAGGGCCTCACGAGACCCTTCTAGGCAGTTTCCGCAAAAAGGCAGTATTGTAACATAGCTTGGGGACGTGCCATATGGTACGTAGGCTGGGATAAAAATAAGATTTAAAAACCTGGCAAAATCATTATATTAATTTCTTTGGGGTACTTGGTGTAGTCCAAATTTAATGAGCCGCCACAGCAGGCATATTACCAAGCGACCTAGTACTAGAGCGCTAGAGAGGTTGCTAGAGCGGCCAGAGCTGATGGAGTGCATTTGTAATCAGAGTTTTGCGTCACCGACAGAAACTAGTGTACTCCAAGCGAAATTTATTCCATTGGTTATTGGCCGCAAGATTGTCAAACTAGGTAACCGCCACAAACCAAGCTTCAGAGCCTTTTCGGCATGGATTAGATATATTGGCGACGGCATCTTCGTCAAGCTCTGGGATTGTATGATTACTGATAAAAACACGGCTGAAGAATATGCCTTGAAATTTCACAAATCATAAGTATGATCTTAAAGTTAAGGACCGGCACCCTTCACAAATGCCCTTCATAAAGACGCTGACGGCTCAGAACGGCCGTGACAAGTCACAGGCTCCTCATAAACACGGCTCATCACTGTCGACGGCACTCTGCGAACCAGATATAATACATTCACGCCGCGGCCGGCGCGGCAGGCTACGGCGTGCTGAAGCACGCCGGTCTGAGCCCCGACCACTCATGAACCCTCTCCGGGCTCTCGAGAATGTACCTGCCGACAATTTCAAAGTCGGCGCCGGCTTTAATGGCACTGCCCGGCGCCCCGCCCTGAGGCCCAATGCCCGGCGAGATGAGCCTGAAGCGGCAGCCGAGCCGCTGCCGCGCTCGCGCTATAACCTCGGGCTGGTTCCCCGGGAGCGCGAACCCCCGGACGCCGTCTATCTCGCTCAAGAGCCTCTCCCACACGGCATCGTACTGCGTTGGCACGGTCATCTTCGCGAGGACATATACGCGCCCGTCTCTGGGAACCGAGGGGTGGAGGAACCCGTGGACTATCACGCAGCATGCCCCCCTGTCCACGAGCCTCGCTATTATTCTCTCTGCCACGTGCGGGACGTCCGCAATTTTCAAGTCTGCTATTACACTCCCGAGCCTCGCGAGCTCGCCGACAATCTCCACGCCGCGCTCGAGTATGAGCTCCCACCCGACCTTGAAGGCGGCAATCGCGTCTTTTAGCTCCCTCGCCAGAGCTAGCGCCCGCGCTGCGCTCGTGTCTAGCGCGACTATTACCGGGTACACGGGAGGGGGCGGCGCATTTAAAAATGTGCTAAGCTGCAGGCAGCCTCAACCCTTTAAATGCATGCCGGCCTGCACGCGTGTGGTACAGGAGGGACGTGATTGCCGCGCGAGAGTTCACGAGAGCTGACCTGGAGGAGCTCTTTGAGGTTGCCAAGTACATGGAGAGGTACGCCAGGAGCCGCGTGGACTTCCTGAGGGGTAAGGTCATGGCGCTGGCCTTTTTCGAGCCGTCGACGCGAACCAGACTGAGCTTCGAGACTGCAATGAGGAGGCTCGGGGGTGACGTCATAGGGTTCTGGGGGGCCGAGGGCACGAGTGTAGAGAAGGGAGAGACCTTTGCCGACACGATACGCACGCTCGACGCATACGCAGACGTAATAGTCGTGAGGCACGCGCACGAGGGCGCTGCGAAGCTAGCCGCCGAGATCGCAGAGAACCCCGTCATAAACGGGGGCGATGGCTCTTCAAATCACCCCACGCAGGCCATGCTGGACGCGTACGTGATGTGGCGGGAGTTCGGCGCCGTAGACGGGCTCAACATCGGGCTTGTGGGAGACCTCCGCCACGCGCGCACCGTTAACAGCCTCCTGGAGGCGCTTACAAATTTCAACGTCAAGGTCCGCTTGATATGCCCCGAGTTCCTGCGCCCGCGGGCTGAGGTGCTTGACTATGTCCAGTCGCGCGGCCTTAAGGTGAGCTTCCACACCAGCATCGACGAGGTGATAGGCGATCTGGACGTGATCTATGTTGTTAGAATCCAGAGGGAGCGCTTTCTGGATCCGCTCGAGTACGAGAGAGCCAAGGGCAGCTACAGGATAACGCTGGAGACACTGAAGAGAGCCAAGAGGAGTCTAATAATACTGCACCCGCTGCCGCGCGTTGACGAGATAGACCACAGAATTGACGCCACGCCACACGCGAGATACTTCAAACAGGCAGAGCTGGGAGTGCCCTTGAGAATGTCGCTGCTCTATCTCATTCTGACCTCCGGCTAGGCCAATATTTATTATACTCGCGCGCTCTCGCCGGCGAATGGTAAGTAACGCCGAGGTAATAATCGAGGGGCCGCAGAAATTCGTGGGCAATGACGGGATGACTGTGTTTACAGTACGCGAGGCCTCGCTGAGAGACCTAGACGACGTGATAACAATAAACAGGAGGGTGCTCCCTGAGAACTACCCCAGCTGGTTCTTTCTCGAGCACCTCGAGCAGTTTCCCAAGGCGTTCATCATCGCCGAGGCGAACAACAGAGTGGTCGGGTACGTGATGTCGCGCGTCGAGTACGGCTGGAGCAACCTGTTCAAGAACAGGGTAGTGAGAAAGGGCCACGTGATCTCAGTTGGGGTCCTCCCCGAGGCCAGGAGGCTCGGCATAGCCACCAGAATGCTCTTGCGGAGCATGAAGGCGATGAGAGTGTATTACGAGGCCACGGAGGTTTACCTCGAGGTGCGCGTGTCGAACGCGCCGGCGATATCGCTGTACCAGAAGCTCGGATTCCACGTCGTAAGGAGAATTACGCAGTACTACAGTGACGGAGAGGATGCGTACTTAATGGCACGCCCACTCTAGCGGTCCCGCCACAGGACCTACTGCGGAAGCTCTGAGGGCGGGAGTTCGTAGAAAAGCCTGAAGTGGGGATCTCAGGAGAGAGAAGGTAAATAAATTATTCTTTCTTCTTGACAGTGAAGGTAGCCTTAGCGGTTTTCGTTACGCCGTTTTTCCGCACCTGGATTTCGAAGTGCGTCTTCACAACTATCGTGTAGCCTTCAGGCACAGACTTTTTGATGACCGCGACTGTGCTGTTAAAGCCGCCGAGGGCCCCCTCCTCCTATCAAATCGCCTCTCTCGTCGTATAGCTCGTACGTAATTTTTCCAAATGGCTTGTAATCTATTATCTCAGTGTTGTTGAATATGTACTGTAGCGCGATGCTATTGATACTGCTGCCTACGGCCGTTACGTTCGTATGCACGCTCAATACGCCCTTATTAACAATCTTCCTAAGGTGGGTTTGATGTCAATAGCGAGGGCGTGAGTGCGACCCCTATGAATGATGACCGTAGGTGCTGTTTGGATTACGGATCACCTCGAAGCTGTGTTCAAGCACCTCCCCGGGAGGTATTTATTGAATCACTGGGAGAGATTCATATCTAGTTCCGTTTGAGTCATAGTAAAGCTAGAGTAATGGCATAAGTCTCCGTGCCGTTGGTATATGCCCTGGCGCTTGGGAATGCATATAGAAACATCTCAATATCTTTACCGGACACCACGAAATGAATACCTACATTCTCTGGGACAAATATTCACTCCCTTCTGTTGATCAAATCACCAGAGGTTAGCATTCCAGGTATCGCAGCTTCGTAACTCCCTGTCTCGTAGTTAACCCCGACATGTCTCCCGTCTTCTGCATAAGCATGCAGGTTTACATCTGGGGGAGGTACGCGCATATATTCCCCAGCAATGACGTCAGTGGGCAGCACGTTGTATATACCGACGAGATCGCGTTTCCGAATGGAATTAATCGATACGCCTATCAAGCCTTTGCCGCTAAAGGTCTTAACTGAAATGGCGGCTTTTTCGGCCGTCATGACCATAAATATTACTGCAATATCCGGATCGCTTAAAGACTGACCCAGTGCAACTAAGGTGTGTACTAAGTTTACTACATCAGGCCGGCATTTCCAAGGAAAGTCAAACCGCGCGTCAAATTAATGCATCAGCGTGACGCCGCGCCACCACGCCGCGGCCCTGCCCCGCGATCCGTGAGCGGGGCCTCCTGCCCCCGGAAGGCGACGGGGAGTTGGGGGGCACTTAGGTAATCCATGCATTTTTTTGAACTAGCGCGCCCTCGTACGCATTCACGCGAATTGTGTAGTTCCCCGCGCCGAGTTTCCTTGAGATGCACTCCACCACGCTTACGTAGCGCCTTCTCTTTATCACGTAAACTCTAATACCGTCAACAAAAGGCCCGACAACATCCTCGGCCACGTACTTCTCAATGAATTTGTCAACGTCGTCCGAGTACACCGGAGGGCCTCTGTGGAGTACAAACGGCGGCAGCTCTGTCTGGTCCACGACGTAGACCAGAGAGACGTGCGTCTTCTCATCGCTCTCAACGCCCCACCTGTATACCCTGAACCCGCACTCTCTTAGCTGTTCCCGCAGCGCCCGGCCGGCTCTCTTATATTTACCCCAGACGATATCGGGAGGCTCTCCGGGGTACGGGAAGATTACCTCAACGACGCTCAGATGGCGCACGGCATGTCCCTGCCGGGGCAGGAAGTACGACAGGGACGGCCTCTTTAAAAAGCGCCGCGAGGCCAGTATGAACGTCGACATTGACGCCAGAGACACTGCCGCCGCCGCGTTTCTATCCGGGTCGACGGGATCCACCACTATGAGCGGCGCCTTGAACTTCTCGGCGGCAGACCTGCCGGAGGGATCTATACGAACGCGGTACGGTCTCCACAGCGCTGCGGCCTTGAGGACCTCGAGAAATGATCCGTAGTACGTGACGAGAAGCTCGGCGAGGTAGCCGGAGAAGCCCTCAACTTTTATCTCCGCGCCGTAAACGCCTACTGTCCTCATGAATATCTTCAGCAGTCTGATGTCACGCCGAAGCTCGTCGTTCAGCCTCTCTGCGAGAAATTTGTGGTGAAGCGGTGACCTGTCGGCCGCTGTGATCGGCCGCTCGCCCGGGTTTATTTTGTAGCAGGGAACTACGTCAACCTCGCACCAGCCGGCGCTCAAGGTAATGAAGGGGTGCTGGGCGTAGCGCAGTCTCCACTTAATGCCGCGGCTAGTCAAGCCCTCCGAGAGGGCCCTCACAACGCTTTCTGGCTTGACGTCTCTATTCTCGAGCACGACAAAGACGTCGACGTCGGGATGCCCGGGAATCCACGTGAGCCTGGCGCTCGAGCCGTAAACGTCGACCTCGGCGCTGATGCCTGCGGAGCTCACGATATCCGCCACCAGCGCCTTCGCGCTCCGCGCGGTCTCGGTTACCTCCCTCACCTCTTTCTCGCTCAGCACTGCGAGCTTGTAGGCCTCTCTCAGTACCTCCTCCAGCGACGTCATGCAAGGGGGTGCACGAAGATGTCGCTGTAAACCGGACCCCTGGGCGTCAGCACTGACCTCTTGAGCTTGATGCTGTCAACGAGGACAGTGCCGAACTCTGCGTCCCTGTACCGCGCGATGACCTCTCTCAGCCTGTCCGCATTGCGCCCGGACTTGAGCCTGCCTATGGTTGCGTGGGGCACGAACTCCCGCCCCTCTTGATGCTCTGCGTACTTGTCCACTGCCTCTCTCACCACTCCGGCCAGCCTGATCAGCTCTCCCGCGCCCTGCGAGACGCCAATCCAAACCACACGCGGCCTTGACGCGTCGGGGAAGGCGCCGATCCCCGCGAGCGTGATGCGAAATCTGCCGAACTTTACCGAGCTCAGCGCCCTCACGATATTGTTTATCCTGCTCTGCGGGATCTCGCCCAGAAATCTAAGCGTTATGTGCAGGCTCTCGCGCTCTACGAGCTTGACGTCAAGCCCTAGCCTCAGTATCTCGGCCTGCACGCCCGCTATCCTCTCCACCACGCCCGGGTCGCTTATGTCAACAGCGACGAATGCCCTGATGGTGCCCATTAGCTCAGGTGGCGAGACCACTTTGTTAGCAGCTCGCAGTTGACGGGGCTTATGAAGCTAATGCCGCACCTGTCCGAGTAGGGACAGTAAGTGCACGGCACTGACAGCAGTACTCTCAGCCCGCTCGGAAGCGGCGAGAAGTCGGCGGTGGCGGGCTCCTGAGGCCTCTCGCACAGCTTGCTGAGGAGCCTGTATGCCTTCTCGGTCAGCTTGACTACGTAGACGCCGCGCCTCCCGCTGCCGACCTTCTCTCTCGTTATAAAGCCCCGTTTTTCAAGTCTCGCAAGTATCGCGAGGCCGGTCTTGCTGTCTATTCCAATATACTTCCAGAGATTCCTCTGCTGGTAGCCCCCTCCGAGCCTTTCCAGGCCCTTGAGTATTTGCAGCTCTATCTCTGTCAGGGCTGCGTCGGCGCCCTCCGTGCTTGACATCGCAGGCCCTGGCGTCCCGTCATTAAATCTCTTCCAGCGCGCCTAGATAGTGACTTCCACGTAAATGCTCTCCGCCAGCTCCTTTAGAAGCTCCCGGAGCGACCCCTCTGTAGAGTCGGCGGCCTTGGCGAGCTCCTTTTGTGTCACCTCGATGCCGGCCACGTAGCACGTGTGGTAAACCGCCGCGGCGGCGAGAATCTGCGGCTTCCTGCCGTTTCTCAGCCGCGGCAGGAAGAGAATGCGCTCTAGTAGGGTAACGGCGGCTCGCTGGACTTCCGCCGACTTCTCGTCACTTAAGTTCAGCGCGGAGACTATTTTGGGTATGTAGATTTTCGGGTCGACGCGCGGTGGCTTGATTCCCAGCCTGCCTGCGAGACTCATGAGCTCCATGTATGCGGACATAAATACCGACTTGTCAACTCCGAGTCTCTCTATTAGGTCTTTCAGCGTGACCGCGGCGATGCCGTACTTCTTGGCGACGAAGTATAGCACAGCCGCGTACCCCTCGACTCTCGGCACTCTGTACCCCGCCTCGTACAGTCTCCTGTACAGCATTATAGTCTCCTCGATCACCACCTTCGGAACGTTCAGCTTCTGCCGGGCTGTCTCGAGGAACTCCCTAATGCCGGCCTCCGCGCGCTCCGACGGCGTTGACATGGGTCTCGCAAATTTCTTTATACTGATGCTCCGCAGCCTGTCGCCTATCTTGGCGGCGCCCGATTCGACTTCTCCCAACGACGAGCCTATAGGCCCCGCGCACGCCCTGGACGACTCTGGCTTCCTCCACTCAGGGCCTAGGTCTACAACACTGTCACGAATTACAGTCCCGCAATTCCTGCAGATGACTTGGCCGCGCTCGTAATCCACTACTAGACTGCCGGCAGATCTGCAGGCAGGACAGCGGCGCTCCTCGACCTCGAAGAGTAGCTGCCTGGTCATCTCTCCCTCCTCTCGAGATCGTGAAGCCTGGCATAGACCGGCTGCCCGAGTATCGACTCGTCGCGCCCCGCGGGTCTCACAAGCCCGTACGGGCTATTCACGCTCCCTACAACGTCGTAGAGCACTCCAATTCTCTTCATAGTGTATGTATATACATTGACGTAGAGAGGCGGCACGGCGTAGAGCCGGACTACGAGGTTGCCCATTCGCGTGTAGTGAAGAGCGCGGCCTATTCGTCTCACAGGAGAGTTCCGGTGCGCCGTCTAATAAGCCTTAGCGGTCATAATGCAAATATTACGGCAGTGGGAGTTGGGCAGGCTAATAATTTAAAGCGGCTGTTACGAGGTCTGCGTGGCTAGGTCTTGCGCGTACTACAAGGGCAGCGATTTAAAGAGGCCAAGCGGCGGCAAGAAGGGAAGGGTCGGGAGGGTCAGGAGAAAGGCGCTGTGCGGAGGCCCTCCGAGAATGACCGCACTTGGCGAGACTGACGCCAGAGTTGTAGAGAGGGCGAGAGGCGGGAGCGGCAAAGTAAAGCTCAGAACCGCGAAGTACGCAAATGTTTGCATCTCACGAGAGCGGCGCTGCGCGAGGGTAAAGATACTTTCCGTGGCGTCCACGCCGCCGAATCCCGAGCTCGCGCGCCGCGGCGTTATAGTCAAGGGCGCAATCATACAGACCGAAATCGGCAAGGCCGTCGTGACATCAAGGCCGAGCCAGGACGGGGTGGTGAACGCGGTGCTTGTCGAGCAATGAAGAGGCGGGGGGGCAGGGTACTCTGGCTGGCTTCCATCAGCGCCTCGGTGGCGCGCTCGCGCGGCAGGATAATACCAAGAGGCAGGGCAGTGGACAAGCCGACGCTTGAGGAGGTAGTCGGCGCGCTCGATAGTCTCGGGTACAAGTACCAGGTATTTCCCGACAAGAGGCACCCGGCGCTGTGGTTTGACGAGTCGCTGCGCGGCTATGTCGTAGTGGAGACAGGCGAGAGCAAGCGCGCGCTGGCCCTGAAAGTAGCCGAGGAGATCCTGAGGCGGAGGGGGCGTGCCGGCACTTGAGGCACTTCAAGGCATTCTTGCAATTTGTGACAATGTGTAAATTAAAATCTGTCGTAAGCTTCTGGTGACATTCTGTCAATGTACACGATATTTTTCATAGGCACTGCAGGATCGGGCAAGTCCACTCTAGTTGCCGCACTCTCCGCGTGGCTAGAAAATCAGGGATTTGATGTCGGCATCGTGAATCTCGATCCCGCCGCGGAGTACCTGCCATACGCTCCCGACATCGACGTAAGAAGCCGCGTGAGCGCGAGGAAGCTCATGAAGGAGTTCAAGCTGGGGCCGAACGCATCGATAATAGCCGCGGTCGACATGGCCATAGCAGAGGCCGATAGGATAAAGGAGGAGATGGAAGCCCTCGGTGCGCCGATGTACCTGATAGACACTCCCGGGCAGATGGAGCTCTTCGCGTTCCGGCAGAGTGGGGCGTACTTGGTCCAGAAGTTGTCTGACGTTCACGCACTTACAGTATACGTGGCGGATGCAGTGTACGCGCAGTCAGTTGACGGGTTTGCGACCTCCATGCTGCTCGCCCTCTCGAGCAGGATAAGATTCAAGAGGCCGCAGATATTTGCGGTAAATAAAATAGATCTGGTTCCAGAAGATGTGATAAATAATATCGCTAACTGGGCCGAGAACCCGGAGACCCTCATAGAGTCACTTGACGTGCCACAGTACGAAAAAGAAATTGTTAGATATACGGCCAGCATGGGCGGAGTTGTGCGGCCGATATTCATCTCCGCCAAGACGGGCAGGGGGCTTGACGCGCTGTATTACCACATCCAGTTGCACTACACAGGAGGCGAGGACTTTCAACTACCGCCCTAGCGTGCTTGTGCTGCACCCGCGGCCTCCCTCCGGGCTGCTGGCCGCCCCATGCGGCCTCAAGTGCTCCGGCGTCGTGATTACAATTTTTCTTTTACTCCCGAGGAAGACCTCCACTAGATATGCCCTCCCCCTGACACCAATCACCGTCCCCACCCTGCCCTGATACCGCCTGTGGGGCGCCGTAGTGATGTACGTTGGGTCTATGTCGATGACGACATTGTCGCCAGGCCTGTACTCGTGAAGAATGCGCGAGAGACCGGGCATGCCCCGCCTCCTCGGCTTCTTCCTGAGCAGCTTCCTGCACTTATAGCGATAGCCGTGCGTCCTCTTGACCACGTCGCCACCTCAGGGGCGCTATTAAAAAGGCTATGTACCACGACCAGGGCGCGGCGTGTGCGATTGCGAGGCGTACAGGTTATATAACTGCACAGAAAGGCCGCAAGAGTGAGTGCAAGGAGAATTCGCAAGATAGAGGACATTACAAACGCTCAGGCGCTGAAAATACTCAGAGACCTAGCAGCAATAAGGCAGCTCTCAGAAGACCAGAGGAAGACTCTAGACTACCTCGAGAAGGTGACAAAACGCAATCCCGGGGAGGCGGAGGAGCTGGTCAGGAAACTCGTCGACAAGTTCGGGTTTGCAAAAATTACGGCAATACAGCTGGTGAATCTGTCCATTAATAGCGCGAGCGAGCTAAGATTATTACTGTCGTACTTAGAGAGGCGCGAGTACTCCGATAGCGAGCTGAAAGAGATATTTGAAAGCCTGGTGAGAGGACAATGAAGGGCAGGAAAGAGGAGTACGCTTACGTAATCGACATCCTGCCGCCGGAGGTCGCTGTGTACAGACTCCCGCCGAAAATCAGGCAGAGGTTCCCGCACGACGCGGCCTACGCGCACCTCATCGGCGAGGAGTACTTCACGCTCCTCGAGGTTACTCTAAAGGAGGGCGCTTCCGTTGAGATAGGAGAGCGCGTTTACATCGGCCTAGGCGTCAGGGACAAGGTCGGCAAGATAGTCAGGAGGATAGGCTACGGCGACTTGCAGCCGCAGGGCAGGGAGAACCTACGCGCGGTCCTGAGAGTGCTCGTGCAGAAGCAAGAACAGCGCTTCGTGAGATGGATCAACCAGGCAGGCCCCCTGACGCTGAAGCTCCACAGCCTGGAGCTCTTGCGGGGCATCGGCAAGAAAAAGCTGCAAGAAATTATTGAGGAGAGAAGAAAGAGGCATTTCGCGAGTTTCGAGGATGTGAAGCAGAGAGTAGGGATAGACCTCGTGGAGCTGCTAGTCGACAGGGTATTGAGGGAGCTCGCGGGGGAGGATCCGTACTACATGTTTGTGACGCCGCCCCCCGCGGCAGGCCAGAAGGACTAGAAGCTATCAATTACTTTACCCGTATTATCTTGTGACGATCCATTATCTGCCAGACTTCGACCTCCACGCCGGGCGCAAGCCCCTTCCTGGCCTCCTCCTCCACGTGCTTAACCGGCACCTCTACCGTCCTGTAATTCCTCATGTCCATCACCTGCACGAAGTCGCTAGCAATGGAGAGCACCTGGGCCGTGAACTTCTCAATTACCGGGACCTCGACTTGCGCGTCCACCGGGAGGCTCACGGTTCTCTTGACTCCGTCGAATATGCCCATTGCCACGATGCGTGCCTTTGCGCTGCCGTGCTTCCCGGTTTTTGACTTCTCTATCTCCACGACGCGGCACGGCTCCCCGTCTATCACGATGTAAGACCCCTCCTTCAGCTCCCCGACCTCGGCGTATCTGGTTGTCACGGAGCGCCGTGCGCGAGTCTATAAATGCTTGCCGCTGGCAAGCGGCGTGTCGTTCAGATACACGCCTGCCGTAATATCTCGGCGCACTTCGGGATCTCCGGCGGGACCTTGGGGACGGCCTCGACTATCACCTTCCTCACGAGCTCCATCTTCTCTGCCATCATCCTCTCGACCATCTCGGCGGTTACGGGCTGGTGGGGCACCCAGATGTCGTAGTCCGTTATCAGGGCCAGCATCCCGTAGCACATGCCGAGCTCTCTCGCCAGGTTTATCTCCGGCACTAGGGTCATGCCTATAATGTCGCAGCCGAAAACCTCGCGCCACACTCGCGACTCTGCCTTTGTACTGAAGCGCGGCCCCTCTATGCACACGTAACACCCCCTCTCGTGCGTCTTGTTGTACTTACGCGCTGTCTCTATGAGCGCGGCGCGTATCTCCTCGGTGAATGGCTCGAGGCCTATCTGAATGTGGCACGTCCGCGGGCCGTCGTAAAAAGTATACTCGCGCCCCCGGGTCATGTCGATAAACTGATCGGGGATCACGAAGTCTCCCGGCGCGTAGTCCGGCCTCAGCGACCCCACGGCGCTGACTGATATTACCGACCTCACTCCTAGAGTGTAAAGCGCGTAGACGTTAGCCCTGTAGGGCACTTTGTGCGGCGGGTACTTGTGCCCCCTGCCGTGCCTGGGCAGGAACGCAACGACTCGACCCGAGACGCGGCCCACCACCACGTTGTCAGAGGGGAAGCCGTACGGTGTGTGTATCTGGACCTCGACCGCGTCCTCGAAGACGCCGGGGTCGTAGAGGCCACTCCCTCCTATTATCCCGACTCTCGGAAATTCGTCAAAGCCTATCTCCCCGGGGCTTCTCGGCTGCTGCACGAGCTTGACGACTCTTGCTGGCATGGTGCTGGCATGCATGCCCTCCCTATCTCCCCGCCGTCCCCCGGGAGCGGGAGGCCCCGGGAGGCCTATCGGCGTTCCTGAGGCTCGGCGGCGGGGCAGAGCGTGTGGCGCGACGGCGCCGGGGCGGCCTGTGGGCGGCAATGCAGCTGGGCAGCGGCCTCTCCATGCGGCGGCTGGGCAATGGAGTTAATAAAAATTTGAGAGCCGTATCGCAGTAAATTCTCTCGCTGGAGCCTCTTAAGCCTGCTGACGTCCGGCCTCAGCAAGCCGCGCCTCACTACTCGCTCCCGCCCGACAGCGCCGCTGAAGTGCCAGTCGACTATCTGCGCGTTCTGCGGGAAGATCCAGACGGCCTCGTAGTCGTACTCTGCCGCCTCCTCGTACACGTTCTCGCCGTCTTTTAGCGGTGCGGGGAAGGACTCTGGAGCTGGTGCAGAAATACCGTGCGAGGAGGGCCGCGGCGGCACGTACGAGTCTCAGCGCTTTACTTGCCGTGGACTGTCAGACAGAAGTAATGTATTGAGCTAACGCCGGAGTACATGTACGCAATCGAGGGAATCGCGGTGGAGGGCGTAGCCCTGCCGTGAGAGACCTACGTCGTGCTCGTTGACGGAAGCGGTGAGTTCAGCGCCGGCTACATAATTACATCGCGGCGCTGAAGTTCCGGTGCATTTACAAGGCTCACCTAAGGCCCCTCGGCGTTCAGGCAGCACCGTACATTGCGATAGAGCCTGTTGAGCTCGCGCTCACGGAGAAGAGAGGCATTGTAGAGTCACATAGACAAAGTAATACCGGCGGGCTGCTCCAGAGCATTATAGTGCGCCTAGTGCCTAGGAGTTCAACGCGTGAGCTCGGCTCGCGCCGGCATCGGCCCGGAGGCAGTACCGCTCGACGAGCTTGCACGTGCCGGACATGCGCACGGAGAACAAGGCTTAAATAAGTGGGCGCAAAGACAGAGAGAATGGGCGCAAATTTACCCGGCCAAGACGCCGAGGATATAATAAGCAAACTCCTCGGCGAGGCAGGCAGTGACGAGTTCGTGCAGACAATTGCAAAGGAGAAGGTTCTAATAAGAGTAAGGCTCGAGAATAGGAGAGGGCATTATGTGACCATAATTGACTTCGCAGACGCAAGAGACACGAAGCGCTTAGACATAAAGGGACTTGCGAGGGAGCTGAAGAAGAGACTAGCAGCAGGGGGCACTACAAGAGACGGCAGAATAGAGATCCAGGGAGATCACAGACATAAAGTAAGAAAGCTGCTGACGGAAATGGGGTTCAAGGAGGATAACATTCTCGTAGACGAGGGGTCCCCCGAGACTTAAAGCGCCGGGTTTTGGTACGCGGCCGGCGTGTCTCTGCATGGTCTTACATCCTCGCAACGGCCGGTATTCCGAGTATGTAAAATCCTGCCTCGAGGACTGACTTCACCGCATAGACTAGGGCCAGTCTGAAGCTGCGCACGGGCTCCTCTGCCTTCAGCACGGGCGCCTTCTCGTAATAACTATTGAACAGCAGCGACAGACCGTTGAGAAACTCCGCAATATAATCCGGGCGCAGTGATGCAGCTGCCCTCCTCACGACGCTTGGCCACTCTGCAACTTTCATTAAAATTTCGCGCTCCTCCTGGAGCATCTCATCAGGAATAACAATATTCCCGTCAATTCCCGCGGCCTTCTCTAGTATCGAGCGCGCCCTGACGTACGTGTACTGCAAGAAAGGCCCCGAGTTCTGGCGTATATCAAGCACAACCTCCCACCTGAACTCCACGGGCTTTCTCGGGCTCGCCGAGAGGAATGCATACCTCACGGAGCCCACGCCCACTCCCTCAGCCGCCTCCTCTGCGATCTTCGAGTCCCTCCCTCTGGCCAGCTCGGCAGAGCGGCTTGAGGCGTCCTCTATTATGCTGTCCAGGGTCACGTACTGTCCCCGCCTTGCCGACATCTTGACTCCCGGCAGGCTCACCATCTCGTAAGTATAGTGCACGATCTTGCGGGTCTCCTCTGCGCAGCCGAGTGCGTGGAGCAAGATCTTCACGTGCGCCTGTTCGTGTGTTTGCTCCGACGAGATGACCCGGATGACTCTGTCAAAGCCCCTACGGGCCTGCCAGAGGGCGTATGCCACGTCTCTTGTTACGTAAAGCGTGGTTCCGTCGGATCTCATCAGCGTGACGGGAGGTATGAACTTCGGCAGGTCGAGCGCCTCGCGCAGGCCGAGATCCTCCACGAATCTATCCGCCCGGAACACGACCGCGCCGTCGCGGCGCTCGATATACTGCGGCCACCTTCTGCACAGCTCTGATACCACGCGGGAAGCCTCGCCGGACCACACGGCTATCTCGCTCTCGTAGTCCCAGTGATCTATCTCCACGCCCAGCTTTGCCAGAGTAGCCCGCTGGCCTGCCAGAACGAGCTCTACGACCTCCCTCACGACTTTCCTGACCTCGGGATCTCCTGCCTCGTACCTCTTGTTCAGCTCGGCCGCCTCGCTGGCGACGTCCCTCCTCCCCAGAGTCTCCACTAGCTTGCCGACGAGATCTCTGTCTGCGTCCATGAGCCGCCTCAGCACGGACACCCACTCGTCAATCTCTCTAATTATCTCTCGCTTTCTCTCATCATCCTGCTCTCTCTCCAGCTCTTTCTTGAGCTTGTTTATCTCGGCAATTGCGTTAACGGCGGAGTACACCAGGCCTATCACCGCGTCGGGTTTCTGCCTCCTGGCGCGCTCTTCTATTCCAGCCTTGAGCGCGGAGTACCCGAGCGCGGCGTACATGACCTGAGCGCCGCAGTCGTTAACATAGAAGTGCGTCTCGACCCTGTTCCCGCAGAATCTCAGCAGCCTGGCTAGCGAGTCGCCGAGCGCGGCATTTCTCCCGTGCCCTACGTGCAGTGGGTGCACCGGATTTGCCGACGTGTGCTCTATGAGAAACGAGCCCGCCCTGCACTCGTCGGTGTAGCCGTACCTGCTCCCCAATCTCAGCGCCGCGCTGAGCGTGAGCTCGGCAACTCTCCTCACGTTGAGGTCGGCGTTGAGGTAGAGCCCGCTCACAGAGACGCCCGAGAGGTACTCGTAGGAGCCCTGCACGCGCCTGACGGTCTCCTCAAGCTGTCTCTGGCCGACCCTGTACTTGTGGAACCTCGCAGTGAAGAACCCAAATCCCTGATGCCTCGTCCTCTCGATTTCAGGCAGCTCGCGAATCCCCAACTCCCGCGCGACGCCGGCGACGAGGCGCAGGAACTCCTCATGCGCGGGCTTGAGGGGGTCCACGGAGTCCCGGGCGTGACACTTTATTAATGCAAGACGCGGGCGCCCGCGCCAGTTAAGTAACTTTACTGGTCCTTACCCTACTTTTACGGGACTCCAGGCCTTCTCGACATTTTTTCCTCGCGCCCTTTTAAGCATGGCCGCTGCGGTAAGTCCATAGGGGCGCCCGCCTGAATCCGCCGCGGCTCCTCCTCACGAGGTCTGGGCGCAAAGTTCCTAAGTCACGGCCGGAATGCTTAAAGGGCGCGAAAAAGGAGGGCCCGAATCTCAAGAGAGTAATTGAAAGCTAGCAAGGCTCGATAGTAGACGGCGGCTTGCTGGTTACCGCGTAAGTGACCATTGTGACCTCGGGGATCTCGGAGGTTATCCTCGCCGCTATTTTCTCGAGGACCTCGTAGGGGACTCTCGACCAGTCTGCCGTCATGGCGTCCTCGCTCTCTACTACTCTCACGGTCACGATGTAGCCGTCGACGCGCCGGTCTCCCTTAACGCCCACCCACCTGTCCTCGCCGACGGCAGCAAATGCCTGCCACACCCGCCTCAGCAGGCCGGCCCTCTCCAGCTCCTCCTCGACAATTTTCGTCGCCCTCCTCGCGATCTCAAGCTTCCTCCGCGTGAGGGGCCCTATCACGCGCACAGCGAGCCCGGGGCCTGGGAATGGATGGCGGTTGACTATCTCGTCAGGCAGCCCGAGAGCCCTGGCTATTCTGCGTACCTCGTCCTTATAAAACTCTCTGAGGGGCTCTATCAACCCGAGCGAGAACCACCTCGGAAGTCCGCCCACGTTGTGATGACTCTTTATTCTGTCGGCCCCCCTCACGGCGCCGCTCTCGATGACGTCCGGATAGAGCGTTCCCTGCGCGATATGCCTAACGCCGGGAAACCGCGATAGAAGCTCGACGAAAATCTCGGCAAACGTCTCGCCTACTATCCTCCTTTTCTCCTCGCAGTCGGCGACTCCCTCCAGCCTCTTCAGAAATCGCTCGCGTGCGTCCACGTAGTGCACCTCTATCCCGAGGGACTTAAGGGCGGCAATGACGCGCTCCGGCTCTCCCTCTCTGAAGAGCCCGTGATCCACGAACACCGCCCTCACTCTACTGCCGACTGCCATTTTCAGCAGGACTGCCGTCACCGTGCTGTCAACGCCGCCGCTGACGGCGACGAGGACCTCGCCGTCTCTCGCCCTCTGCCTTATCTCGCTCACTACCCTCTGTATTTGATCCTCGGGCCTCCACACAGATTTCACGCCTGCAATCCTCCTCGCGAAATTCTCCAGCAGTAAGCGCCCCTTGGCCGTGTGGGCCACCTCCGGGTGGAACTGCACGCCGTAAGTGACCCCCGCCCTCGCCGCGGCCACGTACCCGCTCTCGCTCACGGCGAGTGCCGTAAAGCCCTCAGGGAGTCTGGCCACGAAGTCCCCGTGACTCATCCAGACGTACTCCTCGTCCGACCAGCCGTCAAAGATGGGATCTCTTTCAACTATCCTTACGCGCGTCCTGCCGTACTCCCCGGCGCCGCGCTCCACCCTGCCTCCGAACTTTCTCGCGATGAGCTGGAATCCGTAGCAGATGCCGAGGACGGGCTTGCCGAGGCGGAATATCTCGTCGGGCACGTCCGGCGCCCCCGGCGCGTAAACAGACGCGGGGCCTCCCGAGAGCACCACAGCCTTGACGTCAGGCGACGCCGCCACCGACGGCGCGTCCCCCGGCGCGACTATTTCGGCGTAAACGCCTGACTCCCTCAGGCGCCTGGCTATGAGGTGGGCGTACTGGCCGCCGAAATTCACAACGACGACTCTCTCCACGCGGAGTCCGGCGCGCCCCGGTATTTAACGTGCCGGCCCGCAGCGGCAGGCCTACTCGACCGCCAGCACGTCGAGCTCGACGACTTCAAGGCCGCTGCCTAATACCCCGGCGACGCTGGGAGTGGTCCTGCCCCCGTCCCCGTGCACGAACTCCTTGACGTAGAGCCCGCCCTGACACCTCACGTAGAGCTCGAACACGTGGCCGGAGACCCGGCGCCACGCCACTTCATACACCATCCTGGTCCGCTTCCTCCTCGGGCTCCGCCTCCTGATTCTACGCGGCGTGTATTGTGTTACTACCCTTCCCGAGAGCTCCGACAATCTCGCGAGCTCCTCCTCGGCGAGGGGCCTCTCGGAGTGCACAAGCGCCCTGTACAGCTTGACGCTGACCCGCGACCTCTCCTTCAGCCTCCGGATCTCGTCTCTCGTGACGGGCCCCTCCGGCGCGAATATGATATCGTCGTCCACAAGCGGCGCGACCTCTGCCTTATACCTGGCGGGCTGCTTGACCTCCACGACGAGAGGCCTTCCCGCGCCGAGCATTCTCGCGTCAGAGTCCTCCCTGCCGGCCGCGTGCACGACGTGCTCAACCCCCCCGAAGAGCTCGCGTATGTAGCTCAGCTTCTCGAGGAGCGTTGCCCTCACACTCCCGAGCTTCTGCGCTTGCGAGATCCCGCGGCTGAGCTTTAAGTACCTGCCCCCCACCAGCACTGGGTTTCTCGCGATTGAGATCTCTCCTGTCGCAATGTTTATCCTCACTACGACGTTCGGGCGCAGCTTGTCGACGCGCTTGCCGCTCAGGAGTCTCAGCAGCTCTCTGCCGATCCTCCTGTTCACCTCGTGCTTTATTGACTCCCCGGCCGTGATCAGGTACTTCTTCACAATTTCCGACTCTCTCTCCAAAACTTCCTTTGGCAGCGTCGTGCCGACAACAAAGGTGTCAAACTCGATTCCGCCGAGCCTCACGGCGGCTTCTCTCGCGTACTTCTCAACGCCAGCTAGAAGGCCGCCGCACACGTAGCACTGCTCCTCCTGGACGTGCACGCCTATGCTGGCAAGGAACCGCCTCGTGGGCTTGTGCGCCCTCGCCAGAGACTTGAGGTGCTCCATCACGTCAGCTCCGCGCCTGAGCTCGCTGACCAGCCTCATGTGGAGCAGCGTCTTTATCGCGTATCCCCTCTCCCAGTTCTCGAGCGCGTAGCCCATTCTGGCGAACAGCCTCCCGAGGCACGAGTCGCAGAGCGGGCGCTCCTTCAGTATTTCCAGCGAGAGCTTGAGAACGGGATCCTCTACTGTCACTTCTGCCCCTCTGTGCAATCTTAAATTTTTGCACGCAGTCAGGACGACTCGCAGGCCTCACTTCAATTGGCCGCCGCGCTCGCAGCCAGGGCTAGACTCCCCGCCGCCCGCCACCAGCGGCACCGGCGCGCCCGGCCCCGGGGGGCGGGCTTTCGGTTGCAATGCATAAACACGACCCGCTGCCCGGGCCACCGTGAGCGGCTCTCGCGTGCCTGCCGGCGAGCTGCTGGAGAGGGCGCTCAGGATGTACAGCCCGTCTCACGGGGAGCGGGAGTTTGCCAGCTGGCTCCTGGGAGTGGTCAAGCAGCACGCCTCTGATGCCTGGATGGACGAGGCGGGCAATGTAATTGCAATTAGGGGTGGCGGCGCCCCGGTGGTCTGGCTGCACGCCCACATGGACACCGTGCCAGGCCCGCTGCCCGTGAGGAGGGAGGGCGACGTGATATGGGGCCGCGGTGCTGTGGACGACAAGGGGCCTCTCGTGACGTACTTGAAGACATTTCTGGAGTCCGAGCCGCGCGGCACGCTGGTGCTAGCGCTCGTAACGGCGGAGGAGGACGACAGCGCGGGAACCGCCGCGCTGCTCAGAGGGGGGCCCCCGCGGCCGGACTACGTGTACGTGGGCGAGCCCACGTCGCTGCGCGTGGCTTACGCGTACCGGGGAAGCGCCAGAGTATACATCGAGCTGGTGTCGCGCGGGGGCCACTCCAGCTCGCCGATTCACGGCAACGTGGTGGAGGAGCTCTTTGCCGTGTATCAGGAGATTAAGGGGGCTCTCGGCCACGCCGGGAGGTACGACGCATTTACCGTAATGCCGACCGTAGTGAGCTGCGGCGAGGCGCCGAACAAGATACCGACAAAGTGCATGATGGTGCTCGACGTCAGAATCCCGCACGGAAGGACGTGCGGCGACCTGCTGGCCGCTCTGCCGCCGCGCGCGAGAGCAGTCTCCTGCGTGGAGCCCGCGGAGGCGCCGCCGACAAATCCGGCGGCCCGCGCGCTGGTGCGGGCGCTCCTAAGGCTTGGCATAGAGCCGAGGCTGAGCAAGAAGTGGGGCACGTCCGACTTCAACTTGCTGATATCGCTCACGAGGAGCATAGCCGCGTTCGGCCCGGGGGACCCGCGACTTGCCCACACGGAGGATGAGCGCATAAGCGTGAGCGAGGTCGAGCTCGCGGCCCGCGTGCTAGAGCACGCGCTGGAGGAGCTGTTTGCCCGCGGCTAGCAGCTCACGTATATTTATCCGGGCTGCAGAGAGCTATCGTGAGTCTGCGCGCGTACGAGTTCTGGGAGCTATTCGACGAGGGAGTAGTCGTCATCAAGGGGCTCCCGGGCGCCGGGAAGACCTTGCTCGCCGCCAGGGCCGCGTCGCGCTTCAAGAGCGCGGCGTGGTTCACGTTCTACGAGACTGCAGACCGCCTGAGAAAGTACCTCAAGGCAGTTAACATTGAGCCGCCTGCCCACATTTTCGACCTGGTGAGCATGAAGAACGAGCACGTCATCCAGTTCATTGCCGACAGGGTGCTGGAGCTAAAGCCAGAATTTGTTGTCGTCGACGGCATCAATGCACTAGCAGAGCGCGGAGAGCGCGAGCTTATTCACGCAATTTTTTACCACGGAATTTCGAGAGAAAGGCCTGTCGTCCTCGTGAAGGAGGGCGTGAAAATAACGCCTGCCGACTACCTGGCCGACGTGATAATCGAGGTGGAGCACAAAATCCTTGAGACCGGCGCCGCGATGCGCTACGCCAAGGTGCTCAAAGCCCGAGGCCGCTACGTCCCCTACGAAAGCCTGCCCTATATAATATCGGACAGAGGCCCCACAGTCATTCTACCGCGCCCCGACGCGCGCGAGCTCCCGAGTGAGAGACTGACCACAGGCTTTCCCGAGCTAGACCGCGCCACTGGCGGCGGCATACCCAGAGGCTCTATCGTGGCAGTGGTAGGCCCCTCGCACGGCCTGGCAAGCAAGCTGATGGTCGTCATGGCCTCCGCGCTCGCGAGAGCCGGGTTCAAGGTTTTCTACCACCACCACAAGTCTGTGATGACGTTTGTAAAATTAGCTGAGGCGGCTAGAATCGACTGGAGGGCTCCGAAAATCACGTGGTACTACCACCCGGTAATTGAGCACAGGGGTGCCGCGTGGTGGCTCAATAATGCATTTAAAATGAGCGAGGAAAAGTATGACGCGCACGTGGTCGACCAGAGCGAGCAGATACTCTCCGTCGCCGGGATTGATGTTCTGTGCGAGATCCCTGACCTGTACCGATCGCAGCTAACGTACCCGACTGTCCTATTTTTCGTGTTTAATTCCTACGACGCATGGAGGGGCGTGGTCAAGCGCTTCGGGCCGCTGATGGACTACGTGCTGATATTCAGGAAAGATCGCGTGACAGTCTACGTGCCGGATAGGCCGCTGCCGGTGGAGGTGGAGGTGAAATATGAGGTGAGAGCGAGGGAGTCCGCCTCGTCGCTGACGGCTAGGTGATCGTTGCTGTCGCGTCGCGGAATCCCAACAAGCTGCGCGCGGTAGAGCGCGCGTACCGGGCGTTCGGCGTCAGGGCCGAGGTGGTGCCCGTCGACAGGCCGCCGGGGCTGCCGCGGCAGCCGGTCGGCACGGACGTCATTATTAAGTGCGCTGAGAGCCGGGCGAGAGAGGCCTTGAAGGCCGCGAGAGCCGCCGAGCACGGCGTGGGAATTGAGGCCGGCGTCGCGTGCATTGGCGGTTACTGCATTGATGTCACAGTGGCGGCCATAGCGGACGTGTCAGGCCGCGTCACGCTCGGCATGGGGCCTGCATTTCAAGTGCCCGACGCGCTTCTCGGGGATGTGATGCGCGGCGTTGAGCTCGGCGCCATCGCCGAGAGGTTTTACGGGAGGGGCGCCATCGGGCGCAGGGAGGGTCTGGTAGGCGTGCTAACTCGGCGGCGTGTAACGCGCCTCGACTTAAACACGGCAGCCGTGATCATGGCACTCGCCCCGAGGCTTCCCTTCAACGCGGGGCTCTACGCGCCCGGGCCCTGATCTGCCTTTCAGTTCTTCTCTTGCCTAGGCATTTGTAGCATGCACGTTCTTCGCGCCTGTGAGGCCGTGAGATAGTCGCGGGCAAACTCCACAGTGGGGAGCCTCTCCGCGGCCGGCCGCGCGGCGGGAGGAGATCCAGCGCCAGGGCACAGCGCTGCAGGCGGAGCGCGGCTGTCGAGAGGTGCCGCCGGCTGGGGAGCGCGGAAGAGGGAGTTGATAGCCTTGACGAGAGGCCTCTGGCAATGCTCGAGACTCTGAAAACGCCGCAGCGAGACCCCGGGCGAGGTCCGTCGCGTGGCAGTAGAGGCGGCCGACGGCGCGGGCGTGGCCGGTCCCGACTTTGTATATTTTTCACATGAAAGCTTAAAGACAGAATTCATAACACGTTGTGAGCTCCATCGATCTCGTTGGGATGTTAAGGGAGCGGGCCGAGAAGTTTCTCCGCTATGCCTGCTTGGCTAGGGACAACGGCGACTACGATGCTGCTATGTTTTTCGCCGAGCAGGCCGCTCGGCTTAGGATCAAGGCGTCTCTGCTGAGGATGCTCGGCTTTATTCCCGGAACACACGGCTTGCGCGAGCTTTTGAGTCTTGTCGCGAGGGCGCTCGGCGATTTGGGTGTAAATCCCTCCTCTGTCTCTTCCTTTGCTGAGAACAATCGGAGGGCGTTAAGCAGGCTTGAGGAGGCGTATACTGCATCACGGTACCTGCCCTCTGTCTACGTGAAAGAGGACGTGGAGGAGTCTCTGGCCGTAGTGAAGAGAATTTTTGACCTGATGGATCGTGCAGAGCGTGAGGTCTTTGGCGTTTAAAATTGGCGTGGAGCGTCTACGGGCGCGGCTCATGTGGAGGTGCTACGTGGCGTTATTGGCGGAGGCGGCAAGGGAGGTTCTGGGCGGCACGGAGGTTTATGTGTTCGGCTCGGCTGTTGAGGGGCGGCTTACCGCCGACAGCGACATAGACGTAGCTGTGGTGATGCAGAGCCCCCCAGTTGAGGGGTCTAGGAGGGCTGAGTTAACCGCAAGGATTCTGGAGGCGGCTGAGAGGAGGGGCGTCCCGTGGTGGTACCCCTTTGAGATACACCTGCTCCTCCCGGGGGGCCTGGAGCTGCTAGAGGCGAGGTTCGTGAGAGTGGACTGGGGACGAGAGGTCTGCACAGCTCCTGCACTTAAAAGATAGCTTTTAAGGCGTGTCCGCGTCGGTGCCACGAGCTTGCGGTCACCCCCGGCCGCGTTGAGCGGTAGGCTCCCACGAAGCTGGCCTGTCCTAAGCCTCGCCGCTCTAGAGATTTGCTCTCCCCAGGGCACTCCCCGCAGCACACCAAGGGATACAAACCCTGGCCTCTTCATCCCCGCCGTAAATGACGCGGCTTTCAGTTGTAGCAGAGCCGGGCTACAGGGGTGGTAGCGGGGCCCGGATTTGAACCGGGGACCTCGGGGTTATGAGCCCCGCGGCCTACCAGGCTGGCCTACCCCGCTTCCGCTCACTCTTAACGCTCAGGTATAAAAAACTTCTGGCGTGCTCGCTC
>JAJHRB010000108.1 GCA_020833025.1 Thermoproteaceae archaeon | reverse complement strand
CGCGCCGGGACCGGCAGGTCGACGCGCACGCCGCCCTCCTCGGGGACCGCCACGGCGGAGTAGAGCCTCAGCGGGTGGAACGTACCGAGGCCGAGCGTCGCGTTCGCCGGCGCGACCGGGGCCCCGGTCGCGTTGAAGTACGCCCCCAGCGCCCTGAGCACGGAGAGCGGGTAGACGTACAGCGTCGCGGTGTAGTTGCCGGTCAGCGGCAGCATGTCGGCGAACTTCTTGTCCCCCGCCTCGGGCGGCTCGTACGTCGAGACCGCCTCGAGCTTGATACAGCGGCGTTCTATGTCGCGGGGTGAGACCAGCCTCGCCCAGCTGCCGTCCTCGCTGTAGGGCGCCTTAGCGGGCAGCTCGCCGGCGGGGCAGAAGTACCTGCCGTAATAAAATTCGTGCACCACGCCGATGACGAGCCTCCCGGCGGTCCTGTTGTAGTAGACCCAGAGGCCCTGCGGGCTCTTCACGAGGTCGGGCACCTCGGTGCCGTTGTAGACGGGCAGGCCGTTGAGCCACAGCTCGAGGCTGCCGAAGCGCGCGTGCTCGTAGACCCAGCGCAGCAGCGTGGCGGGCCTCTCCCTGTCTATCTGCTCGCTCCTGTGGCACTGGCTGGCGTTCTTCAGCGGCATGTTGGGCCAGACGGCCACCCTCACGGACTCGCCCGGCATTACTACCACGGGCTGCGGGACCCTCGAGGGGTCGGGCTCGAAGATGCCTCCGGGCTGCGGGGCCGCGGGCACCCTGACGTAGCCCGGCGGGCAGGGCTCGTTGGCCCAGACCGTCCTATCCGCGTCGCAGTACAGGACATACCCCTCGCGCCTGCAGCAGTAGTACTTCTCGGGCACCACGTAGACGACGAGGGGCTCGCGCCAGATGTTCTTCACGCGCAGCTCAGTGCCGTCGGGCCCGGACGTGAGGTAGGCCGCTATGACCGGCGTGTAGAGGGCCTCCAGGTACTTGGCCGTGAACGCCGCGTAGGCCTCCATCGCGGCCCTCAGGCCCGTCAGGTCGACCTGGAGTCTCTCGACCGCCCTCCTGTGCAGGCAGGCCACCGCGAAGGACTCCGCCCTCGCGGCCGAGCCGTGGCGGAGCACCATCGTCACGTTCGCGCCGCAGGGCACGGTGGCGTTCAGCCACGCCCTCCCGCGCACGAGCGCGCCGGCGGGGAGCTCGCGCCACGCGCCGCCGAGCTGGTACGCCAGCCTCTCGACGACGACGTAGTCGCCCACGGGCTCCAGGCCGAGCCTGACGTGAGTGGCGTTGGCGGGCTCGACGAGGGGCCATGCGAGCGCCATGCCGTAGTCCGCCGACCTCTGCCAGTCCCACCAGCCGAGCAGCGCCGCTCCGGCGCCGAGTATGGCGGCCGCTATCGCGACGCACGCCGCGAGCAGCAGCGCCTGGGTTGACACGAGGGAGGAGGGGAAAAAAGAACGGCGTTGAACCGCGCCGCGCTACCTAACTCTCGGCGAGACCCACTCGAGCGTGTACAGCGCCTCGCCGGCGGTGACCACCACCTTGCTGTCCGCGGCCCTGGCCGCGCCCTGGCCGTCGGCCAGAGTCGCCGCCGCCGCGCCCGCCATGGGCCAGCCGGGCGGCAGCCTAACGGGCGGTATGCTGACGGGCAGGTAGCCGTACGTCGCCGCCACGACCACGCCGATTGCCGTCGGGTCGGGCACCACGGCGTAGCCGCTCGCGCCCGGGTACGCCGGCAGCAGGCCGCCGCTCGCGCTGTAGCCGCCCGCCGCGCCGTAAACCACCGTGACGAACCCCTTGGGTATGCTGCCCCACAGCTGGCGCCACGGCGCTTCAGTGTACGCGCCCGGCGAGAGGAGCGCCGGCGCCGCGAGGACGTACGTCTTGTACCACTCCTGGTAGAGCTGCTCGCCGAGCTGGTTGCGGACGTTCTGCATGGCCGACGTCAGCGCGCCCCCCAGGGCCCTCTCGGACAGCTGGAGCAGCGTGGACTCGACCCCCGGCGTGTAGGCGAGGTGGGTGAGCCTTATGCTGTACCCGCCGCTGGGGTCGCTGATCACGATCTCGCCGTACGGCTGGAGCTCCACCAGGAGGTCCGGGTTGAGGTTGGGCTCCACGCCGGGGTACTCGATCGCCGTGGTCCTCCAGGCCGCGACGTTTCCCCTGTCATCGAGCCAGACCTCGACAGACATCGTGTAAGTGTGCATCTTGCCGTCCGGCCCCTTAGCCAAGAACTTCGCAATGCCCGCCAGTCTCGGCTTCTTGTCCACTTCCTTCCTCTCGATCTGCTCCTTGGGCTTCTCCTCCACACGTATGTGGTAACAGAAGGCGACCGGAGTCCTGGGCACGACAGCCCTGCCCCTGTCGTCCCTCACCTCGGCGTAGACGTAGTGGTACCACACGTCTATCCACGCGATGTCGGGGTCTCTGTCTCCATAGTCATAGCGGACGTGCTCCGTCTTGCTCCACTTCCTGGCGGTGTACGTCCTGTTCCCTATCGCGATGAAGGAGGAGTCGGGCGCCGTGGGCGCCTTCGCCAGCTTGAAGCTCACCTCGTCGCGACAGTCCGGGACCTCGGCGGGGTGCGTGCGCGGCCTGCAGTAGGGCAGCTCTATCATGCGGTAGTCCGCGCCCGGCACCGGCCCCAGGCTCAGCCCCCCGGTCCTCAGCGCCACGGGCTGGTCGGGGACCATGGAGACGTCCGGCCTCGTCACGTAGACGTAGACGCGCTCCTCCCACGACTCGCGAATTCTGCGCTCTACCTCCCACCAGGGGAGGGCGCCGCTGAGGTCTGGCTGCACCCACCTGCACTGCCCGCTCACGCCCAGCGGGACCCCCGCGACCGGCGACTCGACCCTGTACGTGTCGACTATCTCCTGTATTGCCCCGTGAGTCCCGGCGAACCTGAACCTCTCCTCGGGCGGCGCCTCGACCGGCCGCGTGCAGACGACCTCTCCCGCGGCCCTCCTCACGCCGGAGGCGTACACGAGCGCCGCCTCGACGCGGTCACCGCAGCGCGCCAGCGTGCTGTTGATGCCGGCGAGCCTCCCGTTGACGTAGAGGTACGCCCTGCTGAAGGGCACGCCGGCGGCGTCTGCCGCGCTCACCTTGACGAAATTCCCGTCCCTCTGCACCTTGAGGTAGGGCAGCGGCTCGCCGTACGCCAGCCTCTCCGGCTGCGGGAGCAGCTGCTGCCCGGCGGCGAGCAGCAGCGCGGCCACCGCAACGGCCGCGACGAGCAGTACCAGCTCCTTGCCGATCACGCCCGGCCGCGCGGAAGATACGGCGCGGAACCGGGCGCGCGCCCGGGCGCCCTTTCAGGGCCCCTGCA
>JAJHRB010000125.1 GCA_020833025.1 Thermoproteaceae archaeon | reverse complement strand
CCGAAGCGCTGCTGCGCCTCGCCGGCCGGCTCGATTCTCAGCAGCTCCCTCAGCCTAACCCTCTTCATGGGAGGCGCCGGGGCGCCCGGCGGGATGCGGAACGGCCTCAGCCGCGGGCAAAGGCAGCGCGGCGCCAGCGTGAATTTGCCGTGGCGCGCCCGCACAATTGTCGAGGGCACGCCGCGACAAAGCTCTCAACCTCGGCGGAAATGCTTAAAAGGCGGCAGGGAGACGCGCCCAGAGGGCCCGGAATCTCAAGAGGAGGATTGAAAGAAAAGCCGCCTGACGCGGCGCTGGCCGACGTACTCGTCGTCCGGGACGGGCTCCTCAAGCGCGTCGACCGGCTCGTAGCGGTCCTCCACGACCTCCGCGTCCTCGTCAACGCGCTCCCAGCGGTCCTCGGCGGGCTCGAACCTCGCGGGGTCAGCGAAGAGTACCTGCTCTCCCAGGAGCCTCGCTACCTCCCGCTTTACCTCTGCCTCCCTGTCCGGCGGGACCGGCCTCTTCAGCTCCTCCAGCAGCGGCGCCAAACGGCGCCTCACGTGTACGCCGCGCCGCGCCAGCCTGTCTAACCGGCCTCGGCGAGAGGTACGCGCCGAAGTACCGCTTAATCGCGTGGAGGCAGGGGTCCTCCGGCGGGAGCGGGGCGCCCTCAAGCGCCTCGGCCGCGGCCGCGAGCGCGCCGCCCGGCCTGCAGTACTTGGCGACCAGCATCGCGTCCCTCAGCCTAACGGCGAGGGCCTCGGGCAGCTCCCCGCGCTCCAGCTCCCTCCTCGCCCACTCGTAGAACGCCTCGAAGAAGGGCGCCCTCAGCCCGGCGCCCCTCGGGTCGCGCATGACCTGGACTATCACGGCGTCGAAGAGGGCGAGGCGCTCCCTTGCCAGCACGCCCCGGCGCCGGGCGGGCCCCCTCTTAAACCGGCAGGCACCCGCGCGCGCCCAGGGCCTCCAGCTCCCTCATGACCAGCGCCGCCAGCCGCCTGCCGAGCGCCCCCTCCAGGACCTCCCTCGCGCGCCGCGGCCCCTCGACGGGGAAGTAGTCGAAGGGCCTGCCGAAAGCCGCCGCGACGCTGTGGTGGACGAGCGCGCGGAGCCTGAGGTCGAGCAGGCCGTAGGCGCGGGCGAGCTCACGGCGGCAGTCCACGCGCCCCGCCGGGCGGCCTCAGCCCGGCGATCCGGGCTCCCGGCGCAATAAACTCCCGCCGGCTGTTAAATTCCCGCCGTGCAGTAAATTGCCGGCGCGTGTTAAAGATGCGGCGCGCAATAAATTCCCGGCGGTTGTTAAACGGCCGGCGAGATTTAATGCGCCGTGAGGAGGACGACGTCCATCACGATAGACGCGGGGCTCTGGGAGCGCGCGAGGGCGCTCGCGGGCATGCTCGGCATGTCGCTCTCGCAGCTCGTCGAGCTCGCGCTCAGGCACCTGCTGGGCGAGCTCCCGCTCCTCGCCGCCGTGCTGGCCAGGCTGGAGAGGCTGGAGGCGCTCTGCGGCCGGCAGCCCTCCCGCGAGCAGGGGCGCGCCGCCCCCCAGCCCCCCGCGGCGCCGGAGGCCCCCGCGCTACCGCCGGAGGCGCCGCCGGCGCTGAGGGGCAACGTCTGGGTCGCGCTGCTGAGGAAAAGGGGAGGGGGCCTTCAGAGCCCGTAGGCCTCGCCCAGCTCGACGGCGAGCCTGCGGGCCGCGGTACTCCCGCCGCACCGCGGGTGCCCTTTCAGGGCCCTGCTTCAGGGGTCTGGGTCAGGGGCCCTCATCCCAGGGGATACAACCCCTGCGCTGAAGACCCCTGCCTCAGACCCCTGCCAGTAGGGGCCTGGAGTAGGGGCTGTCATCGCAGAGGTAACTGCCCCTGCGCTGAATTCCCCTGCCCCAGAGGTCTGAAGGCAGAGGTCTGCAGCAGGGGATTTCGCCCCAGGGGTGGTGACCTCTGCGACGAAAGCCTCTGCACCAGGCCTCTGCCGGCAGGGGTCTGAGGCGGGAGCTCCCGCGGGCGCGCTCCCGGTTCCCATATCCCGCCGGCCCGCCGCCGGGGCATGGAGAGCAGGCTCGCGTGGGCAGGCGCCGCGCTCTGGGCGCTTGCCGCGGTATTCCTCTGGTGGGCGCTGCCGTTCGCGCTCGCCGCCGCGGTGCTTCTCTGGCTGCGTCCGCGCTATTGCGAGACGGCCCTCGCGCTCCTCTGCGCGGCGTACCTCGTGCTGACGCTCGCGCTCGCGCCCGGCGTCTGGGTCAGGGCGCTTGCTGCTGTCATAGCGCTCGTAGCAGTGTATTTCGTCATGAGGTGGGCCGCCGCGAGGATCGGGCGCAGGCTTGCGCTCGCCATCACGCTGATCGCCGCCGCCATCGCTCTGATCTTCGCGCTGCCCCTCGCCGCCCCGCTGCTCGTGCTGCTCTCGCTCAGGCAGGCCTAAGCCCTCCCCCCTTTTTCAGCTCCCCCGCCATCACGAGGGCGGCGGCGTAGTCCACCTCCTCCCCCTCCAGCTCCATCACGGCGTGCCCGGCGCACTTAATCACGATACGTCTCGTACTCGAGATGACCAGGACGCGGTACCTCGGCCTGGCGAAGTACGTGAGCCTCACGGCGCCCCCCGC
>JAJHRB010000066.1 GCA_020833025.1 Thermoproteaceae archaeon | reverse complement strand
GGCCGGGAGACTAATAAAACTGCCAGCCGGCCTCTGCCGATGATAGACTACGTCGAGGTGGAGCTAGGGGGCAGCAAGGCGTCGGCGCGCCTCGCCGACGTGACGTTCGTAGTCGGCACCGGCAAGTCGGCATTCCTAGAGGTGCTGTACGCGGTGCTCTCCAGCGTCGGGAGGAGGCTCCCGAGATTGCGCGGTAGGTGGGGATTCCGCGTGCAGGCCGACGACGTGAGCTACTCGGTGTCCGCTGTCAGGAGCCGCGTCCGCCAGGTCGTGAGAGTCGGGAGCGACGAGGTGGTGTTCGAGTACCTGCCGCCCAGGCCGGCGCACCGGCTCGTCAAGCCGATCGAGATGGCAATAGACGCAGCCGACGTGGTAATACCGGAGGTCAGGACAAAAGAGCACGTGGCGGCAATTGCCGAGGAGGACATAGAGAGGCTCAACAGCATGCTGGCGCTGGCCAGGAGGAAGCTTGGCGTCAAGACGCTGATGCTGGGCCCGTACGTGGCGCCGAGATCCCTGGCGGAGGCGGGCAAGCCCGCCGACAGGCTGGACAGACACGCGCGCAATCTGCCTGCAGTCCTCGCCTACCTGTCGCTCAACAGACCCCCGGCGTACGACGAGATAAGAGCGCGCCTGAGAAAGCTCGGCATCGTGCTGTCGGTCGGGCTCACGAGGTTCGGCAGCGTCGGCGCCGCGCTGTACATACGCGGCGCTAAAATACCGCTGTCCAAGGCCCCGTGCTCGGCGAAGAGCCTGCTCGCAATTGCCGCGGCTCTGCAGCTCAAGCCGGACCTTCTGATAGTCGACAACTTCGACTACTGCATGACGCGGGGGACTGCCGGCGTGCTGTCCGAGCTGCTGAGGCAGAGACCCACGACAAAGCTGGTCGTTGAGATTCACAGCGAGGAGGTCGCCGAGTGGCTCGACGTGCAGAACAAGTCCGTGGTGGAGGTCAGGCTGTAGGGCCCCTCACGCAATCAGCCCCCTCAGCTCTTCCAGCGCCCTCAAGACCTCCCTCAGCTCCTCCATTTCCTGCCTCGCCATGCGCTCCGCCTCCTCCAGGATTTCGATCGAGGGGCCTCCTACCTCGAACTCGTAGAGCACGTAGTTCAGAATGGACCTGGCGCCGGCTCCCTCCAGCCTCTGGCGCAGCTCCCTGAGGCGCTGCAGCGGGCTCTCGGCTGCCTGCTCCATGCCGTCACTGCCCCCCGGCCCCTTTTAACTCCTCCCTCAGCCTCGCCAGGAAGCTCCTGGCGCCGCCGGCGGTGGACCTGCAGTGCACCTCGACGTGAATAACGTCATCGCCGCCGGACACCCTCAAGGCGCCCCTGTAGGCGTGCTGCTTGTCGAACCTGACGTAGAGCCTACTCCCCTCGGCGCCGAGCAGCAGCAGCTGGAACTCCAGGTCGTCGAGCCTGGAGACTATGCTCTTCAGCGCCTCCAGCGCCTCGCAATCTGCAGCTCTCACCTCAATGATGCGTATTACATTGCCGTAATGCCCCCTCACGTCCCTCACGGTGTAGTGCCCCCTGACGACGTTCTCGAGCGCGCGCAAGACCCTCTCTGGATCCTCGGTCGCGTGCGCGTAGGCCCTGGCGTGGAGCAAGGACACCGGGCACGGCCTGCTCACGCCAGCGCGCGGGCACTGTGACAAGTACCTCCAGCCCGCGCGTCTGCTAGCCCCTCTTCGGCAGGCCGAGCTTCGCGAGCATGGCCGCTATTTCGTCCTGCGCCATCTTCCTGACTCGCCTCTCTGAGAGCGTGACGTAGGCGACCTCGAGGCTGGAGCCGTCGGAGATCTGCGCGGCTGACGCAAGCGCCCTCACCGCGAGCTCCACGCACCCGCCCATGTCGAGGTCGTGCTTGTAGTGCTTCTCTAGGTACTCCATGATAGTGCCGGACTCCGCGCCCACGGCCGTGGCGTAGTAGCCGATGTAAACGCCAGACGGGTCGGTCTGGAAGAGCCTCACGCCGTGCTTGTCAACGCCCATCACGAGCAGCGCGACGCCGAACGGCCTGGCGCCGCCATACTGCGTGTACTGCTGCTTTAGGTTGCATAATATCTTAGTCAAGAACTCGACGTCAATGGGCTCGTCGTACAGGAACCTGTGGGTCAGCGCGACGTCACGGGCGTAGTCTATCAGAATTCTCGCGTCGGCGAGAAGGCCCGAGGGAGACGCCGCAATGTGCTCGTCTATAATGTATATTTTCTCCAGCGACAAGGGATCGAACAGCGCTGATATCTTTCTCTTCTCAGCCGCGAGGACCGCGCCGTCCTTGCACTTGACGCCGACGGTCGGCCACCCCCTCTTGACGGCCTCGCCGGCGTACTCAACCTGGTAGATCTTCCCCTCCGGCGAGAATATTGTTATTGCCCTGTCGTACCCGGCCACTACCGGCGGGAGCATTGCGCTATACCTCCAGGCTGGCTTTTTAACTCATCAGTGCCGCCGCCCCCTGAGCCGGCCCGGTATTAGCCTGCGGCGGCCTCAAACGTTAAAGCGCCTCGCCCGACAGAGTTCTGGATGTATCACTACGAGGCGCTGCCGGCCGCCGAGTGGTTCAGGAGGAACAGGGAGCTCGCCGGGTTCCACAACCCGGCCAGGGCGCTCTACCAGACCGTCAGGGAGCTCGTCGAGAACGCCCTGGACGCCACGGAGACCTACGGAATACTCCCCACAGTGTACGTCAGGATCGGCGTGGTCGACGAGCAGAGGGGGTGGGTCTCTGTCTACGCCGAGGATAACGGCATAGGCATTCCCGGCGGCGAGATACCGAACGTCCTGGGGCGCGTGTTCTACAGCAGCAAGTACAGGGTCAGGCAGCACAGGGGAATCTTCGGGCTCGGCCTCAAGATGATAGTGCTGTACGCGCAGAGCACGACAAACAGGCCGGTTTACGTCAGGTCCGCGACGCTGAAGTCGGACAAGATATACGAGTACGCGATAATGATAGACACAAACAGCAACAGCCCTGCTGTCCTGCACAGGCAGGAGTACCCCAACAAGTACAAGTGGCACGGCACGGCGATTAAAGTCTGCATAGAGGGAAACTGGCACGCGGCCAAGAGGAGGATTGAGGAATACCTGAGGAGGACTGCAATAGTGGCGCCCTACGCCGAGATAATATTCAGGGGCCCCGACGTCTCGCTGCGGCTCGGGCGCAGGACCACGAAGATGCCCCCGCCGCCAGAAGAGGGCCTGCCCCACCCGAAGACTGTCGACGCGGACATGCTGAAGCAGATGGTCCGCGAGAACGGCAGCGCGACGCTGCTGGAGCTCCTGGCGGGCAATTTCGACGGGGTGGGGAGGGAGACCGCGAGGGCGTTTGCCGCGTGGGCGGGGCTCGCGCCGGATGCCAGAGTCTCCGAGCTGTCACAGGACGACCTCGTGCGCCTCGCCGAGAGGATGAGACAGTACGAGGGCTGGAGGAGGCCGCGCGCCGTTTCTCTGTCGCCCGCGGGCGCCGAGCTGCTGGAGCTCGGCGCCAGGGCCATTCTAGGCGCCGAGGCCGTCTTCGCGGTGACGCGCAAGCCGGAGTCCTACGGCGGGCATCCCTTCATTGTCGAGGCCGCGGTGGCGTGGGGAGGGCAGATACCTCCTGCCGAGAGGCCGCTGCTGCTCAGGTACGCAAACAAGATACCGCTGCTCTACGACGAGGGCGTCGACGTGGCGAGAAAGGTCGCCGACGAGTTTAGCTGGCAGAATTACAGGGTGAGGTTTCCCGCGCCTCTCGCCGTGATAGTTCACGTCTGCTCGACGAAAATACCGTACGTCTCGGCAGGCAAGGAGGCAATCGCAGACATCCCGGAGATAGAGAGGGAGATAAGGCTGGCGCTGAGGGACGCCGCGAAGAAGCTCAGGGCCTACCTAGCGAGGAGGGAGAGGGAGGCCGAGCTCGTCGAAAAGTACGTGTCGCTCGCGAAGTACGTCGACGAGATAGCGCACAGCCTGGCAGTGGTGACGGGAGCCAGCAGGGCCAGGCTGGCAGAGAGCCTGCACAGGCTGATCGAGAGAAAGATAGGCATGACGGCCGAGGAGCTGCTGAGGCGCGCGTAGCGCTGGGCCGGGACTCGCACTTATTTTGCCCCTCCGGGCTCCCCGTGGACAGGGCGGAGGTCTTGAGGCGGCTCGAGGAGTGGGGCGCCCGGCTCGCCAAGTCAATACTAGAGCTTGAGGAGCCCGCGATGGAGATCCCCGCGAGAACCCTCAGCAATACCGTGTGGGACGAGAGGGCAAGAATGCTGAGGCTGGGCCCCGAGAGGATCAGGAGGCGCTTCCTCGACGTCAAGGAGGCGCGGAAGTTCATGCAGACCGTGCTGATGCTCCGCCTCATTGCTGAGGCAATACGGGAGGGGGTCTACCCGACAATACGCGACCTGTACTACAACGGCAAGCACACCATAATTTATAGAGACCCGTGGGGCAGGACGCACAGCGAGAACACCTGGGAAGAGCAGGACGAGTCAAATGCCGTGATAGAGGACATCGAGGTCGCGGTCAATGCGCTGAGAGAGGAGATGGGAGTGTCGGCTGACGTGAAGGGAAAGGTGGTCGGGCCCGTCGTCATAAGGTCTCAGGGCTACGAGCTCGACGCGAGCAAGTTCGGCGAGACTGCCCTGAGCCTGCCCGTGAACGTCGACGCGCTGGAGATCGTCAAGGTTGAAGCGTCTTACGTCCTTGTCGTCGAGAAGGACGCGATATTCCAGCGCCTCGTCAGGGAGAGGTTCTGGAGCCAGGAGGGCGCAGTGATCATAACGGCAAAGGGAATGCCAGACAGGGCAACGCGGCGGTTCGTGAGAAGGCTGAGCGAGGAGTTCAAGCTTCCGGTCTACGTCCTCACAGACGGCGATCCCTACGGCTGGTACATATACTCCGTTTACAAGAGCGGGTCGATAAAGCTGAGCTACGAGAGCGAGCGGCTCGCGACGCCGGGCGCGAAATTCATCGGGCTGACGGCAAGCGACATTGACGAGTACAAAATATCGGACAACTACGTCATCGCGGCCACGGAGAGAGACGTAAAGAGGGCGCGGGAGCTGCTGAGGTACCCGTGGTTCCAGAGGCCCGAGTGGGCCCGCGAGATAAACCTGTTCCTCAAGAGGCGAAAAAAGGTGGAGATCGAGGCGCTGTCGACGCACGGGCTCAAGTTCCTCCACGACTACATAAGGGACAAGATACGGAGGGGGAAGTTCATCGACTAGCGCCTGCCGGCGCCCCGGCCCCAGCGCTCCCGGGCTCGTGAATGCGCGCCCTCTCGCCGAACTTCTCTCTCAGGAGGCGCGCGAGCGCCTGCGCGGCCGCTCCAGCGAGAGACTCCGCCTCCTGCCTGTCCCCCGCGCTGGCGTGGATGTGAATGTGGAGCAGCGGCGCCGCAATTTCGGACCCCCTCGGGTGCGACTTCACGTAGACCCTCCCGTGCGCCCTCATCACCGCGCGTATCACCGGCGCGACGTCCGCCTCGGGAACGCCCTCGACCACTATCACGCGCTCGGCGATGTAGACCGGCGGGCCCCTCGCCCTCAGCAGCGGCTCGACGTGGCTCTCAAATATCGCCTCCATCTCGCGCGGGACGCCGGGCAGGAGGATCACGAGCCTCCCCCCGCTCTCGTAGAGCACTCCCGGCGCGGTCCCGACGGGGTTGGGCAGCGGCCTGGCGCCCGGCGGCATCATTGCCATCTTGACCCTCTCGGGGGTCAGCGCGTAGCCGGCCGCCTCGTACTTCTCCCTCACCATCCTGAGCGCCTCCTCGTTCACCGTGGGCTCCGCCCCGAGGGCCCTGCACAGGGCCAGGTTCGTCACGTCGTCGGGAGTCGGGCCGAGGCCTCCCGTCGAGATGACAACTTCGGCGCGCCTCATGGCCTCCCTGAAGGCCTCTGCTATCTCGCCCTCCTCGTCAGGCACGACGAGAATCCGCCTGACGGCATAGCCCACGAGGGTCAGCCTCGCGGCCAGCCACGCGGCGTTCGTGTTCACGGTCTTGCCCATCAGCAGCTCGCTCCCCACGTTGATGATCGCCGCGCCCCTCACGCCACGGCTGAAGCTGAGGTTAATGAGAGTTCGGGCGCGAGAGGGCCGGCGAGCTGCGCCAT
>JAJHRB010000014.1 GCA_020833025.1 Thermoproteaceae archaeon | reverse complement strand
CTCTCGTAAACTGACGTGTCTCCCGTCTCGGGCGGCGCGGCGGGGTACAGCATGACGTCGGGGTAGCCGACCCTCCCGACGAAGACCGACGGCGGGCTCGAGCCGTAGAGCTGATCGCGGACGCGCGTCCTTGACGGCAGCGCGATGCGGCGCACTGGCAGCGGGCAGTAGACGAGGCCGCGCAGGCTGAGCCTGCTCATCACGTTTCAACCCTTCTTGAGATTCGACCGCTCACGCTGGGCGCCTTCCGGCACTTTTTAAGCTTTTCGCTTCTCGCGTGCTCTCTCGGCGCCCGCTTTCGGGGCGCGCTTTACATTCATCGATCGCGGCGCTGGGTCGCGCCGTGACGCCGTTCTTCGGCGCGCCGCGAGAGTGGCGCCGTGAGGCCCGGCGTCTCGGCGCGCTCAGGGATCCGCTGCCCGGCGGGCTCTCGCAGCCGGGACGGCGCAAGAGCCTATTTTAAATAATATTGCGGCATTTGCGGCGTGGACGCCTGGGGCATCCTGGAGGCGATGCTCGGACAGGCGCCGCTGGTGGCGGCAGCAGTGGCGGCACTTTACGTGGTGTTGAGCAGAAGGATCGATAGAATGGAGAGGCGGATCGAGGTGCGGCTGGGCCGCCTCGAGGAGCGGGTCGACAGGCTTGGCTGGGCGTTTTGCGCTTTCAGCGAGGCGTTGCTCGAGACTCTCTCCGCCAAGGGCGTCTTGTCTGTCTCCGAGGCGAGAGCGCTAGCGGGGTATTTGAAAGCGATTCCTCACGTCACGTCGAGGTACTACACCGAGGAGGTGCGGAGAAGGCTTGCTGAAATTCTAAAGGCTGTCGAGGAGGGCAGTTTCACGCCCGGCGACGTGAGGGAGCTCCAGCGCATAGCAAAACTCATCGAGAGGGAGGCAGAGGAGGGCGGGCGCGAGGACCTCGTGGCTTACTACTACAGGCTTAGGATGCTCATCGCCGTGCTGAAGGGCGTGCTGCGCGGCCAGGGCAGGTGGCCGAGGGAGTGGGACCGTGAGGGTGTGTAGCTCCCCCCTCCCTCCCGAGAGGGGCTGATTTCGCGCGGCCTTCAGCCCTGGCAGCCGTGCCTCGTAATGTAAGCGTAGAGCTCCCTTACGGGCGGCGAGAGCCCTCAGTCAGCGTCCTGACGCCCTCCACGCCTATGTACCGTGCTGGTGCGACTGCGGCGGCTGCAAGCGCGACGCCGGCAGCGCGAGCGCCCTCCCTGCGCTCGGCCGACAGGCATCATAAAGCCCAGCGAGGCTCCCTACAGGCTCGGCCTGCGACGCGCTGCCGCGGTGCAGGGCGCCGCGCCTCAGGCTAAAATTTTGAATGACCTGACTGCTCAGTGAAATCAGGCGCGAGTGCCGACGAGGCGGTTAGGCTGGCCAAAGAGCGCTCGCTCTCAGAGTGGAGTCTCATCACGCGCGTGTCCCTCATGGATGCTAGCGAGCTCGGCGAGGGCGGTCTCTTCCCGCACGTGAGAGCCAGCGGCGGGAGACTCCGCGTCAACTCTCTCGACAGGCTCGTACACGTCGTGAGGGCAGGGGCCTTCGCGCGCGCTCTCGAGACCGCTGTCGAGGCGTTGAAAGGTGGGGGCATAGTGATAGTGGCGGGGCCTCGGGGCACCGGGAGGTCGACGCTCGCCGCTGCCATTGCATGGGAGCTGCTCGCGGGAGGCGCGGTCAAGACGGTCGCGCTAGCGTCCAGCAACAGCGCCGTTGCGGCATTTCTAAGGCGCTATGGAGAATTCGCCGACATTATCGGAGGCGTGCTTATGATTTGCGACATGAGACCACGCGAGCTCCCCGCGCTCAGAGCTAGAGAGGTCGTGATGGACATCGCGCGGGGGCGCGACGGCGGCGGGCCGCCGGTTTTGCTGCTTCTTTCTGACAGGGCTTACAGCGCGGCGGGCGAGAGCATTAAAGAGCTGCCAGGAGCGCGCGAAATCACCGCGTATTACGACGCAGAGCTCCTGAGAGAGCTGATATCGGTGCACGCAGACGGCTGTGCCGACAGGGTCGGTAGGGAGGGGCTCGATGCAATAGCGCGCGAACTGATGAGACTCAACGAAGGCCACGCCGTCACCGCGGCGCTGCTCGGCAGCGTGCTGAGCGCTGCTGGTTGCGATGCGGGCGCCGCCCTTGAGCTGCTCAGAGTCTCTGGTTATGATGCCGTCAAGCTTGCCGCGCGCGCCTTGAATATCGTGGCGCCGTCCGGGCCTCTGTGCAAGGCGGCCGCGCTGAGGAGGCCGTTCGCCCGCTGGACGCCTGCCGGCAGGCCGATAGTGCCGCCGGGAGTGCTGGAGCTACTCGGCGGCGCGCCCGCACTGCTGGCGTATAGACAGCACGACATAATCGAGGAGGCCCTGGAGGCGTCGCTCGCCGAGTGCGGGGCGCAGCCAGTGCCTGAGAGCGAGCAAGAGGCCGTGGACATGTTCGTGAGGGAGTTCGGCGGGGCGCTCTCGGGGCGGCTGCGAGAGCTCGCCGCGGCCTGTCTTGAGGACGTGGCCTCGGCGCTTGGATGCGCCATTGCCGGGTGCGAGGAGCCGCAGGACGGGGGAGGGGCGCGCTGCGAGGCTCTGAGGTACATCAAGGCGGGCGGCGCGGTGCCGCCGCTCACCGCCGCGCTGGCAGCGCGCGGGGCGGGACGCGCCAGCCCGCTTGTGCAGTCCCTCGCTGAGCATCACGGCGAGGCGCTCCGGGCGGCGAGAGAGCTGGCGCCCGGGCCCCCGCAGCGCCGGGAGGGCGCGCTTGTGGGGCTCGCGGCAATTGCCGCCGGCGCTGCGGGGGCCAAGGTGCGTGTCGGCGCTGAGGACGCCGGCCTGCTCTTGAGGCTGGCCGTGCGCGCGGTGGACAGCGGCGTCGTGAAGCCGCGCCGCGCCTGGCTCGTCCTGTCCGCGCTAGAGCCTCTCGCCGACATCGCCCCGCAGTACTACCTGGCGCTGCTGCACGCGACCTCGGCGCTCGCGCTTGACAGGCTGGCGGCAAAGCTCGTCTACGCGCTGACGGGTTACGTGTACGGCTCGCACGAGGAGGAGCTGGCGAGACTGGAGTGGCCCCTCCTGCTGGCGGCTGAGACGTACGCGAGACTTCTGGGCGCCTACGCCGCGCTCTTGAGCGCGGAGGAGCGCGAGGGGGCCGTGCTGCAGATATGCGCCATTCTTGAGAGGCTGCGCGCCGCGGGAGACGAGCTCTCCGCGCTCGGCCGCGCCCTCGTGCTCGCGCCGCTCCTCCGCAGTCCCTACGCCTCTGCGCTCGTCGAGCTTAAGTGCGGCATTGACGTCGTGCAGGAGATTGCCGGCGCGATACGCACCCTGGAGGGAGCAGCGTGGGACGGCGCGTCCGTCGGCGCCGCGGCCGAGCTCGCAGGGCTCGCGTCTAGGAGCGCAAGGGAGGTCGTCGTGGACGCCATGGCGCGGGCCGCGCACGCGCTTGCAATCCGCCTGCTGGAGCTGGCGCGGCCCTTGGAGGCGTCCGAGGCCTTCAACAAGGCGGCTCTCGCATACCGTGAGCTAGGCGACCGGGCCGGCTACCTCATCAGCCGGAGCATGTCCATTCGCGCGAGAGTCATGGCGGCAGAGGACATGGCGGATTACGCCGACGCGGCCGGCGGGCTCGAGGACCTGCTGCTAGAGGCCGTGAGCGCCGGGGAGCGCTCGGCTCAGTACGCGGAGGCGCTCTCGGCGCTGGCTAGCGAGTATGCCGTCTACCTGGCCTCAATCGGCGCGCTCGACAGGCTCGAGAGGGCAATGAGAAAGCTGCGGGGCGCGCTCCTCCAGCCGGCGCTCACAAAACTCATGCTGAGGGCAATGGGCGCGCCAGTTGAGGTCGGGCCGGACGAGCTCCTGCACGACGTGGACGTCGACGTGAGGTACGCGCCGGCGCTCGCGGCGGCGCTCGGCGTCAAGGACAGAGACGGCGCCCTCTCTGACTGCGGCAGTCTGGCGGACGAGAGCCGCTACAATCTATGCGTCAATGCGATTCTCGCGCTCGGGGGCGACCAGCAGGCGCTCGACGCCCTCTGGGGCATGCTGAGCGACGAGGTGGCGGAGAGAATCGCGCTGACCGAGGGCGCGGAGCTGGTCCACCTGCTCGCGCCGGGCAGCTCGTCCGCCCAGCTCGCCCTGTCGCTTCACGCGCTTCTGAGCGGGCGCGCGGAGCTGGCAAGGGCGCACCTGCTGCGCGGCTCCGAGGAGTTCTCCGGCCTACTCGGCGAGCTCTTCAGGGGTGCTCTCGCGTCGTGCTGCGATCCCGGGCGCGAGGAGTTCAGGCTGGCCCTCCTGAAGCTCTTTTACTATCACGTCTAGCCAGCCCCCACTCCTCCTCCATCGACCTGCAGCGGGCCCCCTCCCTCGCGCATAGCACTTCTACCTCCCGGCGTACTCTGCGCCACCATTCCGGGCTCGGCTCGCCGGCGCCGAGCGCGGCGCGAAGCCGCGCGCCGGCGCGCGGAGTCGCGCGGTATCTGTCGTAGACGAGCTCGGCGCCTATCCTGCGGGCCAGCGCAATTACGCCGCCCAGCTCGCGCGCCGAGTCGTTATAGCCGGGTATTATCGGGCCCAGGAATATCCACACCCGCACGCCGCGCCCCACCAGGATCTCGGCGGCTCTGGCGCGCGCCAGAGGGCTCGGCGCGCACGGCTCCGCCGCGCTGGCTCTCTCGCCGAGCGACGTTATTGTAAAGCCGACGTCAACTGCGTGGCGGTATTTTACAATCACGTCCAGGTCGCGCAGCACGAGATCGGACTTCGTCTGGATCGACACGCGGAACCCGGCGCCTGCGAGTACCTCCAGAGACGCCCTGGCGAGCATGTACTCCCGCTCCGCTGGCTGGTAGGGGTCGGTGACCGTCGAGAGGCCCACGACGCCTGGCGCTAGCCGCCTCACCTCTCTCTTGAGGAGCTCCGGCACGTTTTTCTTGACGTACACGACCTCTCCCCACGCGGAACCCGGAGGCCCCCTAGTGAGATCTGCGGCGTAGCAGTAAATGCACGCGTGAGAGCAGCCGGCGTAGGGATTCAGCGCGTAGTCGTACTCCGGGAGTCTCGAGGGTACCAGCGCCTGCCGGGCCCTGATCTCGTACGCCCTGTAGCTGCAGGGCATCGTGTAGCAGCACTGGCGGCAGGGCTTAATAAGGGCGGCGCCCGGCCCGGCGTGAGGGCGCTGGCACTGGCCCTCGCGGCGCTGTCGTCCGCCGGCCTTGCGATATCGGCCCTGCTGCTCTACGAGCTCGAGGCGCTGCGAGAGCTCCCGCCCTTCTGCGCCTCGGGCGCCGGGGCCTTGCCGGGCGTCCCGCTGGACTGCGCCAGAGTTTTAACGAGCGTGTACGCGCGCGCCGGCCCCCTGCCGCTAGAGGCCCTCGCCGCCGCCTGGTTCGCGGCCAGCCTGGCGGCGTCTCTTGCGCTGCTAGCGCGCCCGGGCAGGAACGCCGCGCGTTTCCTCCTGCTGTGGGGGCTCTTGGGGGCCGCGGCCGTGCCCTACCTAGTCTACGTCGAGCTTGCAGTGCTCAGGGCGGTGTGCGTCTACTGCACGGCAATGCACGCGCTGATAGCCGCCAGTCTCGCCCTGGCGATCGCTCTCGCGAGGAGGGCCGCGCCGCTCTCCAGGTAGGGCGGGGCGTTTTGCGCGAGTGCCGGCGTCTCACTTTAAATGGGCCGCGCCGTCACGAGCTGGAGATGCCGCGCTTCTGCGTTATCGTGAATGGCGTTGAGGTGTGCAGGGAGTGGGCGTGGGAGAGAATCGCGGCCGTGAAGGAGGAGTTGAAGAGACTTGGCTTCCGGTGGGACGGCGCCGGCTGGCGCGGCAGGACGCGGGACCTCGGCGTGATCGTGAAGCTCAAGCACTTGATTAACCTCAGCGAGAAGGAGTACATCTCGCTGCTGTCAACGCTGGCGCGCGAGACACAGGGAGGTGCTGTCGTCGCAATCGGCCAGCTGCCGGAGGGCCTCAGGGACTGCGTGCTCGCCAGCGAGGGGGGCACGCACCTCGTCTCGCTGACGAGATTCCTGCGCGAGTTCGTGGCGCGCGACAGGAGCATAGCGCAGGCAGAGACGTTCGAGGGGCTCGTGGAGGCCGGCATCGGCAAGCTCAGAGAGCTGCTGCGCGGCGTGCAAGTGCTGGGAGACCTGGACGCGGCGCTGGAGAGCGCCAGGGAGTTCGTGCTCTCCTCCGAGAGGCTGAGGGAGCTGTTCAGCAGGAGGAGGAGCTGGAGGACGGCGGCAGTGGGCCCCGTCACTGCCAGGCTGAACTTCCTGGCGTCCGGGCTGCTGAGGCGCCTGGCCGGGCTCAAGATGAAGTACTACGTCGTCAGGAAGGACGGGAGCGTTGAGGAGAGGGACATAAGGCTGGCGCGCGTCGAGCGAAGCGGCGGGACCTACGTGGTCAGATTCCCGGTATTCGCGCGCGATGCGGTGATCGGCATACTCAGAGAGCTTGGCTACGCGATTAGGCAGGAGCAGGTCGAGTACCCGGTAGTGCAGTACAGGAGGTCGCTCTCCCTCCACCCGTTCCAGGCAGAGGCGGTGGAGAGGTGGGCCGCGCGCGGGATGCGGGGCACCGTCGTGATCCCGACGGGCGGCGGCAAGACGTACATAGGGATGGAGGCAATGTACAGGGCCGGCACGTCGGCGCTAGTGCTGGTAGTGACGAGGGAGCTCGCCCTCCAGTGGGCAGAGCGCATAAAGAGGCACCTCGGCATTGCGCCGGGACTTCTCGGGGGAGGCTCGCACGAAGTGAGAGACGTGACCGTTGCCATTTACAACTCGGCGGTCAGGCACGTGGGCGAGCTGGTGGGGAGGTTCGGCTTGGTGATATTCGACGAGGCGCACCACGTCCCGGCCGAGACCTTCAAGGAGGTTGCCCTGAAGCTGGACTCTCCCCGCAGGCTGGCCCTCTCGGCGACCATAAAGCGAGAGGATGGAAACGAGCACATAGTCTACGAGGCGGTGGGCCCCGTGGTGTACCGGGCGTCGTACATGTCAATGGTGGAGGCAGGCCTCGTGGTTCCCGTGGAGCACTACAGGGTGTACGTCAGAATGACTGCAGAGGAGTCGGCGGCTTACAGGTCACTGCCTGGCGACAACCCAATAGCGCTTAGAAACGCTGCGGCGAGAAGCTCCAGCAAGGTGCCAGTCGCCGCGCGCATAGTGGCCAGAGAGGTCGAGCTGGGGTCCAAGGTCCTCGTCTTCACGCAGTTCATAGAGCAGGCGGAGGAGATTTACAGGAGGCTGCGCGAAGCCGGCATTGCGGCCGAGCTAGTGACGTCCGAGAGCGGCAACAGAGACGTGGCGCTCAGGAGGTTCAGCGCCGGCGCCGTCAGATGCATCGTGACGACGACCGTGCTTGACGAGGGCGTTGACGTGCCGGATGCCGACGTTGCTGTGATAGTCAGCGGCACCGGCTCCGTGAGGCAGATGGTACAGCGCGTGGGGAGGGTCGTGAGGGCGTCGCCGGGCAAGAGGTGGGCAAGAGTCTACGAGATAATTGCGAGAGGCACTATAGAGGAGGCGCTCTCGAGGGCCAGGCACTTCGACGACGTGGTGGAGGAGGTCGCGTGCAGGGCAGTGCCGGACAGCGAGCTCGACGCGCTCCTCGGCAGGATCGCCGCGAGGGTCAGGAGCTCTGCTGCGTCGCGCCTCTGACGTAGCTCTCGTACTTGTGGACTAGATGGGGCGAGTTGCCGCTCTCGGGCACCAGCAGCACGAACTCAACGTCGCCGTTGTCATACTTATAGCTCCTCCAGTACCTGAAGTATAGATCTCTCGGGAGGTAAATCATGCCGAGCTTCTTACTGCCGAACGCGTGTTTCATCTTGCAGTTGCAGCCGGCTATTGGCTCGTCGGTAGCGATGAAGTACCCGGTGTCGCAGTCGCAGAGCCAGAACGTCTTGCCTCTCACGTGGACAAAGATGAATGCATTCACTCTACCTCGCGACCTCCTGTAGACTGGCTCTATGACCCCCTCCAGATAAAGCACTGGTCTCAGCGTGAGGTGAAGCGGAATCACGGCCATGTGGCCGCCCGCGAGGCGCCAGTAGTACCCCCTTCCCCTCTTCACCGGCTCCACCACTCCCTTGAAGTACAGCAGTCTCAGCGCCTTCATTACTCTGTGGCGCGGCACGCCCAGCGCCTCGGCTATTTCGGCTGCCGTCAACTCGCCCCTGTTGCTGAGAAGCCAGACTATCTGGCCCTCCACGACTCCTATTTTAGCGTCCGGTAATATAAATGTGGGTGCCCATATAACATCTATCCTACCGCGGTGTCAACCGTGCTGTTTAAACGAAGCCGTGTGTGTGTGCGTGGCGCTGATAATCCAGCGGTCGGTCACATTTCCGCCGATAGGGCTCAAGAAAATCGACGAGTACGTCACGTACGTGGCGAGGCGCGCTGCAATGCTCGCCGAGCTGAGAGAGCGGGGGCTCGAGATAGGGCGCGGGCGCGGCGACATAACGAGATTTCTCGAGAGAGTGGGCGCCGTCCAGTACGACGGGGCGTGCGTCCGCCTGACAAGCGTCGGGGCATTGCTGGTGAGCCTTAAGGAGAGCCTAGGCCTCCCGGCCTACCACGCCCTGCTCTACCAGAGAGTGCCGCAGTACAGAGTTGTTGTGGACGTCGCGGCCGAGAGGCTGGAGGTAGGCGCCGAGGATCTCTACGCGGCGGCCAACGAGAGAATTTCTAAGCTGTCGTCGAGCGCCTGGCTGAACAGAGTTGCGTTCAGGGCGCTCGTGAGGCTGGCAGAAGACGCGGGCGCTATTTCAAGGCAGCGCTCTCTCATCCGCTTTCAGGGAGACCCCGTCGTGAGGGCCGTGCTGGACTACTGCGAGAGGCGCTGCCTAAAGATCGGGCGCGAGTTCTACGCGGGAGTCGGCGAGGTGCTGGTGAGCGAGTGCAGCAGGATAGAGCCGCCGCACGACATGTACAGAGTTGACGTGAGCTGCGTGGTGAGGAGCGTGTACGGCGCGTTCGCGCCCTAGGCAGCGGGATCCGTATTTAAAACCCCGCGACGCTCGCTCTTCGTGCGGAGGAAGGAGGCGCCGCGCGGCCCCACTCTGCTTGACTTCATGGCGGGCGGGAGGCGCGGCGGGGAGGCCGGGGCGGAGGGGGCAGCGAAGCCCGAGGGAGCGCGAGAGAGAGACGTGGCGGAGGAGCTGTATGCATATATCAAGAGCAGGGGGAGGGCCGGCAAGGACGACGTAATGCAGTGGGCCAAGGCCAGGGGGGTCTCCGCTGCGGAGCTCATGAGGGCCATCGAGTCTCTCACGTCGCGGAGGCGTCTCAGGAGGAGGCTTGACGACGAGGGGAATCTCGTTTACGAGGCCCTCGCATAGCGGGGCTGCCGGAAGACTTTTAGTACCCGGCAGGAGGGGGAGGGCCATGGGGATCTGAAGCTCCTGGCCGGTTACAATCCGCAGGCCGTCGAGAGGGAGGTCCTCGAGTTCTGGGAGAGGAACAGGATACCCGAGAAGTGGAGGGCGCGGCGCGGCGGGCGCGTCTTTGCATTCCTAGAGGGCCCGCCGACGACTAACGGAATGCCTCACGTCGGCCACGTACGGGGCCGCACGTACAAGGACGTCGTGCTCAGGTACTACAGGCTGAGAGGGTACGACGTGTGGGCTCAAGCCGGCTGGGATATGCAGGGCATGCCTGTTGAGTGGGAGGTCGAGAAGAGGCTCGGGCTGAGAAACAAGAAAGACGTCGAGAAGTTCGGCCTGGAGAACTTCGCGGCGGCGTGCAATGCGCTCGTGGACGAGTATCTCGCCTACTGGAGGGAGTGGGGGACCCGGAGGCTGGGGCTCTGGCTAGACCTGGAGGGCGCGTACGAGACCCGGCGGCCGCAGTACATAGAGTATGCGTGGCGCCTGGTCAAGAGGGCGCACGAGGAGGGGCTTCTGGTGGAGGACTACAGAGTGCTGTGGTTCTGCCCGCGCTGCGAGACCTCGCTGAGCGACCACGAGGTGGCCCTGGGCTACGAGGAGAGGGAGGACCCGTCAATTTACGTAAAGTTCCGGGTCGAGGGCTCGGACAGGGAGTATCTCGTCATATGGACAACTACTCCGTGGACAATTGTCGACAACGAGGCCGTTGCCGTGAATCCCGACCTCGCGTACGCCAAGGTCGAGGTCGAGGGCCGCGAGTGCTGGTGGCTCGCCGAGGCGCTGGTGCCGCAGCTGATGGCAAAGTTCAACATCAAGAGCTGGCGCGTGGTTGACAGGAGGCCGGGCAGGGAGCTCGTCGGCATGCATTACGCACACCCGCTGGCCGAGGAAGTGCCGGAGCGGGCGGCAAGACCGCACGCGGTCGTCGCGGCCAGTTTCGTCACGCTGGAGCAAGGAACTGGGCTCGTGCACTTAGCGCCAGCGCACGGTCCCGAGGATTTCGAAGTTGCCAGGAAGTGCGGCATGCCGATCACCAATAGCGTTGAGGCCAGCGGCGTGTTTAACGAGCTGGGCGGCAAGTACAGCGGCAAGCACGTGTATGACGTGGAGAGTGAGGTGATACAGGACCTGAAGGCTAAGGGCCTCCTGGTGCACGAGGAGAGAGTGCGCCACGAGTACCCGCACTGCTGGCGCTGCGGCTCGAAGCTCATCATGCGCGCTGACAGGCAGTGGTTCATTGCCATCTCCAAGATCAGCGACAGAGCGTACTCGGAGCTCCGGGGCGTGAGGGTCGTGCCCGAGAAGCTGAGAGATAGATTTGACAGATTCGTGGAGAGCGCCAAGGACTGGAACATCTCAAGAAGCAGGGTGTGGGGCACTCCCCTGCCGGTGTGGAGGTGCAAGAGAGACGGGCGGATCATGGTAGTGGGCTCGCTTGAGGAGCTGAGGAGGCTCGCGAAGGAGCTCCTGCCAGTTGACGACTTCAAGCTCGTCCACAGGCCGTGGATCGACCGCGTGATGCTCTCCACCCCGGACTGCGACGAGTGGGTGAGAGAGCCGTATGTGATGGACGTGTGGCTTGACAGCGGGGTGGCGTGGATTGCATCGGTTGACGGCGAGAGGAATAGAGAGCTCTGGGAGAGGCTGTTCCCCTTCGACTTCATCACAGAGGGCGTTGACCAGACCCGGGGCTGGTTCTACTCGCTGCTCGTGACATCGGTGCTTTACACGGGCAGGGCGCCATACAAGGCTATACTGATCCAGGGGCTTGTGCTAGACAAGCACGGGCAGAAGATGTCAAAGAGCAAGGGCAATGTGATATGGGCCGACGACTTGCTCGAGAAATACGGGGCCGACCCCGTCAGGCTCTACATACTGACAAAGGCGGCGCCCTGGGAGGACCTGGCGTTCGACCCGGACGAGGTGAGGCGCGCCGTCAGCGACCTCAGCATTCTCTGGAATGTAGTGAGATTCGCCGACATGTACATGACGCTGGATGGCTTCTCCCCCGAGAGGCACCCCCTCGAGAGGCTGGCCGGCAGCCTCCTCGACGAGGACAGATGGATGCTCTCAGAGCTCAGCCAGATGATAACGAAGTTTGTCAGGCACATGGAAGACTTCGAGCTGCACAAGGCCGCATCCCTGTGGAGGGATTTCGTCGTTGAGACACTGAGCCACCACTACGTGAGGCTCGTGAGGAGGCGCGTGTGGGCCGAGGAGCCGAGGCCCGACAAGTTTGCGGCATACGCCGTGCTGCACCACGCGCTGAAGAGCGTGCTGATACTGGGCTCGGTATTTGTGCCATTCATAACAGAGTACCTATGGCAGGCATACGTGAGGAAGTACGAGCGCGACGCGCCGGAGTCCGTCCATCTGGCGCAGCTCCCGGGCGCGGGGCCCGCGGACGCGGGCCTTCTCGAGACGTTCCGCGAGCTATTCACTGTGTTCTCAATACTCGCCGAGGCCAGGAATAGGGCCGGCATCAAGCTGAGGTGGCCGCTGCGCGAGGCCTACGTCAGCGGGGCGAGGCACGTTGAGAGATATGCCGAGCTGCTGAGGTACCTCGGCAACGTCAAGGAGGTGAGGGCCGGTCAGTGCCCGGAGGACTACATCAAGGCGGGCGAGCGCGGCATTGAAGTCTGCATCCCCGGGAGGGTTGAGCCGGAGCTCTACTACGAGGCCCTCGCGCGCGAGATCGTGAGGAGGGTTCAGGTAATGCGCAAGGAAATGGGCCTCGACGTGAGCGAGACTATTAGCGTGTTCGTGGAGGCCGGCTCGGAGGACGTGAGGAGAGCGGTTGAGACATTCCACGATTACATAGCGCGCGAGACCAGGGCCGTCGAGGTGAGACTTGGCAGCGCGGCGGGAGGGAGGGAGTGGGAAATAGATGGCAAGACCGTGAGAATAAAAATTGGGAGGGCCGGGAGCCCGCGGCCTGTCTAGCGAGAGGCGCGGGGCCAGGCCCTCAGCCGGGTAGGGGCTTGCTCACCAGATCCTCGTAGAACCACTACATCACGGGCTGTCGCGCAGTGACGAGCGCCCTAAAAACTTTTTTCAGCTCGCGCGCCGGACTCTTTTGCCGTCTGTGACGAGAGCGACCGCTGGCGACCGGTGAGGCGGGTTTACAGCGCCGAGGCGGCTAGTGCGGCGCCTTCTGTCTTACCGTCTCTGCGTGAATGCGGCTCAGCCTCTCGTATACCTCCAGGAGCAGATTCATGGACCTCAAGTGCTCCAGCATCTCGCTCGCGGAGAGTCTCTCGATCTCCCTGCCGAGCTGCAGTATCTTGTCAAAGATTATCCTCCTGACCTCTCTCAGCTGCACGACCTCGAGCGCCTGCTGGGCCTCCTCCTCGCTCCTGACGACAACCACCGCCCTCTCGCAGTTGGCGCAGTAGAGCTCGCCTGTCTTGAGCTTGACTAGCACGGTGCCGCATGCCGGGCACGTGTACGCCGTGAGCACGGCTCCGGCTCTGACCAACTGCGCTATCTTCTTCACCGGATCTCTCTCCCCCTCCATGCCCCCCTCATCTCCCCGCCGTCCCCCGGGAGCGGGAGGCCCCGGGAGGCCTATCGGCGTTCCTGAGGCTCGGCGGCGGGGCAGAGCGTGTGGCGCGACGGCGCCGGGGCGGCCTGTGGGCGGCAATGCAGCTGGGCAGCGGTCTGCCCATGTGACGGGCTAGACAGCTATGGTTAATAAGCATTCAAAACTCGCTCGGCGCGACCAGCACGGCGCGGAAAAAGAGGGGTTGGGATCTGGCCGTCTGCAGCAATTCCATCGAGACGCCTCACTGCCCACAATATTGGGGACGCCGTCCCTGCCCGCCTCGGGGCCGCACCTCGGGCATGCCGGAATCCGGCAGCGCCCACCTCTCATCGGATAGCCCTCACCCTCCTTCAGCTCCCTCACCGAGCTTCCGTCTACACGTCAGCCGCAATCGCCGCGCCTGATCACCTGCCCTCCCAGCCACCCCGCACGCCCGCGGCGCGGACAAACCCCTCGGCGGGGCGCCTCGGCGGGCCTTGCTCGGGCAGCTCTATCCTGCCGTTGCTCCGGCAGAGTCTCTGCTGGACCTCCGGCGGCGGTCTCTCTATGTCGTGGCGCAGCAGCGCCTTGCACGCCCTCATGTCGCGCCGGAAACCTGCTGCGTGTAAGCAACCCGCACAAGAAGTCTTGAGAAGCCGCCGAGAGCGCTCTCTGCGAAGCCGCGCGAGTAAACCCACGCGTCAAGCCGCGGCGGATGACGTTAAAGCCTGTGCGCTGCCGGCGGCGTGGACAATGCCGGTATTCTGCGCGCGCTCCTCCTAACGCTCGGGGGCGGCCTGAGCCATGCCGTGAGCGTCTTCAGGCAGCTCTCTGACCTCCAGCTCGAGCTGATAATTGGCGGCAGCGTGATAGTAAACGGCGTGCCGGTAGTGGGAAAGGGCACGAACAGCGTTGTGTTCAAGTGCAGGCCCGCCGTCGGCAACTTCGTCCTAGCGTGCAAGCTGAGGAGGGGGGATGCGAGCAGACAAACTCTCGCGCGCGAGGCGCAGCTCCTCAAGCTTGCGAACTCGGTCGGCGTGGGGCCCGAGCTTTACGCGTACGGCAGGGACGTCGTGGCGTGCAGGTACGTCGACGGGGCGTTCATAGACGAGTGGTGGGCGTCCGCGGCGGCGGAGAGGAAGCGGGCGCTCGTGGAGGAGCTGCTGAGCCAGGCCTTTAGGCTGGATGCGGCCGGGATATCGCACAACGAGCTGTCCAGGCTCGAGAGGCACGTGCTAGTCGAGCGGGACAGGCCCGTGATCGTAGATTTCGAGTCGGCAACTCTCGGCGGCGGGAGCAATGTAACGCAGGTGGCGAGCGGGCTGGCGAGGCTCGGGCTCAAGCTCCCGGTGCCGGCGCTGAGGGAGTACAAGAGGTGCAAGTGTGACGAAGCATTCAGGAAAGTATTGCTGTCATTTCTTAACCAGCTCTAGACATGCCCTCCAGACCCTGTCGCCGAGATGGTGCATGTTGAGCAGCACCTTGCCCCTCTGCATCTGCAGGATCTCTGCGCTAGAGTACAACGAAAGGGTCACGGCAATTGTGCGCGCCCTCTCGTCTGTCACGAGCACGACGGCACGGCTGCCGAACTCGCCGGCAATATGCTTGATGCCGGGGCGCATGACGTCGGCGCCATTGACTATCCGCACGGCGGCGCCTGCATCCACGACCGCCATGGGGTACGGCGGCAGGAGCCTCCTTCTCTCGGACTTGTGGACCAAATACAGCGTGGGGAGCACGTAATTGCCGGCGTCTCTCCGCGACGTTCTCAGCAGCAGCGGCTCTCCGTCGATCAGGTACAGGAATTCTCTCTCCGACAGCTGTATCTCGTCGACAGCGCCAGCGCCCTCCAGCACGGGCGCGAGGGCGGTGCACTGCTCGCGCAGCCTCTTGACGTCCTTGTTGCTCAGCCTGACCCGCCTCACCGCCAGCCCAGTTGCCGGCCGGCTATTAAGCATGGCCACGACCCCTCACGCCCCGAGAGGCGGGCTGTCCCGGCCGTTGTGCCGGCCGCATCTCGCACGCCCCCCACGCAGTTTTTATCGAGCCGCCGGGCGCTAGTGCCGCACTGCGCCAGGAGGGCGGGCACCCGCCGGTGCATGATTGATTCGCGCCTTGGCCCCGCCAGGCCTCCTCGCTGCGAGATGTCACTGTGACTATACTAACCCCCTTTGCCTGCGCCCTTTTATTTATAACCGGGTGCCTTGAGTTCTTACAGTGAACAAGTTGCTGAAAGCCACGCTGAATATCGTAGAGAGCCGGGGGGAGTCGTTATTCTTAGACGCGTCCGAGTCCTACGCGTACACCCTGGTTGCGAGGTTCGGGAACAAGAAGTTCCTGCTCAAGGTGTCGCAAGACGCCGAGAGAGTCTCGAGCAGCGCTGTGCGTGACATAAAGCTCATTGGCAGCTGCACGAAAACGCCGAGCGCCTTAATAGTGTCCCGCGTTAAGGGTCAGGTGCTACAGAGAGGCATTGTCTACATCCGGGGCGGCGCGTTCTTCATGTCTCTCTCGACGTTCATTGACATGCTGGACGGCAAGGAGCCTGTCTTTAAGCTGAGCCGCGGGACCGTGACGGCAGCTGTGAACGGCAAGAGGCTGAGAGAGAGGAGAATTGAGGAAGGGCTGAGCCTGAAGAACCTGGCTGAGAAGCTCGGCGTGACTCGGGAGACAGTATACCGTTACGAGCGCGAGGAGGTAGAGGTGCCCGCGAAGATCGCGAAGAGACTCGCGGCGCTTTTCGGAGAGGACGTCATACACAGAGTTAAAATCGACGAGGCGCCGAGAGTGACCCCGGAGGACCTCCTGAGCAGGCACGTGGGCGGGAGCACGTACAGGCTCGTCGAGAGCCACCCAGACGCCGTGAGGGTGACCGATGACAACAAGGCAGTCTTCATATCGGCAAGCCGGGAGAAGTACGAGAGGGCTGCAGAGCTGGCTAGCGCCCTCGGCGCGGAGATAGAGAGGGCGTGACTCACTTAGTGCTCAGAGAGGAGGGGAGCGTGAGGTTCTACGCGCCTGACGTGAGTAAGTACGGCAGCATATACGCTGCGCCGGTGTTCTACAATCCCGCCATGGAGAGGAATAGAACGCTGTCAGTGCTGCTGCTTAAGGCATACGGTAGCATTTACGGGGGCGGGCTGTCAGTCTGCGAGCCGCTTAGCGGGACCGGCGTCAGAGGGATGAGGTACGCCGTTGAGAGCGGCGTTGTGGGCAGACTTGTGCTCAACGACATATCTAAGGAGGCCGTCGAGACGATAAAAATGAATCTAGAGCTGAGCGGCATTGATGCCGAGGTGTACAACGAGGACGCGAATGCCCTGCTCTACAGGCTCGCGGGCGCGTGCGACTTCGTGGACATAGATCCCTTCGGCTCGCCAGCGCCGTTCATGCACGCAGCATTCAGGGCGCTGAGGGACGAGGGCCTCATCTGCGTGACGGCGACGGACACCGCGGTGCTCACCGGCAAGCACCCCAGGAAGTGCCTGCGCCGCTATGGCTCAGCCGTCAGGAGGACTCCGTTCTACATAGAGGTGGGCCTGAGGGTGCTGATCGGATACGTGGCCAGGGTAGCGGCGTCTGAGGACTTTCAGGTCCAGCCGCTCATCGCGTACTGGGAGGGGCACTACTTCAGAGTGTGCGCGAGGGCAGTGAGGGGGGCCAGGGATGCAGACGACGCGCTCGGGCAGGTGGCCTACATCGAGTACAGGCGGGGCGAGAGGAGGGTAGTCAACCGCCCCGGCGAGCGCTCGCTGGGGCCTCTGTGGGTGGGGCCGCTGGGAGATCCCGCTGTGGTGCGCAAGATGGCCGAGCACGGGCCCCACAGGGACTTCCTCCTGCTGCTGGAGGAGGAGTACTCGGCGCACGTGCCGTGGTACTACAGGGTGCCAGAGTTTGCGGTCGAGGGCAGAAGCGTGAGGCTCAAGGAGGCGCTCGCGGCGCTTAGGGGCGCGGGGATCTACGCCGTGAGGACCCACGCGGCCAGCGACGGGTTTAAGGCAGAGGCCTCATACGGCGAGGTCAGGCGCGCGCTGTTCATGTAGCCGGCCGGCGGCTCGGATTATAATCCGGCGTCTCTGCAGCGGCATGCCGCGAGTAATCGCCGTGGCGGGGCTGCCCGGCTCGGGGAAGACCACCGTGGCGAAGATTCTCGAGAGGTACGGCTACGCGTACTACTGCCTCGGCGACATTGTCCGCGAGAGGGCACAGGAGCTCGGAGTCCCGCCCGACAAGGCGGCAGTCCTCTCCAGGCTCAGGGAAGGCAGGAGAGCGCTTGCCGCCGCGCTCCTCAAGAGGGTCGGCAGCAGCGAGAGAATTGTGATAGACGGCGTCAGGAGCCCCGAGGAGCTGGAGGCGCTAGAGGAGGCGCTCGGCAGCGTAACTCTCGTGTACGTGGTCGCGTCCAGGAGGACTAGATACCAGAGGCTGGCGGGAAGGGGGAGGGGGGACGACCCGGCCAGCCTGTCACAGTTCCTGATGCGCGACCTGAGAGAGCTGAAATTCGGCCTCGCGGACCTCCTCGCGCGCGCGGACTACGTAGTTCTCAACGAGGGGAAGAGCCTAGAGGAGCTCGAGGCGGAGGTAAGGGCGCTTGCGCGCCGCCTCGACGAGCCGGCAAGAACTTAAAAGGCAGAAATGACGACCGTCCGTGCTGAGGCGCATCACGCGCGCGCTACTGCTGCTCGCACTAGCGGCTGGCGCGGCTTATGCATTAATCAGAGTCTACTACACGGGCGAGGGGTGCGTCACGTACTCAGCTCTGTGGGGCCCCGTCAGTGCAGGCACGCCCTACCCTTATATGTCGATTCGCTGGAGGCTTTCGGCAAGCCTTTCTGCACGCCGGAGGCCTTTGCCAGCGGCTGGGGCCGGCTGTACTATGAGATACTGCGAGTAAGCAGCTCCGGCTATGAGGAGCGAGTAGGCGACTGCCTCGCGCAGGGCGAGACCCTAGGCCTTTACCCGAACCCGTACTACAGTGATGAAGTGTACGTATACGCCGAGAATAGCTGTATTGTGGAGCCATCCTACTACACGAGCTTCACACTAGCGCTTTACTATGACTAGGGGGAGGGCTGTCGTCCTGGTTATTGTTTTGAGCTGCGCCGCGCTCATCGCGGCAGCCTCTCTGGCGCTCATGGCGGCCGGCAGGCCGGCGCAGGCAAAGCTCCACCTGGTCTCCGCGCATCTGGGCCCCTCTGGGAACTTCAGCGAGGCGCTAAGGGAGTTAAAAGACGTCTCTCTGTGGGCCTCCTGGGCGGGCCGCGTGTCAATCGCAGCAGAGAGCGGCAGGCTGGCCGCGCTAAGGAGGCTCTCACTGCCGTGCGGGGAGCGCCGCGTGTATCACTTTAACGGCACAGCGAGGGAGATAGGCTGTGCTAGGCTCCTCCAGGAGGGCGGGCGGTACGTGCTAATTTACCGTCACGGGGGCAGAGAGCTGAGGTTTACAGGCGAGTCCGTAGAGGACGTGCTGTGGCAAGCGCTGCAGAGCGGCGAGGTGGACGAATATACCAAGGTCGTACTTAGCGGCGCTCTCGTGGACTATCTCTACGACATACCACTAGCATACAGCGCGTGGGCCATACCCTTCTGCAACGGCACTTACTACGGGCCGCCGGGACCCAGAGTTGCCGTGAGCAACACGGTCAGGTACTTCCTCCACCCGCAGAACCGGACCGTGAGGGTCGTGGAGCTGCCCAAATACGTCGAGCTCCCGCTGAAGCCGCTCGGCCCCAGCTGGTTCGGCCACTACGTGGTCGACGCATGCGCCCTCGGCGGCGTGAGGGGGACGGACATCGTGGCCATAGTGACGAGAGACAAGCTCGGGGCCGCGCTGGGCATCCTGCAGAGGTACACAAGGCTGATACATGTGGAGCCAATCGGGTGACAGTCCCGACACGGCCTAAGCGCCACTCCGAAAGGCTCCCATCTCGACGCGCTGCGCGCGGCGCCGGCTGAGACGCCGCGGGGAGCGCAAAAATAGCCTGGCCGGCTTCGCGCACGATGCTGGTCGAGGCGGTTGTCGAGGTGAGGCACACCGAGGATAGAGACAAGGTGCTCAAGGCCCTGAATAATGTATTCACGCCGATGACGATGCAGGAGAGGCCCAGCGAGACCGGAGTCGTGATAGTGGCGCGCTGCGAGGGGCCCTCCTGCCTGAAGAGGCTCAGGAGCGCGATATGGCGCCAGGGAATTCAGGACGCGGCCAGGAGCGTGATATCGCGCGGCATAGTCTCTGAGGACACTGTTGTGTTCTCCATAAACAAGCAGGCGGCCTACGTCGGCGTTGTGAGCTTCGTGACGGAGGCCGGCGAGTCTCCCCTGGGCCCTATAACATTCACCGTCAAGACAAGTAATGTGCGCCAGTTTGTAGACTGGATGGCGCCGAGGACATACAGGGGGCGTGTGTTCTACCAGGCGCCGCCGCCCGATTGAGCGGCAAGCGGAGGACAGACGACCTGGCCAGGAGAGCTCCCCGAAGCTCCCGGCGAGTCTACCCCGCCGGCTCTGGCCCGCGCTGCGGCGCCCTGAAAATGCACTCCCCTAATAAGACTAAAAATGGCGCGCCCCGTTAGCACGGACGTGGGCGTGAATATCGAGGAGCTCGCGCTCAAGCACGCGCTTGCCAATGCCGTCAAGTACGGCGGGAGGGCAGACGTCAAGGCAGTGATGGCGAGAGTGATGTCGGAGGCCCCGGAGCTGAGGCCTAGGGCGAGAGAGGTGAGGGAGATTGTCGAGCGCACCGTTGCCAGAGTTAATGCAATGGCGCCCGAGGAGCAGGCGAGGCTTCTGGGGGAGAGGTGGCCTGAAATGCTGGAGGAAAGGAGGGCCGAGCAGAAAAGGGCGGGAGTGGAGGGGCTGCCGGAGCTCCCCGGCGCCAGGCAGGGCGCCGTCGTGCTGCGCTTCGCGCCCAATCCTGACTTTGTCCTCCACCTCGGCAGCGCCAGGCCGGCCGTTCTCAACTACGCGTACAAGCTCAAGTACGGGGGCAGGTTAATACTGCGCTTCGAGGACACGGACCCGAGGACGAAGAGGCCGCTCGTGACGGATGACGTTAACGCGTACGAGGCAATACGCGAGGACTTAAGATGGCTCGGCGTGAGGTGGGACGAGGAGTACATACAGTCCCTGAGAATGGAGGTGTACTACGAGCACGCGAAGAGGCTGCTCGAAATGGGCGCGGCGTACGTGGACCTCTGCAGGCCGGAGGAGTGGAGGAAATACAGGGATGCGGCAAGGCCGTGCCCGCACAGAGGCCAGAGCCCGGAGGAGAACCTCGAGCTCTGGGACAGGGTGCTTGAGGGGCACTTCGGCGAGGGGGATGCCGTCGTGAGAGTAAAGACCGACATGGCGCATCAGGACCCGAGCGTCAGGGACTGGGTCGCCCTCCGAGTCATCGACACGACCAAGACGCCACACCCGCTAGTCGGCGACAGGTACATCGTGTGGCCGACGTACAACTTCGCGGTGTCAGTGGACGACCACCTCATGGGCGTCACTCACGTCCTCAGAGCACAGGAGCACAGCGTGAACACAGTCAAGCAGTCTTACATATTCAGGCACTTTGGCTGGAGGCAGCCGGTGACAGTACACTTCGGCAGGCTGAAGATAGAGGGGGCCGCGCTGAGCAAGTCCAGGCTCAAGTCGCTCGGGCTCAGGTACGACGACGAGACTCTCCCGACGCTTGCCGGGCTGAGGAGCCGCGGCGTGCTGCCGGAGGCAGTGTGGGAGCTGGTACTCTCGGCGGGCATAAAGCCGTCTGACGCGACGGTGTCGCTGGCCAACCTGTTTGCGATTAATAGGAAGTACCTGGAGCCAGTCGCGAATAGGTACATGTATGTGAGCAGGAGTGACGCGGTGAAGCTAATCTTCGAGACGGACAGAGAGCTCACGGCGGCGATACCACTGCACCCGAGCTTCAGGGAGAGAGGCGAGAGGGTCTACAGACTGGGCCCCGGCCGCGTCGAGGTCTACGTCCCGGGGCAGGACGTCGAGGCGGGCAGGGTGGTGCGTCTGATGGAGCTTGCGAACGTCAGGATAGACAGCGTTGAGGGAGGCGTGGCCCACGGCCGCCTCCACGGCACGTCGCTTGAGGAGGCCAGAAGGCTGAGAGCGCCGGTAATACAGTGGGTCCACAGCCCTATTGAGGTTTGCGTTGTAAAGCCCATTGCCGTCGGCAGGAAGGTAGAAGAGGTGGGCCTTGCCGAGCCGGCGCTCCGCTCGGTCAGCACAGGCTCCTACGTGCAGTTCGTGAGGTACGGGTTTGCAAAGAAGAGGGGGCCGGATCTGTTCGTGCTGTGTCATGACTAGGCTCCTCTTCGATGCGCTGACGCCGAAGCAGGCAAGAGTCGCAGCAACGCTGTACGGGGAGGCCGCGAGTCGCGGGATCGCGCTGGTAATTACCTGCCGCGAGTACATGCACCTAGCAGATATTTTCGAGATGTACGGGGTCCCTCACGTCTGCATTGGTAAGTACGGCATCGCCACACGCGAGAAGCTCCTCCACGGGCTCGAGAGGCAGGCCAGGCTCCTCGAGCTGGCAGAGTCCGTCGACGGAATGCTGAGCTTCCCGTCGCCGGACGCCGCGCGCGTGATTTTCGGGCTCGGGAAGCCTGTGATTGTCCTTAACGACACCCCGCACGCGGTTCACGTGAACAAGCTCGTGCTTCCGCTGGCCGATGTCTTAATAGCGCCGTCAGCGGTGCCCGAGGAGGCGTGGAGGCAGTACTGCCCCGGGCGCGTAGTGACGTTCGAGGGCGTCTTTGAGTACATGTGGACGTCGAGATTCAAGCCGGACGAGGGAGTCATAAAGCGGCTCGGGCTGGGGCCGGGGGAGTACGTGGTCTTCAGGCCGGAGGAGTCGCACGCTGCATACTACAAGTGGGAGTTCTCGAGGGTGCGGAGGGGGCTCGTGGAGGAGTTCAAAAGGAGGGGGCTTGTCGTCGTCAACGTGCCGAGGTATCCCGACCAGCTCTTGGACGGCGCAATTAACATCACAAAGGCCGTGGACCACCTCCAGCTCGCGTACTTCTCTGCGTGCGTAGTGACCGGCGGATCGACGATGGCCACGGAGGCAGCCCTCCTCGGAGTCCCTGCTCTGTCATACTTCCCCGCCAGCTACTACATTGACACGTACCTGCAGAAGTTGGGAGCCCCGCTGTTCAGGTGCCTGGACGCGGAGAGTTGCGTGAGGGCCGTGGACGGGGTGCTGAGAGCTGGCAGGAGCACTCCCATGAAGTTCGAGAACCCGGCGCGGCTCATAATTGAGGTAGCGGCCGGCGCCGTTAAATGAGGGGCTGCCGCGGGTAATAACTGTTATATTCAAGTGCGTGGCGCCTCACGTGGTCGTGAGATCGATTGCGCTCTTCAGGGTCAGGCGCGATTACGGCGTGACGGCACTCGACATGAGAATCTCGGGGCTGAGGGAGACCGACGCGGAACTGTCGAGGCACGCCGGCGAGCTGAACGCAATACAGGAGGAGCTAGCAGGAGTCATGCCAAAATTAAAAGACATGTATGCCCTGGACTTAGTCCTAGAGGACTCCCTGAGGAGGCGCTACATAGCCAGGCTTTACACACACGGCGGTATTGTGCACTACGCTCTCCTAATCTCGCCGCACGGCACTCTGAGAAAGGTCGCCAAGAGGCTAGCGCAGCAGGGATGGGAGCTCCTGGTCTTCATAGAGAGGCTGGTGAGGGCAAGCGCCGCGAGCGGGGCCGGCTCTGAGTCCGCGCGCTACTGAGCGCCAGACTGTCTTTCCAGGCGCGAGATGAAATCCAGAAACCCGCTCCGCTCGGCATGGCCCAGCCAGTCGACTTCCTCGTTGACGCACCTGCCACCCACGACGCAGGCCACTATGATCTCAAGCGTCTCATCTGGGTCTCTCTTGCTGACGTCTACCTGAACCACGCCGTCGCGCCAGCGCCTCCTCGCCTCGACGTAAATCACGTCGAGGATCTCCGCCCACACGTTCTCGACAACCTTTCTGAGTGGCCAGCCGCGCGCCACCAGCTCTGAGTACAGGATGTCAGGCGCCTTGCGCAGCACTACCACCACCTCCGGGTCGGGGGACAGCTCCACCACGTGCGTATCTACCACGTCGCCGTCTGCCACGCGGCTTAGCACGAACTGCCTTGCCCCGCTCGCGTCAACTATCTCGTGAGTGTCAAGCTCCGGCAGGTACCTGACATAAGGCGTTCCCGCCAGGAGCTCCCCAAGCGATAGGCAGCGCGCGGAGATCCGCCGCGCGAGCTTCCTGCACTGCGTGGTCTTGCCTACGCCCGGCGTTCCCGTGATGAGGACCCTCGGCCTCCCGCCGGCCTGGGCGCCCAACTGCGGGCGGCTAGTAATACCTCTTAAAGCCCAGCTGCGGCGCCACCTCGCGGAAGCACCTCCTGCAGAGGTAGAGACCGTACTTCCGGATTATTGCCTCTCTGGTGCCGCACCTCAGGCAGCGCATCACAGCCCTGCCGTAAGGCCTCATCTTAGGCGGCTTAACTGAAGGCACGCCAGAGGTCTGGCGGCTCTTTATAAACGTGGCGCCGGGGCAAGCTATAATTGCGCTGCAAGAGCTAGCCGGCGTGCGCGCAGTTGTGGTGGGCGGGGGCATCATTGGCCTCTTCACCGCATTTCACCTAAAGCAGGAGGGCGCCGGCGTCGTGATAATAGAGCGCAGCACCGCGGGAGAGTGGTCCAGGGCTGCCGCCGGCATTCTTGAGTTCACGCGGTACAAGATCAATGTAATAAACACCAGCTCCTACGCACTGCGCTACCTGCGCATGATGCTGCGCGGCGAGGCGAGAGTCAAGACGCTGGACCTCAAGTGGCTGGCGGCGTACCTCAAGGCGCTGAACAGCAAGCCTCCCGGGGGCGCGTGGGAGGCGCTGCGCGAGCTCGGGGAGCTCTCCAGGCGCCAGTACAGAGCACTCGCCGAGGAGAGGAACGACTTCGAGTACTCCGAGGAGCCCCTGTGCGAGATTGGCGTTGACGTGAGCAAGGAGCTGGAGGAGGCGAGGAGAGATCCCCTGTCGCCGCGGGTGGAGGCCGGGAGGTGCTGCGGGGCCGACGCACTTCTGTACCTCGACGCCGCTAAGCTCTCCACGGAGGCGCTCATAGACAGGATGCTGAGGGAGCTCAGGGGAGTCGAGCTCGTGAGGGGTGCCGCCGAGAGCGTCACGGCCGGCGGGGTCCGGCTCGAGGGAGGGCGCGTCATAAAGGCGGATGCCGTAGTCGTCGCCGCGGGGTACTGGGCGAGAGAGCTCGGAGTGCCAGTCGCCCCGTTTAAGGGCTACGGATTCAGAGTGACGGCCCGCGCCAAGTGCATGCTGGTGGACGCGTCGAGAGGCGTGGCGGCAGTCCCTCTGTCAGGCTGGACTAAAGTGACGGGCAGGTTCGATCTCGACGGCTCTCAGGACCACAGCCCGTCTCAGATGGTATTAAAGCTGGCCAGGAGGCTCTTAGGGACGTTCGAGGTGATAGACATGGCCGTTGGGTACAGGCCGTGCACGCCCGACGGCCTCCCCGTCGTGGACGTGATCGGCGGCACGGTAGTCGTCACCGGCGCCTGCAGGCTCGGCTGGACTTACGCGCCGGCGCTCGGCAGGCTAGCCGCCGATCTGGCGCTCGGGAGACGCAGGCCGGGGGGCCCGCTCTCTGCAGAGCGCTTTGCCGCGCGCGGGAGACGATAGCCGGCGCGGCCGGAGCACATATATACCGAGCCGCTCTGCGCCCCGTGGCGAGAATTGCAAGGTACTACAGAGAGTACGGCATTAGAATTGTGCGGGGTTTCATGCAGTACGTGTGGGACGGCGCGGGGAGGCAGTACCTCGACTGTAATACCAATCACGGCGCTGCGTTCCTCGGTCATGCAAACCCAAAAATCGCCGAGGCGGTAAAGAGACAGCTCGACGAGATACTCGTGGTGCCGCTGAACTTCCAGACGCCCGCCAGGGAGCGCTTCCTCGAGGAGTTCTCAGAGCTCCTCCCTGCCAAGTTCGGCGTTATATTCCTGCAGAGCACCGGCACCGAGGCCGTCGAGGTGGCCGTTAAGATCGCCAAGAAGCTAACGAGGAGGCGCACGATAGTGGCCTTCACGAACAGCTTTCACGGCAGGACTATGGGCTCCCTCTCGATAACCTGGAATGAGAAATACAGGAAGCCCTTCGAGCCGCTGTACCCCCACGTGCGCTTCGGCACGTTCAACGCCGCGTGGGAGGTCGACAAGCTGATTGACGAGGACACGTGCTGCGCCATCGTCGAGCCAATACAGGGAGAGGGAGGCGTTAACCCGGCGGCGACGGAGTTCCTGAAGGCGCTCAGGGACGAGACGGCGAGGAGGGGGGCCGTGCTGATATTTGACGAGATCCAGACGGGCTTCGGCAGGACAGGCGCCGTGTGGGCCTTTCAGAAGTACGGCGTGGAGCCCGACATCTTCACGGCAGGCAAGGCAGTGGCGGGCGGCCTGCCAATAGGGCTTGCAGTGGCACGGGAGGACTTCGGCGACGTCTTCGAGCCTGGCGAGCACGGCTCGACGTTTGCCGGGAATGCTGTCGTGATGGCAGCGGCGGCCGCGGCCTCGCGGCTCCTGCGCGAGGAGGGTGTCACGGCGAGGGCGGAGCGCGCGGGGGCCGAGCTCGCGAAGGCCCTCTCCGAGGTTAACAGCAGGCTAGCGGTTAGGGTCAAGGGCATGGGACTGATGCTCGGGCTGGAGCTGAGGGTCAAGGCAGAGCAGTTCATAAGGCCGCTCCTGGAGAGGGGGCTCCTGGCGCTCACGGCGGGCGTTAACACACTCAGGCTCCTCCCGCCGTACATGATCACTAAGGAGGATATAGAGCTGGTTCACCACGCGGTGTCTGATGTGTTGAGGCGAGCAGAGCGGGCATGAGAGTAAGCAGGCGGAAGTTTCTCGTGCTGCTGGCCGCGGGGTCCCTCCTCGCGTCGCTCACCGCCGGCGTGACTTCGGTGGGCGTCGAGACCTCAACTGTCAACATGGGGTTCGGCAGGAAGGTCGTGTTCATCGCCGACCTCCACCTGCACGGGGCCAGGCGCCTAGAGCTGCCGGAGTACGACCTGCTGCTCGTAGGCGGCGACACCTACGACGAGTTCACGCCGAGCCTAGACGCAGTCGTGGAGACGCTGGGAGGCCTCCGCGGCCCCAAGGTTGCGGTGCTGGGCAACCACGAGCACTGGAGCAGCAAGAAGTTCCCCCTGCGCGAGGGCATCAAGGCGCTGGAGGGCGCGGGGGTTCACGTCCTCGTCGACGACTGGACTCACGCCGCCGGGCTCAAGATCTACGGGCTGGACTGGAGGGAGGACCCGAGGGACTACCCTGCCGCTCCTGACGCCGACATAGTGCTGGTACACTCGCCTGACGCGTTCCACGCGGCGAGAGCCGGTATATACCTCGCGGGGCACACGCACGGAGGCCAGCTCTGCCTCCCCCGCAACGTCCCGCTGCGCACGAACAGCCACTTTGGCTACACGTGGGGCCTCTACAGGAGGGGCAGTGCCGTGATGTACGTCACGAGGGGCCTCGGCGAGATTGCGCCCCGTGTGTTCTGCGACAGGGAGGTCGTCGTCGTGCTGTAGCCTGCAGGCCGCGCCCCCGCGCAGTGGAGGGCGAGGTAGGAAAAACCGGGATCGAGAGGCCACGACGCTACCAGCCGCGCCTATCTTGACTCGAAGTAAACGCCCACTGGCACGTTGTACTTGCAGCTCCCGTAGGAGTAGACGTAGCTGCTAGTCGCAACATAAATTTGCTCGTACGTGTTATAGCCTATGCCGCTGTACTGCCCCCAATTAGTCAACCAGCCCTCAACGTACACGCCGGCCGGCGCGTAGTCAAGCGAGGCACTGAGCGCCGCCGCGAAGGCGGCCGCGACCGGATTCGCCCTGGCGGCAATCGCGGCGGCGAGCCACGCGCCGACTGGAACTCCCACCTCAAAGCCGGCGCCGCACGTGTCAAACGTCTGGAACACGTACTTGTACTCAATAGTCTCGCCGGGGTCCAGCTTGCAGTCGTCGAGAGGCGTCCCGGGTATGCACAGAGGCCCGCTCAACTGGGATCCCTGAAACAGGTAATTCATGAGGGTGCTGTGAGGCCACCCGTCCGCGCCCCCTCCTTTAATGTTATTGCCGCTCGCCAGCACGTGCTCGACATAGGCGTCGGCCACGTCGTGAACCCAGCTGCAAGAATACTCCAGGCACTCGTCGGTTCTGCACGGGAGCGCGCATAAATACACTTTGTACAGCATGAAAACGGGTCTTGCCATTATGTAGACCCACGTAACCCTCTCAGGCGCTACAGGGAAGCTTGTCACAAAGCTGTACTGCGTGCCTCCCCACGTCGCGCCGCCGAGTTGGAGGTCCACGCTCGGCTTAATTCCTGCCATGAGCTTCGAGACGAGATCCCCCACGGCGTACACCTCCCTGATCTGTAGTTTCTCTTGCGTTAGCGTGAGCTTAAAGCTACCTGTAATGAGCCCCGAGTAGCTGTACTTGTTGTACACGATCACAGTTGGCGTCTTCACGTACCGCAGGCCGCTCACGACCTCAAAGTAGTCGCCCGGCAGGTAGGCGGTCATGTTATCAGGCGTCGTGACGAGTATGTACTTGGCGCACACGCAGTCCGTAATGCACGGGCAGTCAATTTCGCCGGCCGCCGCGGCTGCCTCCACCTTAGCCGCCGTGACGACCTCCCCGGCTGCCAGCACCGGCGGGTCCAGGGCCTTGCTGTGCTCGATTCCCGGCGCGCCCCTCCTGACGTACAGTGTGTAGTACACGACCCTCGGCCTCTCGAAGTCTCCCAGCCTGATCTCTACGCCGCCGTGGGCGATGTACAGAGGCCTTCTGCTGGTCATGTTGACCAGAACTACGTCCATAAACATCCCGGTGATATGCTCCCTAATCGCGCCCTCAGATACGTTCGTCGCCCTCAAGTGCGCCACCCACATGTCGATGTACGGCTTTATCGCGCCGTAGGGGATCTTAACCACGGGCACGCCCCTGAAGCAGCCGCCGAAGTGAGGCTCAGGGCCTCCGGGAGTCGGGAGGCGGGCCGCGATGCAGAGCGAGACGCTCTG
>JAJHRB010000109.1 GCA_020833025.1 Thermoproteaceae archaeon | reverse complement strand
GGCGGCGTGGAGGATATCACCAAGATGTTGAGCGCTGCGGCGCCGGCATACAACGAGCGCGGGCCCACCTCGCCTGAGGGGCGGCAGTTCCTCGCCGCGGCTCTTTGCGCCTTGGAGCGCGCCGATCAGCTGCCAGGCGGCATAGCGGCCTCGCTGCTGAGGTTTCTCGTCACCGGCCGCTTCCCCACATAGGAGGCCGCCTCCCCGAAACCCCGCTTTTTTCCCCCTCCCCGGAGGGGCCGTTCTAAGTCCGCCCGCGCGCCGGGCCGCCCATGAGTGGGCAGGCGCGCGTCGCCGCGTCCGCCGCGCTGTTCGAGCTGCCCCGGAGGCTCGGCGTCCCCCAGCGCGTGTTTTACGTCGCGGCGTTTAACACTGAGGGGGAGCTGGTGGCGGAGGGCTGCCGCAGGGGTATCTGCGTCAGGTACAGAGCCGTCGTTGTCAGGAGGGGCGGCAGGTGGGAGATAGGAGGGCCGCCGAAAAGGCGCGAGAGAAAGGAGGGCGGCGGCCTCGGCGAGGAGCTCTACGAGACGCTGCTGATGCTCAGCGAGGGCGGGCGCGACGTGGGGGTGAGGTGCGCGGCGGGGGACCGCTGGAGCGGGTGCGAGGCCTACGAGATAGAGATTGACGGCACGCCGCTGAGCCCGCCAGCATGTAAAACTGTGGGCGAGTGCCTCAAGGCGCTGAGGGAGCTCTACGAGGAGTACTGGGAGCGCGTTCGGCTTGCATTAGACACGGTGCCGTACTTGCCGCGCGAGGTAGAGCTGGCGCGGCGGTACCCCGAGCTCGTGGAGGTGCTCGGCGAGAGGCTCTTCTTCCTGTACGCGCGCGACGAGTGGGGCGTGAATAACGCAATCCGGCCGCTGGGGGAGCTGATAAGGCGGTTCCCGCAGCTCGCCGGCGTGCTGCGCGAGTGCCTCGACGGCGAGCTCGCCTCGCTCGCGGACGTCGTGATCGCCGTGCGCGAGGACGGGAGGGAGGCGTGCGCGAGGTGCCAGCGCCGCTCGCGCCGGGAGGTGCAGGTGCTGCGCGCGTGTGTAAGCGAGGGGGGCACCGCCGGGGACCCGGGGATAGACTGGGAGCGGCCCGTCAACGAGGGCGGGCGCGAGGTCTACTGCCTCCGCGGCCTCCTGCGGTACGCGGGCCCGCGCTACGTCCGCGCGTTCCCGCGGTGGGGGTAATCCCCTCTCTTTTTTGGCCCCCGCGGGAAAAAGGGGGGGTCACCCTGGCGGGACCGGCGGGAAGCGCACCACCGCGCGCCCGATGACGGCCGCGCCCTCCTCCAGCGCGGCGGCGACCCTCGCGGCGCCCTCCTCTCCCAGCATGACCATTAGCACATCGAGCGCCCTCTCAAGCCTCTCCCTGCAGTTACGCAGCAGCGCCAGGGCCGGAGCTGCAAGCATCACGAGCTCCGGGCGCCCCGCCGTGTACGCCAGCTCGTCGGCCGCAACCACGAGGGCACTCGCCGCCCTCTCCGAGTGTTGCACGGCATTCATGAAAGCTGCAATAATGGCGTCAGCCAGCGCGAGGCCGTGTGCGGCGGCAAGCCGCGCCGCGGCGAGGAGGATCTCTTGCGTCAGGGCCTGCGCGCCGGCGTAGCCCACTGCGCGCGCGCAGAGGCCGCCGCAGTCCGGGTGCCCCCGCTCTCTGCACCTCTCAAGGCAGAGATCGTGGCACTCGTCGAGGCCGCGCTCCTGCGCGCACCTCGCGAGCCGCAGCTCCACCTCCAGCGCGAGTGCCCTCGCGACGCGCTCGCACGTCTGCCGGTCGCGCAGAATTTCCATGCACGCCCTCACCGCCTTATCCTCCATGGCGCCGCCGCGCCCCCCGCGGGCTTTAGAACGGGGGGCCCTGCTAGCAGGGCTCTGGGGCAGGGGCCGTCATCGCAGGGGTAGTTACCCCTGCGCTGGTGACCCCTATTCCAGGCCCCTGCCACAGGGGCCTGAAGGGGCGCTCTCTGGATTCTTGTTATCGCGCCGGCACGCGCGCGCGTGGACGCGAGGCTCGCGGCGATCAGGTACCTGAGGGAGCTCGTGCTGGGCGCGAGGGGGAACCTCGTGACCTTCAGACCGTCCAGAGTGGCGCGGGAGCTCCCTCTCGGAAGCGAGCGGGCCGCGGCCGCGGCGCTCGCGGCGTTTTTCCGCGAGTTAGTGCGGTGCGGCTACATTGTGGCGGTAAAGAGGAGCTCGCGGGGCTGGCTCTACGGGCTGCGCAGGGGCAGCTGGCTATGGCGCATGCTGCTGGAGCGGGAGCCCCGGGAGGTCCTCGAGGAGCTGGAGGCGGAGTGCAAAAAAGAGGGGAGGGGTTAGGGGCAGTACCTCTCCAGCAGCTCGCGTATCGCGGCCCTTATTGCCTCGCTCCTGTTGGGGAAGATTCCGCGCCTGACCAGCTCGTCGATAGCCTCGATGTAATTCCGCGGCACGTGGGCCAACGCGGCCGCGGGGGCGGCAGCGGCGGCGGTGGGAGCGGGCTGAGCTGCAGCCTGCCGTCCTCTGCCAGGCGCCCGAGACGCTCGAGCACACAGCGGAGGTCAGTGATGAGCAGCACGTGGCGCCCGCTGCGCCGGTCCTCAACGGCGCAGCCGTCGAGCATGGACGCCAGCAGGCGCCGCACGAGGCCGTAATGCGTGCTGCAGTGCAGCCCGAACAGCTCGGCTGGCCTCAGAGCCCTTACACCTTGCTGCACTAGGGCAATTGCGGCCCGCGCTAGCCGCCGTATGGAAACGTAGACCACGCGCCCGCCGCACAACACGCCTACAGCGCCGGGCGGCCCGCGGCACCACACGTCAATGCGGCCCACGCGGTAGCGCCACGCCAGGCCCTCGCGCCAGAGCGATCGCAGCGCGTAACCCGCCCGGGAGTCCGTTATGCCGAGCAACTGTACCGCAGCGCCGGTCGTCAAACAGCCGCGCGACAGTATCTCCAGCACCCTGAGCTGCAGCTCCTTCATGGCGGGAGGGGGCCCCGGGAGGCCTCCAAACCGGGAGCCCGAGGCTAAAAACGGCCCGGGAGGAGGCCCGGCACCTCCGGCGAGGCGCTGAGGAGCAGCCTGGCGAGCTCCAGCAGCAGCCCCGCAGCCCTGGCGCCGGCCGGCGTGAGGCGGAACGCCAGCCTCCCCGCCTCCGCGAGGCCGCACGACGCGAGACGCTCCAGCGCGCGCCTTGCCGAGACGAGGTCCGTCGCGGCGAGGCGGGCGATCTCCCCCATGTGCGCCGGCCCCGCCTCGTGAAGCGCGAGCAGCACTCTCAGCGAGACCGGCGTGA
>JAJHRB010000065.1 GCA_020833025.1 Thermoproteaceae archaeon | reverse complement strand
GGCGAGAGGTGGGTCGAGTGGGATGTGGCGCAGGTCAGGTGGAGGGCGACGCTTAAGAGCCTGAGGGACGTCATCGTGCAGGTCTGCTACTCGGTGCTGGATCGTCCAGTCTATACCATACACGATCTGATGGACTGTTACAGGAGCATCGACAGGGCTCGCTTCATATGGGCCGTGCGTCAGCTGTACGAGCCAGCAGTGCTGTCCATCGCTGTCGGCAAGCTGGAGCTGACGAATGATAAGACCGAGGTGAAAGTAGACAAGGGCCCTGCGGCGAAGCTCGTTGCCGAGTACTACTTCTCCGGATGGGGCGCGACCACGAGCGCCACGGTCGGCGTCTACCCGGTATACCTCAGGCAGCCGGCCACCGTGGAAACAAGCCTGACGGTGGCGCTGCTGCCGGTGTCCATAACGCTCTACCAGTACGCGAACGAGAGACTGCCGCGCGCGCCTTACCTGACCGTGGCAGGCCCGCTGGAAAACGTCATGTTCGCAGTTGAGGGCGGCGGCGTCCTGTTTAGCAGGGCAGGCACGGAGGCCGTCGTGAAGAACCCGTGGAACAACACGATAATGCTCGCCCTGCCGCCGTACGACGTGGCACCTCTCGTCGTGGGCAGGGTAGAGCTGCACCCGCTGTCTTTCTTCAATGCCAGCGGCTACCTGCCGCTGTCGCCGCTCTACGGCGTTGTCTGCGCTGTCGACCGGAGGGGCGTTGAGTACTACAACGTCGCCGACATCGAGGAGGGCAGGTCGGCGTATATATGCGGCGTGGAGCTCAAGAACCTGCGCGACTTCTTCAGGGCGTACACCGAGATATCTGCAACGCAGGGCTACACGATAGAGGCATTCCTCGGCGGCGTCAGGGTGGGCATCGCCAGGCTGGAGTCGGGCAGGTATGCCGTTGATGGAACCACCGGTTACCTGGTCGAGACCCCCGAGAACCTGCAGAGGGCGCTGCACCCAGAGTTCGAGGTTATAGGCAAGAAGGTCGAGGACGTCGAGAAGATTTATAACGCCGAGGTGAGATCATGCCGGGGCAGGCTGTACTGCATCCAGCACTTCGTCTACATGGCAATCGCGGCGCTCACGCTGAACGTCCTGCCGAGGGACCTCTGCGGCTCGCCGCTTCCCGGCGGCAGGCTTGCCGTGACGGTAGTGACCGAGGCGGGCAACTACACGCAGGAGGCCAGCCTGCAGAAGTACCAGTACGAGGTCCCGGTGTTCCTGACGCTGCCCGTTGACGACACCGGCCTTATAACCGCAAAGCACGTCGAGCTGGCAGCGCGCCTGCATTACTACGGCTACGAGCTGGGCGCCGTCAACAGGACCACGCTGAGGCCAGCAACCGTCAGGGTGCCCGTCGAGTACCTGCCTTACGCAAAGCCAGAGCTGTACTTCCCTGTGTCGCCGCTGCTGTTCAGCGTCTGGGGCGTGACGCCTGAGGGCGCCAGGAAGGACAGGCTCTCCGGCTTTGTCGTTAGTATGTACAGCACTAGGCTCAAGCCGGCGGTGGGCGAGATGTCCAGGAGCATATCCAACCTGACTAAGTACACAGATCCCGTCAGCGACAGGTATGGCTACGCGTACATTGAGGGGGCGCCAATCGGCGAGGAGTACCCGTTCAGGGTCGTGGTGCGCACTATAATGCCCGAGGCCGACGCGGCGTACCCGTACTCGCTGGCCCAGCACCTGAGGAGGAACTCGTACGGCACGTACCTGATCGACATGGTCGGCGGGCCTGAATATGCGGCGCTCCGCGTTGTTTACACGCTGGGCACCCGCGGCGCTGCTGACGCCGGCATCGTCGTCTACAACAGCACTATGGTCCTGACGAGGCAGAACTTCACGCAGTACGTGTGCGCGAGAAAGGACATACCGCTTGACGTCTGGGTCTACGACCTAGAGGTGCGCGTTTACGACAGGACGGGCAGGTACCTGCTGAACGCCACAGAGGCGTTCTTCGGCCCGTACCCGCTTGCATCTGACAAGCGCGTGGTTCCCGTCGCGCTGGTGATACCCGACACGCAGTGGTACATGGAGAGCTCCCGCATGTACGGGCCGTACTGGTATGTGGCGACGAGCTATGCAGTGCTCGGCCTGACCGGCGTGCGCGACAAGTACGAGGCCGCGGCAGGGGAGTACTTTGACAAGATGAGAAAGGCCGCGTGCGAGAAGCCCGTTAACATGATGCAGGCCGTTTACAATTACCCGTACGCGGCGTTCTACAACTACGTGGCCAACGCGTCCACGCGCGAGAGGACTGCAGTGTTCAGGATATCCAGCGTGCAGCCAAAGTACGTGCCGTACGTGTGCGACATGACGCCCGACGTGCCCGGGACCAGGGAGTTCGCCAGGCTGTTCCTGAGGGGCCAGCGCTACAGGCTCCAGGTGTGGTACCTCGGCTACAAGGTCTTTGACGGCTGGGTGACTGTGACATCGCCGAGAGTCAACATAACCACAGACGCGGTTCCCGTCAGGATAGAGGCAGTCACCAAGTCCGGCAGGCTGCCAGTTGACGCGTACGCCGCGCTCACCTTCGCCGACGCCCTCGCAGGGCTGGCGTATGTCAGCGACAGCGTCCTGCCGAGAGAGAAGGTAGATGCAGCTAGGGCGCTGCTGGGGCCGCTCGACAGCCTCGTGCCGGTAACTAAGGGCAGGCTGGAGCTGCTGGAAAAGGACCACGCGAGGGACTACGTCTACTACAGCCCGACTGTCGTGTGCAGAAACGCTGAGTGCATGCCCGTGGGCATGAGGATGCCGTTCACCGCCGGCATTGAGTACTCGCTGCCGTGGGCCGCCATGGTCTACAGGAACCTGACGGACGTTGAGGGCGCCGGCATCAGCATGGAGAGGAGGCCCTACTACCCGAGAGACGGCGTGATACACGGCGCCGTGTTCCTGCAGGGCCGGGAGATGACAGTGACAGAGCGGAAGAGTACAACCGAGATAATAAGTATCTCGAGAACAGCCAGGTCGTCGCTAAACCTCAGCATTGCTGTCTCCAACGTCGCGAGCCCTGCCGTGCTCTCAATTGACGTGGTCAACGCGACGTGTATAAGGTCGGTCACCGTCGCGGCAGGGGCGAACATCGCGGCGAAGTACGGCACCATTGAGGTCTCCGGCAGTAACTACACCGACAGGCCCAGCACGAGGATATTCAGCATTTACTTCAACGGCAGCGTGACGTTCAGCGTTGTCACTAAGGCGCCTGCCTGTATAGACAGACTCGACGTGCGCAGCGGCTCCGTCTACCTGCGCGCGTCCTCGCCGTTCGTCGTCACGCTAGACCACATAGTAGCGCGGGTCAACGCGACGAACATCACGACAGTGACCGTGCCGGTGCCGGTGACCATAAGATATCCCGGCGGCGAGTACGTTGTAGGCATACCCAGGTGGATCAGGACGCTGGAGGCGGGCGCGCCCGTCTACTACTGGTCCGCCCCCGAAGTCTCGCTCACGGGCGTTCCTGGCGTCTGGCCGTGGGGCCTCCTGGACTGGCTGAACGTCGCGTACGCCCGTCCGATCCGGCTGGAGTACGACGAGACTAACAAGGTCTACCGCGGCGAGATCGAGCTCTGGACGCGCAGGGACGATGTGTTCGAGCTGCTGACGTACCGCACGCTGGCCATTAGAGTGCCGTACGCAGAGCGCTGCTACGTCGGCGGCACCAAGTCAGGCACGGTCGAGGTGAGGAGGTACAGCGTCAGGCTGAAGATCGAGGCGAGGTTCCTCAACGACACGCTGATAGACAGCAAGGAGCTCAGCCTGAGCGACATGGTGAAGGACGCCGTCGAGGAGACCCCCGAGGTCAGAATACCGCTACTCTTCGGTAGGGTGGCCGCAATAGCAAAGCACGTCGACCCGGACACCGGCAGTGGAGTTGGCGTTAAGTTCAAGCTGGAGATGCAGCTTGTCGACGAGTACGGCGAGAAGGCGAAGTACGGCAGCTACTGCAGGGGTCCGACAGATGAGTGGAGCGCACAGGCGGTGACCTTCATGCCGGCAGAGGTGGTGTACGACGTTGCCGCGGCGCCCGCGAGGGCGATAACCACGGAGGGCGTCGCGCTAGAGGAGGGCAAGTACACCATCTACTCGACGCCGGTCTACAATTACGAGAACAAGACCACCGGCCATGAGTGGCGCGTCCTCGCGGCAGTGCCTCAAATCAGAGCCGGCGACGAGTGGACTGGTGTCTTCGGCTTCGGGGCGCCGATAACCGTCGAGTTCAGGGCGGGCGAGGTTGCCGTGCTGCCGGCGTGGGCCAACAACACCGCCGGCCACGGCAGCAGGATCGCGAGGGTGTGGCTGTACGTCTACGACAACGAGACCAAGCCGGCGAGGCTGACAGAGGCCAGGGTGAAGGTCGTTAACTTCGTGCCGTCGGTCGGCGGCTGGAAGGTGACGAGGACGTACTGGAACGAGTTCGCGAGCGCAGGGGGCTCCGGCGACCTGTGGGGCCTCGGCTTCATGACCAGCGGGACGAGCGCCGTGGTGTACAGCGCAATCGGGCTCGCCCCCGGCTACAGCGACTACAGGGGCTACGCGTTCTGGAACTCGACGGAGCTGTTCGCGCTGGCGCAGAAGCTAGGCGGCTCGATCAGGCTGCCGACGGCGGCGCTTGACGAGGTCGAGGTGGCCAACGCGGCGGACTACCCGGTGATAATTGCGGGAGTGAAGGTGAGGGAGGCGGGCGTCAAGGTGCCTGTGCTGATCGGCGGCACGCCTGCGTGGATATCCGAGGAGGCCGTAATGATACCGGCCGAGGGGCTGGTGAGAGTGGACGTCGCGGGCACCGGCAGGGCCCTGCTGAAGGGCTACGGCTTCGGCATGACATATGACATAAGCGGCACGGGCAGGGCGTGGGTGTACCAGCTGCTCAAGAACGCGCCTAACTACACGGCCGCGGTGTACTACGGCGCCTGTGACGACGCAGTGGGGTACTTCGCCGGAGTCGACGCTGCGCTTGCCGACAAGGCAGCTGACGTCTGCGGCAAGCTCGAGCCGCTGACAGGGCCGTACGTGCCGCAGACAGTGCTGTACGCGAGCCACCACGAGGAGAAGCCGAAGTACTTCACGGTGGACAGCGTGGTGCTGGACGGGAGGGTGACGGCGACGCTGCGGAACGTCACTAAGGGCGAGTGGCGCAAGTTCAAGAACTTCACCGAGATAAAGCTCGAGATACGGTCCGACGACACTGCCTACAAGTACTTGTTCGAGCTGCCGAGGCTGCCTCTCGTCAGCGTGCGCGACTGGAACGACAGGGCGCTGGCCAACCAGACCGTCGCGCTCTTCGGCGTTGACAGGGACGGCAAGGTGCACCTGTACGCGGTAACATACACCACAAGTGCCGGCACGCTGAGGTACCCGCTGCCCGACATTAGAGCGATGCCCGACATCGTGAGGGCCATTGTGAAGGTGAGCTGGTTCTTCGGATACCTGCACGAGCTCGCGACTGGCCAGACGCAGTACACGATATGGGTGTACGACAGCGGCGTTGAGAACGACGTGCTGCAGCTCGGCGACGCGCTGACCAGGGACAAGGTGAGGACCTACGTCTACCCGCTGGCAGCAACGGCAACCGACGAGCTCGGCAGGCCGCTTGCTAACATGTACGTCAAGGTGATCGATGTGCAGACCCGCGGCGCGCTGGTCACGGCGATGAACAGGACCGACTCGACCGGCACCACCAAGGTATTCGACGAGAGGGTGTCCAAGTACCCGACCGGGCCGATGTCGCAGATACCTGCTGCCGACTACGAGTACTACATCTACGACGAGACGGGCATGCTCGTGGCCACCGGCACGTACAGCATACAGCGCGGCGCCACGGTGCCCGCCGAGGGCTGGAACATCAGGGCGACGGTGAGGTACGTGTCTGAGATACCCGTGAGGAACGCAGGCACGCGCGGCTACGTGAGGGTGTACGACATCAGAGTTGTTGACCCGAGGACCGGAGAGGAGAGGACCGTGCCGTACATCGACGTGCCGTTCGTGATAGCGGAGGGCGTGATGAGGCTTGAGCGCAGGATACCGGCGCTCGCAGCCTACCCGGTCGAGGTCTACGTGACGCACGTGACCGTGGGCGGCGAGGAGGTCCCGTCCAGGCTGCTGAAGCCGGTGTTCACGGGCAGGGCGAGCGACCTGCTGGCCGGCCTGGACTTCGCCGAGCTGGGCGTGACGGGCATAGTGACTGCCAGCGCTGTCGATGCGACGGGCAAGGTGAGGCCGGACTGGGTCGTGAGGCTGGAGACGACGGTTAACGGCAAGACCATAACTGCCGCCGAGGGCAGGGGCTCGCTGAGGGCCGTCGTGCCGAGGAGCGCGGTGATAGGCGCGAACTACACGGTGAGGGTCATCACGACGGCGATGACGCCTGCGGGCGCGCCGCTGGTCAGGGAGGTGCCGCTCAACGTGACGGAGAAGGCGCACGCGCTTGAAGTGCCCGTGCGCACCGTGGCCGTCGCCGTGCAGGCTGTCGACGGCTTTGGCAAGGTTAGATCCGACT
>JAJHRB010000012.1 GCA_020833025.1 Thermoproteaceae archaeon | reverse complement strand
TTTCAATCCCTCTCTTGAGATTCAGATCGTGGTGCCCCAGGTTTCCCAGCCGGTTGGTACCAACCGAGCTTTCAATCTTTCTCTTGAGATTCCTCTTGAGACCGTAGATGATCAGGCGGTGCGGCAGTTCGTCTTTCAATCCTTCTCTTGAGATTCAACGCGCTGAGCGGCACCCTCCTGCCCCACTCGTGCTTGACTTTCAATCCTTCTCTTGAGATTCCGGCCAAGGGCATTGCGGGCCTCGTTAGCAGGGCTGCAGCCACTTTCAATCCTTCTCTTGAGATTCGCGTTCCGCGTCGGCGATGTCTTGGTCGACCGTGCTTAGGTCTCTTTCAATCCTTCTCTTGAGATTCCGCTGCTGAGGACGGGCTGGATCCACCTGTTCAAGGACTTTCAATCCTTCTCTTGAGATTCCGCACTTATCAATGAAGCTCTGGCTGGCATCGGGGAAGTCAATGCAGCTTTCAATCCTTCTCTTGAGATTCGCTCAAGCGCGATTACCCGCACTGGCTTGCTGGCAAGCATAATCTTTCAATCCTTCTCTTGAGATTCGCGATCACGAGCGTGATAGCGTCGAGCCCTGCGGCCGCGTCCTTTCAATCCTTCTCTTGAGATTCCACGACACGCTGTCAATGAGCGTCACGCCGCCGCGACGCACTTTCAATCCTTCTCTTGAGATTCCGGCCCACGCGACGAAATTCCTCAGCGCGCCGTCTGGCACCACCTTTCAATCCTTCTCTTGAGATTCCCACCTCCGACGCGCCGCGCAAGTGGATCCGAAGTACGCCACTTTCAATCCTTCTCTTGAGATTCGGCGTCTATCACGGCAATCCCGCGACAGCCATCCTGACGGTCTTTCAATCCTTCTCTTGAGATTCGATGCCGAGATAGCGCAGAGGGCGCAGGGAAAGGGCAGTGACCTTTCAATCCTTCTCTTGAGATTCGGTGCTGCAGGCGTCCGGCGGTCTCGCGCAGTACGTCCTTTCAATCCTTCTCTTGAGATTCCACGGGCTACAGGAGCCTCTCGCCGATGCGCTACCCGCCGCGCTTTCAATCCTTCTCTTGAGATTCGGAGATTACTGACCTCGTGCTCCGCGGGACTGACATGCACCACCTTTCAATCCTTCTCTTGAGATTCCGTCTCGCGCGTCACCGACGCCGGGACTGCAAGCAGCAGCTTTCAATCCTTCTCTTGAGATTCACGGCTTCAGCTACACCGGTAGCGTGTATTACAGCGTTGAGCTTTCAATCCTTCTCTTGAGATTCGAGATTGACGTCGAGACTGCCCTCGACGCACTTGACGACGGCCTTTCAATCCTTCTCTTGAGATTCTGATTCTTGAGTGCCACGACCTGACAAGCAGGAAGTACCTTTCAATCCTTCTCTTGAGATTCCCCGGCGCCGCGCACGTAGTACCGCGCCGCCGTCGGGGTCACCTTTCAATCCTTCTCTTGAGATTCGAGTGCGGGCTCAAGGTACGCGAGTACCGCGACGACATGATTGCTTTCAATCCTTCTCTTGAGATTCGAGAGTCAAGACGGCGTGCTGCTACAGGGCGAAGCGCTGGAGCTTTCAATCCTTCTCTTGAGATTCCCCCACCGCGTCACGCGCGCCTCGACCATGGCCGCGTGAACTTTCAATCCTTCTCTTGAGATTCCCGCGGTTTCCGGCGCGCCCGCTGGGACCGCCACGCGGCTTTCAATCCTTCTCTTGAGATTCGGTGTCTCAGGCCTTCGGGGCCATTGCCGACTTCTTCACGACTTTCAATCCTTCTCTTGAGATTCCGCGGGAATAGAGGGAAGGGAGTAGAAAGCGGGAAAAAGGGCTTTCAATCCTTCTCTTGAGATTCCATATTCGGCGCGCTGGGGGTGCTCGAGGGACTGGCAAAGACTTTCAATCCTTCTCTTGAGATTCGCAGAGGACCTGATAAGGCGCGGCACCGCGAGGGAGTTCTCGCCTTTCAATCCTTCTCTTGAGATTCCGGACTTCGATTACGAGTGGGCGGGCGAGAAGAGAAAGCCGGAGACTTTCAATCCTTCTCTTGAGATTCCCTCGGTGCCGCCGCAGAGGTAGGAGCGCCAGTCCGGCCAGACGCTTTCAATCCTTCTCTTGAGATTCGGAGCTCGGCGACGACTGGGCGTTCCGCTACGAGTTCTCAGCTTTCAATCCTTCTCTTGAGATTCGTGCGGCGGGAGGGGCCGTGGGCGGTGCTGAGATTTGGCGACTTTCAATCCTTCTCTTGAGATTCCCAGGCTGCGCGATTACTTAACGCTCAGGCGCTACCGCAGGGACTTTCAATCCTTCTCTTGAGATTCGGCGGCAACCCGGACGGACAGGAGGGCGCGGAGGAGGACGTGTTCACTTTCAATCCTTCTCTTGAGATTCCCAGAGACGCGCCCCACCGCGAGGGCGAACTCAGTGCGGCGGGCTTTCAATCCTTCTCTTGAGATTCAGAACTCTACCGCGTGATTGCCGTAGTGCCGCGTGAAGTCCCGCTTTCAATCCTTCTCTTGAGATTCGGTGGAACCGGTTCAGTGTGGACGCCCGCGCTGGCCGGGCCATCTTTCAATCCTTCTCTTGAGATTCAGCCCTCGCCGAGGGCGTGGAACAGCTCCGCCGCGTTTATGCTTTCAATCCTTCTCTTGAGATTCGCGGGGCCCGGCCCGGCAAAAGAACGGGACCCCGGGGGGACTTTCAATCCTTCTCTTGAGATTCGGGCAGGTCCCTCGCGAGCAGCATCCACGGCACGGCGTTGATCTTTCAATCCTTCTCTTGAGATTCGACACGGCCCTCTCACCTTTGAACAGCTGCAAGAGATTTGCCTAACTTTCAATCCTTCTCTTGAGATTCCCGAGGCAATCAGCGGCCACCACGTCTTGAGGATCAGCGAGGCGCTTTCAATCCTTCTCTTGAGATTCAGAGACTCGCGTAGCCATGCCAGCGGTCATCTGCTATGTTGTTCTTTCAATCCTTCTCTTGAGATTCCGAGCACTTGAGCGACCGCCCGATCGCAAACTACAGCGGCACTTTCAATCCTTCTCTTGAGATTCCGCTACGAGGCGGAGCTGGCTGCCTGCAGGCAGGAGCTGGAGCTTTCAATCCTTCTCTTGAGATTCTTAAGCTTTTCGCCCATGGCACATGGCATTCAGCTATTGCTCGCTTTCAATCCTTCTCTTGAGATTCGGCGCTCCCGCAGTGGGCCGACGGCGCCGCCGTGATTGCAACTTTCAATCCTTCTCTTGAGATTCACAGGACTAGGAGCTCTTTCCCGCAGTGCGAGACCTTTGTCCTTTCAATCCTTCTCTTGAGATTCAGACCTCGGAATCTCCGGGGGCCTGCCCCGCCACCCGGCAGCCTCTTTCAATCCTTCTCTTGAGATTCAGCAGAGACCCGGCTATGACCCAGCCCAGCGCCCTGGCTATCTTTCAATCCTTCTCTTGAGATTCCTACCGCGTCCTTGGCGCGCTGCAGGACGTCCTTACATATCCTTTCAATCCTTCTCTTGAGATTCCGAGCAGCTCCTCCCACGCGCGTCTCGCCACGTTCATGGAGACTTTCAATCCTTCTCTTGAGATTCACGCAAACATGGCAGACAGGACAAAACCGGGGTGCCCCGTGGAGCTTTCAATCCTTCTCTTGAGATTCGGGTAGCACTTGTGGCACAGCGTCATTCCGGGCTCGCACTTCTTTCAATCCTTCTCTTGAGATTCCATAGATCCAGGGGTGGACGACTGCAGCGTACTTGACGTGCTTTCAATCCTTCTCTTGAGATTCGACGGCCTGCGCCCAGAGGTAGTACGCCCTGGCCTGCTCCTCGCCTTTCAATCCTTCTCTTGAGATTCACGTCAGGAGACAGATGGGCCAAGACAGCGGGACAGTTGACGCTTTCAATCCTTCTCTTGAGATTCAGAAGTCAGCCGAGCTCTACTGGACGCCCGCTGGCGGCTTCCTTTCAATCCTTCTCTTGAGATTCGCGCTCATCGTGCCGGAGCCGCCCGGCCCGGGCTACGCCGGGTCTTTCAATCCTTCTCTTGAGATTCCTCCTCCTCAGCTCCCTGACTAGCCAGGCCTGGGTTTGGGAGCTTTCAATCCTTCTCTTGAGATTCCGAGCGCCCCCGTCACGTTCTGGGCGCTGAAGTACGCGACCTTTCAATCCTTCTCTTGAGATTCCGGGCTCTCTGGGCGAGCCTCTCTGCCCCTTTTTAAGCATTTCCGCCGCAATCGAGAGCTTTGTCGCGGCGTGCCCTCGACAATTGCGCGGGCGCGCCACGGCAAATTCACGCGGGCGCCGCGCTGCCTTTGCCCGCGACTGCGCGAAAGCACGTGCCGGCGCCGCCCAGCGCCTCAGGCCCGCACGACGTTTTTTAAACTGGGCGCCCGCCTTGCAGAGCAAAGCCCGGCGGCAGAGCAGACCGCCTAGATGCGTGTAAAGCGGGTTCCGCACGACGATTTATAAACGCCGGGCCCGGGCGGAGCGGAATCCTGGAGGAGTAGCGGTGGACGGCGACATATGGGCGCCTCCCCGATAGAGCGGCCGTGGTCGGATTCTGCAGTGTAACGCTCGGGGAATCGCGTATAAAGACGTCTCAATGAAACAATCTCGATGTGTTTTGTCATCCAGGGCTCTTACGACAATTGGTATCACTCGCTTAGCGATGTTGAGAGGGAGGGCGTCTTAAGCCCGAGCCCGCCGCGGGGCGGCGCGTGCCCGCGGGAGTGTCTCGGTTTTATCTCTGCGAGAAAACGTAGGGGGGCTATTTTGTGGGCTTTCGGAAATGCTGACTACTATCAGAGTCTGAAGAGGGCGGTGAGGGACGCCGGGAGGGTGCTGGTGCTGGGGGTGTCTACCAAGCCGGAGCCGCGGTCTCCTCTTGGGAGGAAAATCGTGGTGATTGGCGAGATTTCCGCAGAGGACCTCGTCGGCGAGTGTAAATGCGATTACTGGCCGGAGGGGACGGGGTGGGACTTCAAGTTCTTCATTCGCGTTCTCTACTGGCTGCCGAGGGGGCAGTACGCCGAGGGGCTCGAGTTTCCGGTGTTTCAGGGCTCCCTCGAAGAGATAGACTGTAGATTGGTAAAGTGGACTCTTGAGAGGATGGAGGCTCCCTACCGTCTGAGCGCGGAGGTCCCTAGGGTTACGGGTCCCTGCGGTTTGAGCGTAGATGTGCAGAGAGTCATCGAGGCGGTCAGAGGGAGGGGTCTCCATTTTGACGATGACCATGTGCTGGAGCTGGCCGTCTCGGCGGTGAAGGTGGGCAACCCTCTTCTGGTGGGCCCGCCCGGTGTGGGGAAGACGACCTTGGCGAAGGCCATCGCCGAGACGCTGGGCAGCGGGTACCACCTCGCGGTGGCCCACGCGCTGTGGTTCAGGCGGGATGTGGTAGGCGGGGAGACGATGATCAACAACATGGTGTACTGGAGGTCTGGGCTTCTGATAAGGGCCTACAATAGAGCCGCGGAGAGAGTGCTCGCCGGCGACTACCGGCCGTACTTTCTTATAGTCGATGAGATCAATAGGGCAGATGCCGACAAGGCCTTCGCCGATTTCTTCGCAGTTTTCGTCTCGCCGTTTTGCGAGGACTGGTCGATACCGAGGGGGCTTGTGGAGGAGATAGAGAGCTACGGCAACCGCGTCGACGAGGAGGCTAGGAAGTTTCTGGAGTACTACAGGAGGCTTGGTGACGGCCCGCTGAGGCTTATACGCGTTATAGGCACCATGAACCTAAGGGATGCCAGGAATCTGTTCATGCTCGGGGAGGCCTTGCTGAGGAGGTTCGTCATCGTCAACGTGGAGGCCGACGCCTGTAGGCACCTGGACGCGCTGGTGAGGGAAGAGAGGATGCGGCCGCTGTTCCGGGAGCTCTGCAGCAGAGCAGACGGCCCCCTAAGGGGCAAGCCGCCGGCAGTGGTGGCCGGCGCCTCCAGGCTGCTGGAGGCCTTGGGCAGGGAGCGGTACACCGAGGAGGATGTGAGGAGAGTTTTGGAGGCGCTGAGCGGGAGGCTGCCGAGAGGCGGGCGGTGACAGGCGGCGTTAGGGAGACGCGCCGGCGTAACCTGCTCCTGCTGGCGGGGGATAAGTACTTTAGGTACTACGCGAAGAGGGGGAGGATAGTGGAGGCGCTGGAGAAGCTGCTGAGGGAAGCCCCTGAGGATATCTACGGAGCTGAGGCGTTCAGCACGGTCGTGGCGCAAGCCGCCCTCCACGCCCTGGATGTCCTGCGCCGCGCGGTCATCAAGGCGAGGAGGGACAAGCTCGTCTATAGGGAGTTCGGGGTGGTGTACGACAGAGATCTCGTGGGGGCCTTAGACGTGGCCAGAACGGTCGCGGCGGGGAGCTTCGGGCTATACGCCTCCCTGACCTACCTCCCCTCGTCTCTAAACGCGCCGGAGTACCTGCTCCTGCGGAGGCTCGTGGCGAGGGGCGTCAAGACCGCCAAGGAGCTCGCAGAGCGGCTCGGCATCTCCGGACAGGTGAGGGACGAGATTGCCGGCGTGATTCGGGAGGTCAAGCGCCTGTCTGCATCTCTCCCCCGTGGCGTCACCTGGCTCACGTGCAGAGATGCGGGCTACGTGGATTGGCTGAGGCACGCCTGCGCCTCCTACTGGGTTCTGAGGGGGCTCCTGAGGGGCGTCGCCGTGGCTGGGAGGGCGGGGAGGGGGCTCGACGTGGTGTTCCTGGACTGGCGGCTCTATGAGATCTACGTCTACTTCCTCCTCTACGAGACCATGAAGGAGCTGGGCTATGCGGAGGCTGAGTGCGCCCCCGGTCTCTGCCGCGACGGAGACCTCTGCTTCGAGAGTGGGACGCAGCGCGTCTGCATACTCTTCAACAAGCCCCATGAGTCCTCCCTCGTCGTCTCCTACGACGGAGAGCCCGCGGAGAGACTCAGGGGCAGGCCCGACGCCATGATAAACGGCGGGCGGAGGATCGTGGTGGAGGCGAAGTTCTCCAGCGAGCCGCAGTACATCACGCTAGGCAGATTTAAGGCTATGGCGTACATGTACGAGTACGGCGCCGACGCCGGCCTGCTCCTGTTTCCCGACCTGGAGGAGGGGAGGGCAGACCCGGAGGATGAGGCGACTCTCGAGCTCTACAGACACATGCGGCAGAATGACGGCGTAGCTGTGGTGAGGCTCAGGGACGGCCGGAGGATCTACCTCGTAAGGGCGGACCCGGCTGAGTGCCCGAGCCACTTGGAAGCTGACAAGAGGGCGAGGGCGAGGCTGGAGGAGATTCTCCGCGCGCTGCTGGCCGGCGGGGAGGAGGCCCGCTAACGGCTACCCCCTCCCGGGTCTCCGGAGCGCCCCAAGCCTGTTTCCGAGCTCCCGGCAGGCCTGCCCGTCGCCCGCGCCGCACCTGACGGCACGAGCGGCGGGAGGATGATGAGGGCCGGCAGGAAGGCAATCATGAGGGGGAGAGCCGCGAGGGCGAGGAGGTAAAGAAAGGCGATGAAGCGCGCGAGGTACGGCAGGAGCGGCCACCGCCAGTGCCGTGAGGGCCAGGGCCGCGGCGATGAGGAGGCCCGCCAGCGTCACGGACGCCTCCGGGCGCGCGCCGAGTAGTTTTTTGTGGTGCCAGGCGGCCGTGCTGTTACTGCTGCCTGCTCCTGACAAGCTCTATTAACAGCTTCTGTATTTCCAGCAGGGCTGCCTGCACCGCGTCTATTCTCTTTGCCAGCTCATCTATACGCCGGTTCGTCTCGTCTATCCTCGCCGAGAGGCTCTTTGCGATCTCGTCGATTCTTCTATTCGTCTCGTCTATCCTCGCCGACAGCGACTTCGTTAAGTCGTCTATTCTCCTGTTCGTCTCGTCTATGCGCCGGTCAAGCCTGGTTATCTCTGCCCTCAGCTCCCTCAGCTCGCCCGCGATTGTGCCGAGGTAGAGCAGAAAGACGTCCTCGGTGGAAAGCCTCTTGCCCTCCCTTATCTTGCCGAGCGCGTGCTCGACTGCCGTCTTGAGCGCGTCGTAGGCGATGGCTGAGACGTCGGCCACAGAATGTAACTTTCGTCACTATAAAAACACCGTATGTTAGGATTTTGGGGCGGCGCTCCTGACGCGTGCTGATTAGGGGCTACGCCGGGGGCTCGGGCTGGAGTTTAGAGGCGCGGGAAGAGGCCGAGAGGCCTAGCTCCTCGTCGAGCACGCTGGCCCAGAGCTCCGCGTAAAGAGCCTCGTCCCTGACGAGCAGCTCCCTGCCCGACATGGCCCTTCTCTTCATCCACGCCGGCGCGAAGTTCAGCACCACCACGTCGACGGGCAGCCCGACCAGCGCTGAGAGCCTTCCGGCCAGCCTCTCGGCGTACGCCGCGGCCTCCAGGGGGTCCGCCTCGCCCGACAGGTAGACGGCCACGTCGACGTCTCTGAAGGCCCCCTCCAGGAAGCTCCCGAACAGGAAGGCGAGGGCAACCCTCTCCTCCCCCCTCAGCGCCTCAGCGAGCCTCCTCGCAACCTCCTCCCGCTCGCCCGGCCCGAGCTCAAACCACCTGAGCACGCACCGCAGCTGCGAACCGCTTAAGTACGTCAAGACCGCCCTCCCTCAGCTCTCTGTAGAGCCTGGCGTCGTCCACCTCCCAGTAGCGGTGTACGAGCAAGTTCCTGAGGCCCGCGAATCTCCTCATGGCCGCGGCGAGATCGCGCGGGATGACGCCCCTCTCGCCCAGCATCTCAAACACCTCGCAGTAGCTGCCAGGCCGCGCTCCCGAGCCCCGCAGGATTATCAGGCCGGCCTGAACGGCGGCCTCCACGGACTCTATCACGGCGTACCTGACGGCATATACCGCCTCGTCATTATTTACAAACTCGTCGAGCGGGCGGCTCAGCGCGCGTTCCATGAACTTGACGGCCCGCTCGAGATCCCGCAAGACTCTCTCCAGCCTCTCGCGGTCCACCCTCAATTCCTGCCGCCGGGGCTTTTAGCTGCTCGCCTTACGACCCAGCCGCTTGCACAGGCAACAGTCCTGCTTGCACAACTTTAAAGCGGGCATTGCGGCCGTCGCGTGGTCGAGTTGCTGGTGGTAGTGTTGCTTGCTCTGCTCGCGCTGCTGTCGCTTCTCGAGGTCCGCCACAGGAGAAGTATTGCGGCGATCAAGAGGCATTACGAGGCGGCGCTCGAGAGACAGAGACAGGAGTACGAGAGCAAGATAAGAGAGCTGTCGGCGCGCGTCGAAGCGCTGGCGGCGGAGAGGGCGCAGAGGATTTTCGAGGAGTGGAGGGCCAGGGAGCTTGAGAGCCTGAAGGCGCAGTACGACAGGCTGCTGTCTGAGAAGGCCGAGGCCATTAGGAGGGAGTACGAGGCTCTCTTCGAGAGGTGGAAGCAAGAGCACGAGGAGAGAATAAGGCAGGACGCGGTGCAGAGGAGTCTCGCGGTGACTCTGGGGCGGGTTGGCGAGGAGCTCGCCCCCCTCTTGATATTCGAGAGCTACGGCATAGAGCCGAAGGACCTCAGGCACATCGGAACGCCGGTTGACTACGTGGCGTTCCGGGGGCTCTCGGAGGGGCGCGTGGACGAGATAGTGTTCGTGGAGGTCAAGACCGGGAGGTCGGCAAGGCTCTCGGGCGTCGAGAGGGAGGTGAAGAGGGCCGTGGAGGAGGGAAGAGTCCGCTTCCTTGTCATTAACATCAAGGAGGAGCTAGAGCGGCTTGCGCGGCGGCTCGCGCAGCCGGTCTTCGAGACCGAGGAGAGCTGACGGCGTTAACGGAGTTAACGGCGCCGCCGCCGGGAGCAGACCGCCGTGTTAGGACGGGCGTCCTAACACGGCAGGGGAGTTGAAAGTAAGTTCAACTCCCGCCCCGGCCGGTCCGCAGCGGAGGCGCGCCGGCAGTTAAGTCTTGAGAGTCAGAGATTCCGGGCGTCGCCGCCCTCGCGCCCCGGGCAGCGCCACGCCAGCTCCCTGACGACCTTGCGGGGCACGCCGAGCGGGTCCTCCCCGTACAGAACGGCGCGCGCTGCGAGCCACAGGACCGTGTCGAGGTGCAGCGGCGGTATTCCGCTCATCCTGGCGACGAGATCCCACGCCGCCTGCACCGTCTCCCGCCGTCTCAGCGCCTCACGAGGGGGGAGGTCGAGCAGGCCCGAGCACCACGACATCCAGGCAACCCTGAAGTCGACAGGAATGGGGATCTCGAAGGGCAGAACCCTCTCGACGCCCTTGACGCACGCGTACGCGTAGTTGAGCACCTTGACGGCGAAGAGTAGCGTTTTCTGCCGCGGGTCCGCCTCGAGGAGCGCGGAGAGCTCCCAGAGCGTCTTTAGTGGGCTCTCGAGGTCCGGCCTGTAGTTGCAGGCCTTGAGCGCGCGCCTGACTCTCGCCCCGGCGCCGATCTTCAGGTAGGGACTCGACGTAATGTACTCGACAAAGTCCCTGCACACGTCAGAGACCTCCCTCCGGAGGAAGTACAGGCAGAAGTAGTGCCAGTGCTCCTCGCCCCTCCCGGCCAGCATGTAGCTCACCAGCGCGTTCAGCACGGCCAGCCGCGTCCCCACGTCGCTCCCGTGCCTGCGGATCACGCAGCAAACGGCCTCGCGCTGCGGGTCTGCCCTCTCCAGCGCCAGCGCGCCCTCAACGCCGAGACGTCTCAGCGCCGCCGCGATATCGCTCGCGCGCGACGGCACGGCTGTTGGGGCCCACGGCACCAAATAACGGATATGGCGGCAGGCGCGGGCGGATTCCGGAAGGCGCCAGAAGGACAGGTTCAGGGAGGCGCCCATGGGGCGGAGCTCGCAGAGAGGCTCTTGCAGAATGGCCTGCCGCGAAACGCGGCGGGAGGAGGCCTACCAGGCGCTAAAGGCCTGCGCGGCCGGGCTCGCCGTAAGTTACAGGAACGTGCCGGCTAGGTACTTCTCCGGGGGAAGTGGGTCTCGCCGCGAAGATGCGTGGGGAGAGCCGACTGGATGCGTGATGCCGCCGGACCGGCTAGGCGAGGCCGTGACGACGATTAGCGAGGTGGGGCTCCGGCTGGCCGCAGAGGTGGCGGTAGGCCTCCACCGGCTCCAGTACGGCGGCTTTGACAGAGATGCAGATATTTCGCCCTACGTAGGGGGGCTCGTAGAGAGACACAGCGTTACTCGTTCAATTCTTATCAGGAAGAGACTGTCTCAGCGCGTGCGAGCCCCGAGCTGCCCTGCTGATCCCTCCGCGCCCCTAATCGCGAGTTTTATTACCGCGATAATTATCGCCACCAGCGCCGCCGTGACCGCGCCCGTAATTGCGAGCTCCCGCCACGTGACGTAGTCCTTGTAAATGCGAACCACCAGCACGCCGTCATTTAGCTCGCAGTCCCCGCGTATGCCGCTAATTCTCGCGGTCACGCTGCCGTCCGGCGTTGCCGTAATTATCACAGTGCCTGCCTGCTTGTCGAGACGCCAGAGGTAGACGGTGAGGTGGGCCCCGGTCCGCGGGACGTCCGTCTCGACGGCGCCAATGCCCGAGACCGGGCTGCAGTCGCCGCTGACGGCGATAGGAACCTGCGCCTGTCGCATCCAGAGGTCTACCACTTCTACTCTCACCCTGAGCGCTGTCACTTTAACCTCGTAGAGATCGCCGTCTTTCAGCTCCACCTCCTCACTGTACTGCCCGCCGCATGCCCAGACGGAAATCGCATACCGACCCGGAAACACTCTCAACTCGCGGAAGCCGAGACCGCCCACAGCCAGCGGGATCGCATCCGCGCGGAGCTTGCCTTCAAGCCTCTCGTCGGCTTTAACGCGTACAGTGGCGTTCGGCACATGGCTGGCAATAAGGACTCTCTCACTCTCCCACCACTCATACTGTCTCACGTGCAGCTCGACCACCGCGAAGTAAAGGCGGTCGCCGTCAAGCTCTACATCGACGACGTTCGCCCAGTACTGCGGGAAGTAAATGCAAGTCCAAGTCTCGCCAAGCGCGCACACCCTGGACACCAGGCGGCGGGAGATCCGCGCGCTGACGACATACTGCTCTACCTCCGCATACTCCGCGAGGAGCAGCCTGCCCCTGTGGACGAACGCCCTAACGTTACCGACCGCCGGCAGGTCGGCCTTGAGCAGCAGCGTTATGTTGCGGCCCAGTGCGTACACGCCGTCGCGCGTTACTAAATACGCCCTGCCCGCGCCATCCTTCGCCAGAGTAGCAGGCCCCTCCACCTCGAGCACCCTTCTGCCCGCGCCCGGCTCGGCGAACATGTAGACAGCGCTCCGGTTCCCCGTCTTGTCGCGCTCCACCACCCATAAGGCGTCCTGAGCGCCCGCAAGCACGTACGAAGCCCCCCTTCTCGGCGGGAACTGGTAGCTGGCGGCAGGCCTCAGCTCGGGCGTCAGCCACAGCACCTCAGTTCCCCCGGATTGCGTGTAAAGGACAACGACATGGCCGCGGTGCACCTCGAGCCCCCAGACCCCCAGCGCGTCGAGACGGTAGCGGCCGACGCGGCTGCCCCACACGCTGTAGCCGTCGATTACATACACGTCATCGCCGAGAGTTGCGCACACGCGCCCGCCCGGCTCTACCGGCACGGCTATCTTCGACAAGCTGTACCCGCCGGGTGTGAGCGAGCCGTCAGCCTTGTTGAACACGAGAACCTCCTCGCGGTACGGGAAGTAGACGTAGTGGTTCCCGACACACAGGGCGTGAGCAAACGGCGCGAGAAAAAGCAGCAGGAGAGCGATGTACTTACCGGCCACGGCGTCTCGCGCGCATCCACCTGACCGCCGCGTACGCGGCGGCCGCCATTGCCGCCACTGCAGCTGCCATCACGGCGGCACCCCGGCAGGTGATGCCGTCGCGGTACACGACGATGGTTAATATGCCGCTCTCGCCGCGGCACTCGTCAAACCCGGAGGCGCACACGCGCCCCTCAGCGAATACGACGGCCAGCTCACGCCACGCGGCGGACTCGGTGTAGACGCCGCCCTGCCTGGCGGGCTGCAGTATGTAAATCACGAGCCAGCCCCGTGCCTGTCTGAGAGCCAGCTCAGACCCGCGGCCGACCTGCCCGCCCCAGTCTGCCACCACGTAGTACTGAAACTCTGCCGGCCTCTCCCAGAAGTCGACTACGACGACTTTCACCGCATTGCCCTGCATGCACAGCTCGCCGGCAAGCGCCCAGTGGGTTGCCGCGAGAGCTAAAGCGGCTGTCAGGAGGGCGGGCAGCTCAGCCCGCACGGGAGCCCCTCAGCCTCCGCCTTATTAAAAGAAAGGCCGCGGCCAGGAGCGCCAGCGCCGCCAGGCACACGACAACAGGGTCTGCGCGTATTACGTATGCGGTCTTGCCCGGCTCCACGTACACGGCGTAAATCTCCTTGAGGCGGGAGGGCGTTATGTGGCCCAGCTCTGTTAGCTCTCTGTACGCGGTAAGGAGCGCTAGATCGCGCGACAGAACCTCAAGCCTATGCCACCCCGGGATCGCGCCCTGCACGGAGACGCAGCATGGAACGCAGCAGCAGCCCCTCATCAGTATGCCGCCCGTTCCGAGCCAGATTACGTCGAGCGGGGAGGGCGCGTAGCAGAACACAATCGCCCCCGGCGTGTAGTTCCCGGGTCTAATTGCGTCGATGCCCACCTCTACCGTCCACTTGGGGAGTCGCGGCTGCGGCTGCCCGTACTTCACTAAGTAGAGCATGTCGCCGCTTATCGCGAGCTCGAAGGGGACCTCGCCGGTCACCGCGACCTCTGTGGCCGCGCTGAGGTCCGGGGACAGCCTTGCGAGCCTGGGCGGGTACGCCCAGTAGAGCACGTACAGGTAGCGGCCGTCCGACTTCACGTCGGTTATCTTGCCGGAGAGGCGCCGGCTCGCATTACCGCCGAGCATCACCAGCGTCGAGCCGTAGGCTAGGTAGAGACGGCCGCCCAGCGACAGCAACTTAGTGGAGGGGGACGTTTAGCCTTAGCACGTCAGTTCTATTGCCCGCGGGCCACACCACTTTGAGGTACCTACTCCCGGCTCGGTCTAAGCACACGCCGTACGCGACCACATCGCTGCCCTCAGCCAGGCCCCAGAACGCACACTCGTCGCCGCTCGGAAGCCTGTACGCGTCGAGGAGGCGCAGCGTGCCGGCGTCTCTGACCTCGAGGAGGGGCCCCTCTCTGCTGTGCAGCACCACATAGAGCCTGTCCCCGCGGAGTGCCATCACGCGACTTCTAACGCCGGGAGGGATCCGCGGCAGGACAGCGGCGTGCCCCTCCAGCTCGACCATTGCCAGCTCGCGGAGATTCCTGTCAAAGACATAAAGGCGGCGGTCGGCCAGGAGGTATAGCCTGCCGCCCGAGGCGGCACAGTCAACGGCGTGAACTGCCGCGCTCCCCAGCAGAGTGCCGTTTAGATCCAGCCTGAACCACGGTGCCAGGGTACCTGGTGATGACGTAGACCACGCCGCCGTCGGCACAAGCCACCTCCCCGAAAAGATTCGGCGCCAGCACGAAGACGCTCTTCTCCACCATGCCGATGCCGAACACGGCGGCGGCGAGCAAGACCGCCATAGGCACGGTACTGGCCGGGCTCACGGGCCCAGTGGCTGTGCGCATTATAGGCCTAACGGCCCTGCCATTACCGCGCGGCGGCCGCCCGCTGCAGACTCAAGGTACGCAAAGCTTATTACTGTCCCGCGCGCCGCGAAGCGTGCTCCGGCTTCGGGCTCTAAAAGTAGCTGCGGCAGCACTAGCGGCAACCACTGCATTGGTTATCCGATTACTCATAGACCGCTGCAGCCTGGGGTACCCCGTTGCGCCTAGCTCCAGTCCCGCGCAGCCGCTCAGCTATGTGAGCGCGGGGCACTGCGTAGAGTACAGGGTGGGCGCTGGCGTGAAGATATACCAGCCAGACGGCTCCTCTGACAGTTACTATATCTCGGGTATTCATACGCTGCCTCCACGGCGCCAGATGCATTTGTGATAGACATTGCAGATAAGTCGCAGGTCAGCCGCTATGTGATAGACTTGCCGGCTGGAGTTAAGTACTTCATCCTAAAGTATTACACAGATGCAGAGCTACACGCCATGCAACGAAGCGCGTACATGCGTAAAACTGGCAGATCTACTCTCACAATATACGGCGTGCTTGAAAGCTTCAACAACGGCGTTGGCTGGGTGGTGGCCGAGGGACCGCCATATTGCGACCAGAGGCCTATGATCGCCGCGAAGGGCGACAGCGGTGGCGTCGTCTGGCGCTTTTACAATGACGGGGCCGCCGTGGCGGGCATACTGGTCGGCGCCGACACTGGGAAGTGCTGCAGGACCGTTACGCTTTGGGACGGCAACTTCTATTTCCACAGTCACGACGCAATAGCGTCAAAGCTCGGCGTAATTGGGTGGAGATGAGGCTGGCGCTCTTTCTATTCCTAGCATCCGCGCTGGCGCTGGCCGGCGTGGCGTACGTGGACGGGCAGAAGTACGTGGTGGAGGTGGAAACTCCCTGCGGCCCCGCTTATGTCTTCACGGCGCCGCTCGACCATCCCGTCAACCTGGGCAGGTGGCTGGAGAGAAGCGGCGTGGTCGTTGCGGACGAGAATTTAACGCCCGCCAGGAGGGCCAGGGAGATCGTCGGCGCGAGAACGCCAGAGGAGGCACACAGAACGCTCGAGGTGCACAATAAGTACGTCGCCGCGCTGCAGTCTCTGGTAAGGTGGGCTGAGGAGCCCGTGAGGCGGGCGCTCGCGAGGCTCAACGTCACCGTGTACTACATCTCGTGGGCCGTGCAGAGGCTCCCGCAGGAGAGAGACAGCTCTGGCGGGGTCGTCGTGGTGGCGCACCTGGGCGGAATGAGGGATACCGCGCTGGCCGAGCTGGAGAGAGTAGCGGCGGAGCACAACCTTAGCGTAGTGGTTGTGGACGTGCCGCGAGTCAGCGCGGCCAGCAGCGCGTGCAGGGAGGTGGAGGTCCCGCGGCTCGGGAGGCCCGACTTTGCTGCCGCATGCTGGCCCACGCTCTTCGGCCGCTTCGCGGGGGTCGCGTATTACGCGAGAGCCCCAAGTCAGGATGCGGTGAGGGAGGCGGCCGAGCACCTGCGCGGGGCGGGCGCATGCGGCTCCGCCGTGTTTATCGTCCCCGGCGATTACGTGCCGCGGTTTGAGCCGCTTGAGGCACGCGGCAGGGGCGCGGCGCTCTCGCCCGCGCTCGCGGCCGTCGCCGCGCTTGCAGGAGCCGCTGCGCTCTTCCTGCTGGCGCGCAGGCGGTAGGCCGCGCCCGACGCCTGGCGCTACGTGAGGGGCGATACAGATTAACTCCCGCGTCATAACTGGCGTGAGGTACGTCATGACGACAGTGCCGGGGCTCGAGGACTTCGTGATTGAGGAGCTGTCAGAGCGCTCGCGACTGAGGAGCGCCAGGGCCGTTTACATGAGCGGGCGGGTGATCGCCGACGCCGACATCGAGCCGGCCGACGCCTTCGGCCTCAGGACAGTCGAGCGCTTCGGGGTATTCCTCTGCGACGGCCGCGCGGACTCCCTGGAGGACGTGGTGAGGCTCGCCGGCGAGTGCCTGCCCGCGGCCCTAAGGTACCTGACGCGGAACACCACGACGGGAGTCAGGTGCGAGAGGGTCGGGAGACACCCGTTCACCTCGCGCGACGTGGAGCGCGAGGTCGGCAGGCTGCTCAAGGAGAGGGGCTTCGTGATAAGCCTAGTGGACCCCGACGTGGAGCTGAACGTCGACGTGCTGGGGAGTTATGTGATCGCGTGGGTGACCGTGGCCAAGAGGAGCCTGAAGGACAGGCCGTGGAGGCGCTACGAGCATCACGCAAGCCTCAACCCCATAATTGCGAACGCGATGGTCAGGCTCGCGAGGCCGGCGCCCGGCGAGACTGTGTGCGACCTCACCTGCGGTGGGGGCACCATAGCCGCGGAGGCGGCGGAGCTCGCCCCGGCGTCCCGGTACATATGCGTCGACGTCGAGCTGAAGCACGTCAGGGGCGCGCTCGAGAACACGGCGGGGCGCCCGCAGGTGGACGTTCTGTGGTACGACTCCACGAAGCTTCACAGAATCATGAGGCCCGTCTGCGACAAGTACGTGTTCAACCCGCCGTACGGGTTCAGAATGCCGGCCAGGATAGGCAGGCTCTACAGGCTGCTCGGCGCGGCGATGAGGAGGCTGGCGAGAGGCTGCGCGACTTACGTCGTGATAACGCCGAGGCACAGGACGTTCGTACGGGCAGTCGGCGGGGAGGTACTGCTGAGGAGGGTGGTGTACCAGGGGGGGCTGTACAGCCACGTAATAGTGGGCAGGGTGTGCCCCGAGGCCTAGCACGGAGGAGGCTCGAGGTCCCACTCTCGCGGCCACTCCCTCCTGGCGCGCAGCCTGCCCCTGAGGATCGCGACGAACATTCTGAGCATGTAGCTGTACTCCAGCAGGTCCCCGCGCCGCGTCTCCTGCCACTCCCTGTCCATCAGCTCCGCTATGCACTCGAGCTCCCTCACGTCACTCGCCGTGTACCTGCCCTCCTCCACGGCCCTCAGGATCTCGAGGAGCCTCCTCTGCACCTCCTCCGTGTAGTGCCTCGAGCGGGCCGGCGGGGCGTGCCTGAGGTGGCCGAGGAGTATTCTCGCCTCTGCCTCCGTCAGCGCGCCTCTGGCCGACAGCACGTCAAGCAGCGCAGAGCCGAAGGCGCGGAGCGACTGCTCGACGCGCTCCACGCGCCCGCCTAGCTGCGCGAGCCCCTCCCGCAGCCCGGCAATCTCGCGTGCGAGATCCTCCCTGGCCTTTAGGAGCTCCGCCCGCACCCCGCCGATCTCCCTGGCGAGTCCCTCTCTCGCACTGCCTATCTCTCTCGCGAAATCCTCTCTCACTCTCGCCAGCTCTCTCGCGAAGTCCTCCCGCGCCCTCGACACTCCGTCGCTCACTCTCTGGATTTCGCGGGCGAACTCCTCCCCTGTTCTCGCCAGCTCGCGCGTGAACTCCTCCCTCGTCTTTGCTAGCTCTCGCGTAAAGCCCTCTCTAGTCTTCTGAATCTCGCCGGAGAGCTCCTCTCTTGCTGCTTGAATTCTCCTCTCGAGCTCTCCCCGCACCTCGTCGAGTTTTTGCAGGAACTCCTCTCTCGTCTTCGCGAGCCCCTCCCTCACGCCGCCGACCTCCCTCAAGAGCTCCTCCCTGGCTCTCGCCAGCTCTCTTGCAAAGTCCTCTCTCGTCCTTAGCAGCTCGCCCCTAACGGCGCCGACCTCTCGCGAGAGATCCTCCCTGGCCCTGCCTATCTCCCGCAGCAGCTCGCCGCGCGCCCTCTGCATGAGCGCGTAGAGTACGATGACGGCGACGGCGACGAGCGGGGCCTGGCCGAGCATCGTCTCGACGAGAGCCCACGCGTCCACGCATTGCGCGGCGCTGAAGTATAAAAGCGGCGCGTTGCGCCACGGCGTGGCGCAAGGAGGCGCGCTCAGACTAGGCCACTCTCCTGACGCGGACGACGCCTACGTGTTTTACGGCATAACGGCGGGGGCCGTGAGGCTCCCGCTGCCTCACGTCGAGTTCCTCGCCGACATCGAAACGCTGAACAGGCTCGTGTTAGAGGGCCTCTTGGACGTTTCTGCAGCCAGCGCGCACGCCTACGCGCACGCGTGCAGGGAGTACTTCGTGGCCAGGGCCGGCGCGTCGGTCGGGGACGGCTACGGGCCCGTGCTCGTCGCGCGGGGCGCCGGGCCTCCTAGAGTCGTCGCCGTGCCGGGCCGCTACACCACCGCCGCGCTGCTGCTTAGAATGGCGCTGCCGGGAGTCAGGGTGGTAGAGGTGCCGTTCGACAGGATAGCAGACGCCGTGACGGCTGGCATCGTCGACGCGGGAGTTCTCATCCACGAGGGCCAGATCACCTACGGCCGGCGCGGCCTAAGGGCGCTGCTGGACCTCGGCGAGTGGTGGAAGCGCGAGACCGGCCTTCCGCTGCCACTCGGCCTTAACGTAGTGAGGAGGGCTCTGGGGAGGGAGCTGGCGGAGGCCGCCTCCCGCGCGCTCGCCGAGTCGATTAAATACGCGGACGCGCACAGGGAAGAGGCGCTGAGGCACGCGCAGAGGTTCTCCCGCGGCCTCTCGCTCGAGGAGACGGCGCGCTTTGTCGACATGTACGTTAATGCCTATACGCGCGACCTCGGCGCGGCGGGCGCCCGGGCCCTGCAGGAGCTGCTTGAGCGCGCGAGAGAGGCCGGCCTCGCGCCCGAGTGCGAGTCCATTTCAATCCTTCCCTAAGATTCCAGGCCCCCGGCATTATTCTCCACGTCGCCTCATTCCGGCCTCCGCGATTTTCCTGAGCGCGGGCTGGAGCCAGCCGCACTGCCGCAGGCGCTCGATAGCGAGCGGGCGCTCCCCGTGGGCCGGCGGGAGCAGCTCTAAAGGCGCTGCGCCGGGGCAGCCCGCGGGCAAAAGCGCGCCGCGGCAGATAGGCAGTGCGCCGGCGCGGCAGCAGCTCACTGGAGGTAGGCGGGCGGTATCTGCGCGATGAGCCTCCTGACGGCCTCCACGCTCTCCGCGAACTTCTGCCTCTCCTCCGGCGTGAGCTCCAGCTCCAGTACTCTCAGCACGCCGCCCCTGCCGAGCACTAGAGGCACCTCAACCGGCACGCCGTGCACCCCGTACTCTCCCTGCAGGACCACCGACGCTATCAGCACTCTCCTCGCGTCCCGCTTGACGGCGTAGGCCATCAGCGCGAGACCCGCGCCGGGGCCCCAGTTCGACGAGAAGCCCCTCAGCTCCGTGATCCTGGCGCCGGCCCTCACGGTCTCCTCCACGACCTCCCTCAGCTGCTCCTCCGTCAGCAGCCTGCTGAGAGGCACTCCGTGCACGAAACTCTTGCCGGGCACCGGGAGCATGCTCTCGCCGTGCTGCCCCAGTACCACTGCCGTGACGGACGCGGGAGAAATGCCGATCCTCCTCGCGGCGTAGTAGGCCATGCGGCCGGCGTCGAGCACTCCGCTGAAGCCTATGACCCTCTCCCTCGGGAGCCCCGTCGCCCTCCACATGACGTACGTCATCGCGTCGAGAGGGTTCGTGGTCAGGATGACCACCGAGTCGGGCGCGTGCCTCCTGATCTCCCTGCCTATCTCGTGGACTATCTTCGCGTTTGACTCCAGCAGCTCCTCTCTGGTCATGCCGGGCTTTCTGGGGAGGCCCGCGGTCACGATGACGAGATCGCTGCCCGCCATGTCCCTGTAGTCGTTGGAGCCAAGGTACTCAACGTCGAGCCCCAATATGGAGCTCATGTGGTTTAAGTCCAGGGCCTCTCCCTGGGGCAGCCCCCTCACGATGTCTATCAGCACGATCCTCGCGTCCAGCCTCATTAGGCCTATTATGGCCGCCGCGGCCGTGCCAACCCTCCCGCTCCCGACTATTGTTATCATGCTGGGGAGCAAGGCGGCAAAATAAAAACATTAACTGCAAATGAAATAATAATTTAATGAAGATTATAAACAATGTCAATTCAGCGCGCCCTGCGTCCCGCAGTCTAACCGGGCCCTGCCTCCCGAGAGATTGCTCCCTTCTGAGAGCTTTTGCTAGGAGGCGCGGCACTTCAGACGGCGTCTCGGCCACAGGCACTCCCGCGGCTCTGAACGCCTCTATTTTACTCCTGGCGTCGCCTGCGCCCAAGACCACATGCCACAGTTGGATTTCTCGCAAAGGCCGGGCCGGCGACCCCATCTGGCTCGCCCGCGGCACGCACCGCGGGCGCCGCATTAATATAGCGATCCCTCAGGATGCCACGTGGCCCTCAGGCGCGAGGCCGTGTACTGGATCCGCGAGGCGTGGCACGACCTCTGCACCGCGCGGATACTGCACGCGGCCGGGCGCTTTAACGCCGCCGCGTTTTACAGCCACCAGGCGGCGGAGAAGGCGCTGAAGAGCCTGTTCTTCGTCGTGCTGAGGGCAGAGCCGCCCAGAACGCACGTCCTCACCGAGCTCTACAGGGAGTTGAAAAGGGCGGGCGTGGACTTCAGCCCGGAGCTGGAAGTGCGCGTGGCAGAGCTGAACAAGTTCTACACCGTGTCGAGATACCCGGACGCGGCGGCAGGGCAGCCCTTCGAGGCCGTGACGCGGGGAGACGCCGAGAGGGCGCTGGAGACGGCTGGTGCTGTGGTAGGCATTGCCGAGGAGCTCCTGGTCAGGGCAGGCTATGAGGGCACCCCCGGAAATCTTAGAGATTGTAAGTAGGCTTCTCTCGGCCCTGGAGGACGCCGGCTTCAGAGTCGCGGAGGCTTACCTCTTCGGCTCCTATGCAAGGGGCGACTGGCTCAAGAGCAGCGACGTGGACCTCGTAGTCGTCTCGCCGGACTTCGCGGGGATTAGGTGGCTGGACAGGCTCGACCTCGTGGCCAGGCTGCAGGTCAGGCTGGGGCTCGAGAAGTGGGTGGAGGTCCTGCCGTACACTCCGGAGGAGTTCGAGGAGGCCAGGCAGAGGAGCGCCGCGCTGAGAGACGCGGAGAGATACTGGGTCAGGGTCAAGTAGCCGGCACGCCTACTTGCAGCTCACGGTTCCGCCACGCCGCGACGATATGCAGTGCACCCTCCAGAGGACCTGCCCTCCTCCCCGCCCTAAAGGGCGAGGCTTTTGCTGATTGTAAATTCCAGAAGGCGGCGAGCGCGTACGGCTTGCCCGCTCCCGCCGTGCTGGGGCGCCGCTACTGCCAGCGCGGCGAGCGCTAACGCGACTGGCCACGCCGCCACGCGCCAGGAAAACGCCTTATGAGCATCGCAAAGCCGCGCGCCTGGCTAATGGCGGGCCGGCGCGCAAGGAAAAATATACGGGCCGCATTGAGACCGGCGGTGGAGCTGGTCAAGCCGTGGGTGAGTCTCGAGGGCTATGTAAGGACCCGCTCCGCCGAGGCAAGGTGCGAGGCAGAGCTCGCCAGGCGCTTCCTGGAGGAGGGCCTCGTGAGGAACGCGGCGGGGAAGGCGTGGCAGGCGTGGAAGGCCGTTCTGGCCGGGCTCGCGGCGAAGTCTCTCGACCTGCTGGAAGGAGCGTTTCCCGGAGTGAGGAGGACGAGAGACGGCAGGGCGCTCAAGGAGGCGTACTGGATTGCAGCGCTAATGCCCACGACGCGGGTCAGGTCGGTGGCGCAGCTCCTGGCGGGAAGGTACGGAGAGGAGGTGCTGTACTACACTCTGATCGCGCTCGACCTGCACGAGCTCCAGTACAACGGGCCCGACCGGGAGGGCATTTTCAGCAGGTACAGGACGGAGGAGGAGGCTAGGAGAGACGTAGAGAGGCTCGTGGCAGCGGTGGAGAAGTACCTATCCGCACTGCAGTAGGCCGCGGCAGTCGCGAGGCGCGGCTGGGATCAAGGGGCATAGCGCGCCAGAGCTTCCTTCGCTCCCCAGCGCCCTCTCCAGCCTCTCGCCCCACCTCACGCGGCCCTTGAGGGTCTCGGCGCGCCTGGCGACTTCCCGTCAGCGCGTTTCCGGCCCGCAGAGCTAGGCCGTCGTGGCCTCCGCCTCTAGAAGTCTCGCCCCGGCGCAGGCGGCGCCGCCGGGCTTAGGGAGGGGCCTCTGCGCTAATTCAACGGTCGCGAAAGGGAGGCAGAAGCAGCTCGGTTAAGTGTAAGGCGTCGCGCCCAAGGGGCGCGCAAAGGAGGGTGCGGAGAGCTGGAGCTGGGCTCACGGGGAGGGCTGGAGCCGGCGTGCCCTCAGCTCGTTAAGCCTCGCGAAGTATATCGCCAGGGGCCTGTACGCTATGTGCGACCACTTAGCGAACGGCACCTCCAGGATTAGCAGAGGCGCTGCAAGCCCCAGGTGCACAGCGTAGCACACGTACGCCTCTAGGGGCATGTTCAGGTACTTGAAGACGTGGAGCGCCACTCCTGTAAGCGTTGTCAGGAGCAGCAGTATTAAGAAGAGCCAGTCCGTGGGGTGCGAGTACTGCCTCGCGACCGAGCTCCTCCTCGCGCGCCCGTAAATCGCGTAGCCCGCGCCGGCGAGCAGCAATGCCGAGGCCACGTAGCCCGCCAGCCTCAGCGGGTGCGCCGCGGGGTAGACCCCGGCGTGTATCGCGCGCAGGAACAGCACGACTAGCACGAACACGATCCCGTACCCGTACGCCGTCAGAGCGTGCATGACCCAGTCCCTCACGCTCCCCCTGCACTTCAGCATTCTGAGCTGCGTGAAGAAGTGCGGCGGCACGGTCTTGACGAGCTCCGTAATATAGGCGGTAAGAGGGAGCCTCGGGCCCCTGCGCGTCAGCCTGTACATCCTGTAGGCGTTCGCGAGGAGCAGTGACGCGAGAGTCGCGGCGACGGCTATGTCGGCGGCGTCAACCACGCCCGCCGGCAGGAAGGACTCCATGTCCACTCTCTCGAGATTCACGGGGCCGTGGAGGAAGTAAACTCCCAGCACCACCGCCAGGAACAGCGCCGCCGCGAGGAGCGCCTCGGCGAGCGGCGACCTGTACAGCACTCTCGATATGCCCGTGAAGTCGTACCGCGTTATCAAGTACCTCCGGACGGCCATCATGAGGGCCCCGGGATCCGCGCCCCGGGGGCACGATTTGGTGCACTCGCCGCAGTAGTAACACAGCCACGGCTCCAGGCTTCTCTCCAGCCTGTCCCTCAGGCCGAGCACGGCGTACCTGACCATCCTCCGGGGGATCTCGCGCCCCTCCTCAGACAGCGGGCAGATTGCCGTGCAGACGCCGCAGCTGTAACACTGGGATATGTTCCGCGCGCCGAGCTCTCTCAGCTCGTCTGCAAGCCTGTGGTCGACCCTCACCGCCCGCGCTTAAGCCTGTACTTGTAAAGGCCGTCCTCTGTCTTCTCCGCCGGCTCGACGAGGTTGTACTTGTACATTGTCATCAAGTGCCAGAACACCACGCTCTCGGGAATGCCCGCCTCTCTCGCTATTTCCCTGACTGTCATCTCCCTGCCCTCCAGGCACTTCAGTATTTTGGCCCGTATGGCGGCGGCTTCCCTCACGCGGCGGGCCAGCTCCTCGGGCACCTGAAAGTTTAGCTCCCTCCTCAGTCTTTCGGATGTCAGCTCCCTCCTAGGCGCTTCGCCCATGCCCCAGCGCGGACCTGATCATGTCCTCTATCTGGGCGCTAGTGAGCCCCCTCAGCTGTATTGCAGAGTTCGGGCACGCGGGAATGCACGCGCCGCACCCCTTGCAGAGCGCCTCGTTAACGCTTGCAACTTCGCGGGAGCCCGCCCTCACGATCTCGATGGCGCCGTACGGGCACTCAGAAATGCAGGCCTCGCAGGCGTTGCACTTAGAGGCATCAACGTAAGCGACAAACGGCTCCAGCTCGACGTATCCCCTGAGCACTAGCGAGGCGGCCCTCGCCGCGGCCGCGGACGCTGACGCGAGGGTCTCCGCCACTCCCCGCGGCGCCTGCGCCGTGCCCGCTATGAATATCCCGCCCAGCGCGGTCTCGACGGGCTTGAGCTTCGGGTGCACCTCCTGCAGGAACCCGTCCGGACCCCTCTGGAGCTTAAGCCTCTCGGCGATGGCCGCCGTCCCGTCTGACGGCTCCATTCCGGTGACGAGGACTACCAGGTCCGCGGGGATCTCCAGCTCGACGCTCTCGGTCAGAACGTCTCTCACCCTGACGACCAGCTTGTCGCCCTGGCGCTCCACCCGGGGCGGCGCCTCCTCGCTATACTTCACGAAAACGTCCCCTAGCCTGCCCGCCGCCTCGTACAGCAGCTCGTTGACGCCGTATGACCTGATATCCCTCGCGACGTGGTATATCCTGACGCCCGGCAGCAGCTCGCGCAAGTGGAGCGCGGCGTCTAGCGCGGCTATGCAGCAGTACCTCGAGCAGTACTCGTTGGCCCCCTCGCCGCCTGCCCTCCTCTGCCTGCTCCCGACGCAGTAGATGAACACGGCGCTCTCCGGCGCCCTGCCGTCGACCCTAATGCCGCCGAACTTGTTGAGGGCCCCAACGAGCTCGTGCAGTGTAATTACGCCGGGAAGCCCGCGGCCGCACTCGCCGTTCCTGGGGGCGTAGGGCCTGAAGCCGGTGGCCGCGATTATCGCGCCCACTCTCACGCTGACGGTCTGCGGCTCCTGGCTCAGGTCAACGCTCGGGCACGCCTTGGCGCAGAGGCCGCACCTGTCGCACAGGTTGATGTCTATCGCTGGTATGTCGGGGTAGGCCCCCTCAAATGGCGGGAGCAGTATTGCCGTTCTCTCCGCAACCCCGAAGTAGAACTCGTCCCGGGCCCTCTTGGGACAGACTCTGGCCAGATCCCCGGCGCACTTGCCCTTGAAGTAGCGCGGCCAGACCTTAATCCGCACGTCAAAATTCCCGATGTAGCCGGACACCGCCTCGACCTCGGCATTTGTAAATATGGTGACTTCTCTCCTGCCGACCAGCTTCCCTATCAGCGACCTCACAATGTCGATGGCAGGCCTCCCGTAGGGGAATACCTTCAGCGCGCCCAGCCTCGCGGCATTCCCGCCGAGAAACGGCGACCTCTCCACGAGGTATACTCTAACTCCCGCCTCTGCCAGGTCCAGCGCGGCCCTCAGCCCGGCGAGTCCCCCTCCAATTACTAACACCGACCTCTCGCTGGCGGCCTTGATCTTGCTGAGCGGCTCGGCGCGCCTCAAGTACGCCACGGCCATCCTCACATGCCTTATTGCCTTCTCCGTTGCCCCCTCCCTGTCGCCCTCGTGAGCCCAGGAGCACTCCTCCCTTATGTCGACGTGGTAGTACATGTACGGGTTCCCGCCGGCTCTGGAAATTGCCGCCCTGAAGGTCGCCTCGTGGAGTCTGGGCGAGCACGCGGCCACAACCACTGCGTTCACCCTCCCGCTCCTTACGTCGTCCTCTACGAGCTTCTGGCCGGCCTCCGAGCACATGAAGGGGAAGTCCACGGCTGTCACGACGCCGGGCTCCTTTCCGACCTCCTCGACGACTCTCTTGACATCCACCGTGTCTGAGATATTGCCGCCGCAGTGGCAGACGTAAACGCCTATTCTCACCCCGCCGCCCGTCATGTTTGCCGCGCCTCGACCTCCTTCAGGAAGGCGGCGCACCGCATTGCCGCCGCGGCGGCCTCTAGTATCGTGTCCGGGATGTCCTTCGGGCCCGTTATGCACCCCGCTGCAAACACCCCCTCGACATTTGTCCTGACAGGGTCCTCGGGATCGACCTTCACGAAGCCGAGCTCGTCGGTGTGTATCGTCACGCCCTCAAATGCCTTTAGCACCTCGTTGTCCGGGAGCAGGCCGACCGCTAGCACCACTAGGTCGTGCACCGCAGACTTGAGCCTCCCCTCCTCGACGTCCTCGTACATTACCCTCACGTCGCCGTTTGGGAGCCCCTCTATCCTTGCCACTCTCCCCCTCACGAATTTCACGCCCATGCTCCTGGCCCTCTGGTAGAACTCCTCGAAGCCCTTCCCGTAGGCCCTCACGTCCATGTAGTAAATCGTCACGTCGGCAAGGGGCAGCGCGCCCAGCAGCAGCTGCGCCTGCTTTATTGAGTACATGCAGCAGACCTGAGAGCACCTCGGGTTCCCCGCGGTCACGTCCCTGGAGCCCGCGCAGAGCACGTAGCCGATATTGCCAGGCTCCCTCCCGTCCGAGGGCCTCAGCACTGCATTGTAGGGCCTCGTCGGGGCCAGCAATCTCTCCATCTGCAGCGCGGTGATGACGTTAGGCGTCCTGCCGTAGCCGTATGCCTCCTTGAGCTCGGCCGGGAACGGCCTGCAGCCAGTTGCTATCACCACCGCGCGCGCTCTGACTCTGTAGACTCTGGGCTTCTGCGTGAAGTCTATAGCGCCCGCCGGGCACCTCCTCTCGCACTGCCCGCAGAGAATGCAGTTGTCTATGTCCACCACGGCCTTCCTCGGAACCGCCGTGTCGAGCGGTATGTAGACTGCCTTCCTGCCCCTCAGCCCGAAGTCCAGCTCCTTCGGAACCACCACCGGGCACGCATCCTCGCAAAGCCCGCAGCCAGTACACAGAGATTCATTTACGAATCTCGGCTTCCTCAAGATATCTACTTCAAACGCGCCCCTGTCCAGAGCCCGCACCCTCCTCACCTCAGAGTACGTCCACAGGGTTATGTTGGGGTGGCGCGCGGCGGCAGCCATCTTCGGCGTTGCTATGCAGCTGGCGCAGTCGAGCGTCGGGAACACCTTGCTCAGCAGGAACATCTTGCCTCCAATCGTGGGCTCCCTCTCGACCAGCAAGACCCTGTAGCCCATGTCTGCCAGGCTCAGCGAGGCCTCCATGCCGGCTATGCCGCCGCCTATCACGACCGCGTCGTAAGACAGCTGCTCTCCTGCCGCCTCCGCCCTCTCAAGAATTTTCTGCATCATCATAGCCTCACGGGCCCGAGCCGGCTCAGCGCGTTGAAGAAGTCATTTATTATTCTGACGAACGCCTCGCCGCACACCGAGCACACCGCCGCCATTCTGACTCTCTCGGGCTCCACGCCCCTGCTGGCCAGAATCTTCTGCGCGGCCTCTACCCCTCTCGCAGTCCTCTCCGTGCAGTCCCTCAAGTAGGGGCAGTCAGTGCCGTCTGCCGCTACGAACACCCCGTCAAAGCCGCTCTCTATGGCCAGCACTATCCACTCCGGCCTTATCATTGACGAGCACGGCACCCTGATGATAGCCGTCTGCGGGGGATACTTCAGGCGCATGAGGCCGGCAGAAGCCACGCCGGGGTCTGAGATCGTGCTTGTGGTAAAGACAAGTATTTGGGGCGCGCGAGTCATTTCATTCTCTTGACGAAGAGGCGCCAGTACCCCCTCTCCTCAATCACGCCGAGGAATACGTGGCCTGTCTTCTTGGCCCAGAGCGGCAGGTCCCTCTTCGTCCCCGGGTCTGACGACAGGACCTCCAGTACCCCGCCCACCGGCACCTCGGTTATTGCCTGCTTCGCGGCGAGCAGCGGTCCCGGGCATGCCACCCCCCTGGCGTCAACCACCTTGTCCGGCTTGAGCTTTCTCAGCTCCTCGGGAGGGAGCTGTCCCTCGGCCATGTCTCCGCGCGGGTCTACACAAATAAAGCAACGTCCGCCTCGGCCAGCCTCTCGACTATCTCGCCCACGCCGATTATGCCGTCCACCAGCTCTAGGTCCTCGGGTATGACGTTCCAGACGGCGGCCGAGCCGGCGCACGCGTAAATTTTCACGCTCCCAAGCTTCTTTGCCCGCTTGATTAGGTCGTACCAGTTAAGCCTCTTTGCCATCTCGGGCTCGAACTCCTTGAACTCGCTGAGGTGCGTGATCTTCCCTACGTTCTCCTTCTTGAACGCGTGGACGGCCCACAGCATTAAGTACAGCTCCACGTTGTACTCCATCGCCACCGCGCCGCTCACGAGCATCGCGACGCCCGTCAGGCGGTCGAGGCTTCCCGAGAATACGACTACGGCCATCTTCTTCTTTTTCTGCTGCGCCTCCCCGCCCTCCTTGGCCTGTGCCTCTTGAGACGACACTGTGCACGTCCTCATCTATTTTTTAGCTTTCGGGCGCGCCTGGCATCCCTGCAGGCGCGAGCTCACAGCACTGCGATCACCCTGTGGAAGGTGTCGCGGAGGGCCGGCAGCTTGCCGGCCTCGCGCGCTATTGCCGCCAGCTCCTCGGGCGTCGCGCCGTGCCTAGCGCCGGCTGACGCCAGCACCGCCTCGTTGTACATGGTGCCCACCAGGTCGTTTGCGCCGGCGAGGAGGAGCGTGGAGGCAAGCCTCTTGCCGACTGACAGCCAGTAGGCGCCCACCTTGAGCCCGCCTAGGAGTATCAGGCGCGCGATTGCGGTCACTCTGACGTCGTACGTCGCGGGCGCCGGCGACTTAACGAGGCCCCTAGCGTAGAGCTCGGTATTTCCCGGGTTGAACTTCACAGGTATGAAGAGCAGGAAGCCGCCGGTCCTTTCCTGAAGCTCCTTGATGTGAAACAGGTGGTCCACCACGTGCTCCCCCCTCTCCACGTGCCCGTAGAGCATTGTGGCGTTTGTCGGTATGCCGAGCTCGTGTGCAGCTCTGGCCGCGTCAAGCCACTCCTCGCCCGTTGCCTTGCCCGGCGCTATCACTTTCCTGACCTCCGGCGCGAAGATCTCGGCGCCGCCGCCCGATATCGCGTCGAGGCCTGCATCTCTCCACCTGGACAGCACCTCCCTCACGCTCACGCGCCACGCCTTGGCGTAGAAGACGGCCTCGGCCAGCGTCGGGCCCTTGATCGCCACGCGCGGGGCCCTCGTCTTGACCGAGCGGAAGAGCTCGTCAAAGTACTCCGGGGCCAGCTCGGGATTGAGCCCGCCGTTCAGGTGCAGCTCGGTGGCTCCCAGCTCCCGCGCGAGCCGCTCCGCCGCCGCGGCCACCACCTCTGGCCTCTTGACGTAGCCCTCTCTGTGTCCCGGCGGCCTTGAGAAGGCACATATCGGGCACCTGGCGACGCAGATGTTGGTGTAGTTCACAACGACGTTGTTGACGAACGTTACAACGTCGCCGAAGAACTTCCTCGTCAGAACCTCCGCGGCATGCGCGAGCGTGAAGATGTCCGCCTCCCTCATCAAGTAAAGCGCGTCTGACCTGTCGAGCCCTCTCGACGCCATTTCGAGAACCTCCTGAGTCGAGACCACCGGGCTCCCGGCGCGCTGCCCTTTTATCCGTGGCCCGGCGAGCTCGTGGACGCAGGCAGGCCGGGAGTGCCGAGGCGTGAGGAGATAGAGGAGCTGCTGAGGGAGGACTTGTGGGAGCTGGGCAGGCGCGCGTTCGAGATCAGGCTGAGGATGCACGGCAGGATCGCGACCTTTGTGTCTAACATGGTGCTGAACTACACAAACGTCTGCACTGTCGGCTGCAGCTTCTGCGCCTTCTACAGGCCTCCGGGACACCCCGAGGCCTACACTTACACTGTCGAGGAGGCCGTCAGGAGGGTTCTGGCAGTCGACGCCGTTTACGGCATCAGCCAAGTGCTCGTGCAGGGGGGCGTGAACCCGGAAATAGGCATTGAGTACTTCGAGAGGCTGTTCCGCGAGCTGTTCGGTCTCAGCTGAGCGCTGAGAATCAGCGGTACCTTCATGCCGTGTTTAATTGCTCGCCCCCTCAGCCACTTCAGCGCGCTGTACGCGAGAATGAACTTGTGCGCGAGATATCTCAGCGGGTTTTCCTCCGGCATCGGTACTTTGCCGCCGCTTTTAGCCCACTCCGCCGCCCACCTCCTGAACTCCTCCTGCGCCCTCAGAAGCGCGGGGATTTTCTGCTGCACCTCCGGCGGCAGCCCGAGGATGTCGTACTTGAGCACTAGCGTTCTGTAGGCCCCCCCTCTCATGCCGCGCGGCAGCCCGCGCATATCGGGGAACCGGCCACGTAAAAAGGGGGCTTACCTCCCGCTCAGCTCCCTCCAGAGCGCCCGGATCCCGCTTGCGATCAGCCCGGCCGCGGCGCCGGCGGAAGCGCCGTGCTCAATCCGCAGGAGCCGTCACGCCTGCCCCCGCTGCCGTCAAGCGGCGTCTCGAGAACTCTCCTCACCAGCGCGCTGCTCCTCGCGTCCAGGTCCCA
>JAJHRB010000011.1 GCA_020833025.1 Thermoproteaceae archaeon | reverse complement strand
GGATTCAGGGCCGACTATGAGTGAGGGGGCGCTCGCGTGGTGCGGCCAGCCGCTGGCAGAACACCTCGAGGGCGCGGCGCGGATAGTCGCGCTTGACGGCCAGGAGCTGGAGCGCGTTGGGGGGCAGGTCAGGGAGCTGGGCTGCGAGCTCAACGCCGACGCGCTCAGGAGGGAGGTTCTCAGCTCGGCCGCCAGGCTCGCGAGGGCACTGGGCGTGGCGCCGGGAGAGGCCCGCGAGCTCCTAACGCTCGCCGCGTATCTCCACGACGTGGGGAAGGCCACGGCGGCGTATCAGGACAGGCTTAGGAGGGCGGCGGAGCGCGACAAGGCCGGCTGCCCGGCGCAGCTGAGGGGGCACGAGGTGCTGTCCGCGTGGCTCGCGTGGCACCTCGTGTACGAGCTGCTGAGGCCCCGCGGCGCGGTTGCAGACAGAGCCGCCGCCGCGGTGGCCGCGGGCATCGCGCTCCACCACTCCGCCCGCAGGAGCATCGACGACGTGCTCGACGACGCCAGATCCGCGGCGCTGGAGGTGGAGGACGTCGGCAGGCTCGCCGGGGCAGCGCGGGGCGCCGAGAAGTTCTGGCCCGGCGCGAACTGGAGCGTCGTGTGGGCCGCGGTCGGCGGGCGCATGAAGTGGGAGTACCTGCAGACTCTTGACGCCGCGCTCCTGAGGCTGCGCGCGAAGCTGCTGAAGCCGGCAGCCGTCTGGGGGGAGCTGGTGGCCTACGTGATAATGATTGCAGACAACCTTGACGCCGCGCTGGGCAGGGAGCCCGGAGGGCCGGGGGAGGCAGCGCGCGTGAGGACGGTGCTCAAGCCGCTCGTCCGCTGCGGGCAATGAGCGTCGTGGTGGTGAGGGGGCGGCTGAAGTCGCCCGCGGCCGTAGCCGGCTTCTCCGGCACGATCGCCCAGTCGGTCGTGCTGGCGCTCCTCAAGGCGCCGTGGCTTCACGACGCGAGGCCCAAGCCGTTTGCCGTCTGGCCGCTGGTGGTGAACGGGAGGCCCGTCCTCGACGCCACCGCGGCAGAGCCCGGCTCGCCGGTGGAGCTCAGGGCAGCGTTCGCGCAGAGGGAGATTGCGAGGAAGCTCGTCGAGGCCGTGGCGTCGGCAGGCGAGTTCCGCGTGTTCAGCTCGGCGGTTGCAGTGGAGGAGGTCGAGTTCTGGGACGCGCCGAGGAGGCTCGAGGAGAAGCCGTGCTTCAAGGTCGAGTTCGTCTCGCCCGCGCGCTTCGAGACGCACCCGTACTACAGGCGGGGCAAGCCTGTCTACGACTTCACGCCGCGTCCGCTCAACATATTCCTCTCTGCCGTCGCGTACGGGAGGAAGTTCGGCCTCCTGAAGCTCGGCGTGAGGTTCCTCAAGTGGGTCTACACTTACGTCGGGATCACGGACTTCGGGTGCAGGGGGCCCTGCGTGAGGACCGTGAGGCTCCTCAACGGGGGCGTGGCGAGGGGCTTCGTCGGCTGGGCCCTATACCGCGTCTTCGGCAGGAGGAGGCTGGGCGACGTGTGGAGGGCGCTGGCAGTCGCCGAGGCGTTCAACGTCGGGACGGGCAGGGGAATGGGGCTAGGCGCGGTGAGGATAACGCCGCTCGACTGCCCGGGGGAGCGCGCGGCGGGGTCCGGGGAGGGCCGGCAGCGGCAGGGCTAGCGCGGTCAGCCGGCCGGGAGTCATCACCGCGCAGCAACTGACACTGTCATCACGCGGCGAGACCTCCCTGCCGCGGGCGCCGCCGCGCTCAGTCTCCGCTCCCCACGGCACCACGCCCCGTTTAAGGCCCTCATCACAGCGCTGCGTGGCGTTTGCGCAGAAGAGTTTTAAGGGGCGCGCGCCGCGGAGGCGAGTGATGGGGGAAGGCCGCCTCGGCAGACGCGTGACGAGTCAGTTCCGTGCTGAGATTTCGCGCGGCGCCTGGAGCGTCGAATCTCAAGAAGGGTTGAAACTACGGCTCTGCTGCGAGTCGAGTCATCACGCAACGCGTTAATTGGCGCGCCCCCTTTAAGGCCGCCCGTGATGAGTTAGCCTGGCGGGTACTGCGTGCCCGCGCTGTCGCCTCAGTGAGGGCCCCGCGGCAGCTGCACGTCCAGTAGGGCCGCGAGCAAGCCGTCGAGGGCGCGGCTCCCGTTGACTATCTTGAGCACTCCCACCGCCTCCAGGTGCTGCACGTCCACGCCCAGCTTCCTGGCCAGGGCATATTCATCCACCTCGCCCCTAGCGAACCTGACCAGCGTCTCGTCCAGCTGCAGGGGCACCATGGGGAGCTCCACCACCTCTTTGAACGTCTCGTGGACGTAGATAACGCCGTGAGCCCCCGCGAGGTACGCTGCAATCACGGCAAACGTCGACTCGGGCTTGAAGCCCCCCGTCGCCACCACGTAGGCCAGTCGCCCCTTTGTTCTGGCCTCTCTCACGTCAGCGCCCACGAGGCGCGCCAGCATTAGCAGCCCGGTGCGGAAGTCCACGCCGAGTCCCGGCACTACCTTGAGCTTCGCTGAGCAGCTGATAGTGCGCAACACCCTGCACAAGGCTTCTCTTAGCGCCTCGCCCGCCGCCCTTCCGTCGTCAGTGTCGCTGGCGTAGAGCACGGCCGAGACGTTACTGAAGAGGGCGGGGTGCTTCCTGGCAAACTTGACTATAGTATTAAGCTCAGCGCTTGCCTCCTCCGGGTTTGACACGGCGTACTCGACGAGCCTCTCTCTCGGCACGCCCCTCTTGGCCGCGTTTGCTAGGAGGGAGGTCCCCACAGTGACCGCCAGGAACAGCCCTATCATGCCGCACATGCCATTAATCAAAATTAAAGTGTGCTGAGAGAGATGTGGGCAAAGGCAGAGCCCTCTTTGTTGCCGCCTGGGGCTACCCGCCGAGCTGGAGGAAGGCAAAGTATAGGGTGGGGCCGCCGGCTCACCCGGCATTTAGAAACGCGAGGCTCGTAGAGTGCAGCTCTTGTTCAAACACACTTACCTTGATCAAGTTCTTTTTCTTTAGAGAGAACGGGTGGGAAGTTCAGACTGTGATCTTCGGCGTCGATACCGCGCTTAGCCCCGCGGGGGTCGCGGACGGGAGGGAGTTCAGAAGGCGTGTGAAGGAGCGGTTTTGCAAACCGCTGGGGCCCCGCAACGGTGCTTCAGTTCTTTCCTGAGGAGGCCGTCTCTGAGGGGGAGTACTCTGTAGACGTCGCTGAGCGTTGCTTGAGGGAGAGACGTGAAGAGGTGGAGTCTGCACTGCGGCTTATCGCTAGGCGTCTAGACGCATCTTTTGCTGCGGTGTCGCCGTATCCTCTGTCATTTTTGCAGCGGATTTTGAGCAGATCCTACAGGAGCGAATGCTGGAGAACCCCTGCGCCGCGCTGTCCGTGTTGCTCAGGCGAGGTGCCCCCTCTATGCTCGCCTACGCGCTTCTCAGCCTGCTCAACGCCAGAGAGAAGGTTGAGGAGCTTATGAGGCTCCTAGACCTCGACTACGAGCACCTCCGAAGGTTCCAGATGCAGGTCAAATGTGTAGAGGGGGAGCGCAGCTGTACGGCAGTTACAGACACGCAGCTTGCGGAGGAGCTCGTAAAGATTTGTGACGGGCAGATAGAAGTCATAACTTAGGCGGCCGTTGAATGAAAGAACCCGATTCGCCGCCAACCCTCATCGAAGCTCTAGCTGCCTGCAGCAACGGCAGGGATTTCATAAAAAAGAGTTAAGCAAATAAAGACAGGGCATGGAGAGCAGAAGGCTCTATGTCACCACGTGGGGCAGCCCGTTAAACTGGCGCTGGGCGAGGTATAAGTGCGGCTGGGAGGAGAGGGAGGGCTTCTCCTCCATCGCCTGCGCAGAGGCCGACCGCTACGTCGTCTACGTGGTGGACTCTGCCTTGACGGCCGTGGCAAGGAGGGCCAAGGAGAACGAGAAGGCAGTGGAAACGGCGCGGAAATTCGCAGAAAGATGGAGCGGCGTCGTCAGCTTCAAGGAGCGGGGTGATTCCGTGGTGCTTGAGCCGCTTGTAGGCGAGAGATGGCGGGAGGCGCTTGCGGCTTATGTGAAGGCGGTGGCGGCGGCCATGGGCCACAGCGTGGAGGTGGTGGCCACGGGCTCCGTGGGGCTGTACGCCGGCAGGTACCTCTACAAGGCGTCGCCGGATCACATCCTGGCCGAGCTTGTGCTGGGCCTCTGGAGGCAAGTGAAGGAGCTGGGCGAGCCCGGGGGCAGGCTCGAGGTCGCGCTCGACGTGACCCACGGCGTTAACTTCATGCCGACAATCTCGCTCTATGCCGTCAGGCTGGTGGCGAACGTCGCGCTTCTCTACGGCTACGACCGGGTGGAGATCTCCGTGTGGAACGCCACGCCGGAGGACTGGCACTACGTGAGGCTATTCAGCGACTCGCTCGACCATCTCCACTTCTTCTGGGAGCCGCGCCACCTGGCGTCCCGTGCTCTCTACTACGGCGCGCCGCTCCATTACGCGAGACTCTGCGAGACGGAGGAGCCGTCTTACAGCACAGTGCCTAAGCTTAGGTATGGCGAGAGGCTGTGCGAGGTTGAGTACGGCGAGGCGCCTGACTTCAGAGCGCTTTACGAGCGGCTTCTGGCGTGGGCTGGCTGCAAGGAGCTCCCAAAAACCGTTCAGCAGTACAGGAAGTGGCACGTGGTAAGAAAGCTGAACCCCACCGCGCGGCTTCTGGTAAACCACGAGCTGGACGAGATAGAGGAGCTGCTGCGCCGGATCCCACTCGCCGGCTGTAAAACGCTGGCGGAGGTGAAGGGCTTCCCGCCTCAGAGAGCCGGCGAGCCCTGCGAAGAGGACAATAGAGATTTTGTCGCACACGCCGGCCTGCTTGACAGCTACGTCAAAATCTGCCGCGATGGGGCTATCGTGATGGAAAGGAAAGACCTGGAGAGGACAAAGAGGTGTCTCGAGATGTGATTCCCGAGGCCCCCTCGCCGACCAAATCGCGCGAACCCTCAGAAAAAATAGGCTCTGAGGGGCCGGCGCGCGGATAGCCAGCCGGCAGCTCCAGCCGCCCTGCCGCCGCCGAGACGTCACGGCGGCTCTGCAGGCGCGAGCGCTCGCCTCATGGGGTACAGCGCGCCGTAGCCGAGCCGGGCCATGTAGCCGACCGCGGCGGGGCAGTCGCCGGCCTCTACCGCCGTGCCTGGAGGCAGGGCTGGGTATATTGGCCTCCTCTCGCGGCACGCCTCGCTGAAGCCAAGGCCCCACTGGACTACCCTGACCTTCCTTTCCAGCCTGACCGCAGGGGCCCTCCCCCCTTCCTCAGCCGGCTTCAGCTCGTACGCTCCCAGGGGCTTCACGCACCGCGGGAGCTCGCCGTCTGGCATGAGGAGGGGCGTTATGAGGACGGCATGCCCGCTCACAGCCTCTGGCATCACTCCCGGCGGCCTCTCCTTGACTTCTACCGCCTCGACCAGTGCCGCCCTCCCCTCGCCCCCCAGCCTGACAACCCTCGGCCTGAAGGGCCCGAGATCGCCGTCGATGTAGTAGATGTAGGTGAGGCCTCTTGCGCGCAGGAACGTGGCGCGGTAGAGGTAGCCCGGCGCCGCCGTTTTGTTCTCCGTCAGCGCCAGGCCGACTCTCGACACCTTTTCCACCCTCTCCGCGGTCATGCTGTCCGGGTAGAGCACGAAGTCGAGGGCGGGAACGCCGATCCTGCCCCCCGCCCTGACGAGCGGCCCCCACATCTTGCGCACGCCGAGCTGGTCCGCCAGCTCGAGCAGCGACCTCTCGGCCGCCGCCGCCCGGCACTCGAAGTCCCCGCTGCCGCACCTCCCGCAGTCCACCCTCGCGCCGAGAAGCGCGCCGAGGGCTCCCAGCACGGTGGAGGGCGGCGGGGCGATCCAGACGTCATCCCTGCTGGCGACGGCCGGCGTTGACAGATGCCTGATGCCGAAGCGCGCGGGGCCGATGGGGGTTATCCTCAGCTCGATCATAGGAACTCCCTGAGCGCCTTCAGCAGCTCGACCATATTGTGCCAGGGGCCCGCCAGCCCCAGCCTGTCTCGCGCGCCCTCCAGCCTAAAGTAATCCCACATGGCGCCGTGGAGCCTTACTAGCGCCTCAACGAGCCCGTCCCCTGCCTTGCTGCCCCTGCGGACGTTCCTCCTGACAGTGTACGCCAGGAGGATCTCCTCAGCCCTCCTCGCGTCGCTGCCTCCCACCGGCGCGCCGGGCGTGTAAACCGCCTCCATGTCGTGGGGGAGGTTTCGGGAGAGGTCGCCGGCAAGGTAGGCCTTCACGACTCTCTCCACCTCGCCCACGTCCAACATCCTCACGACGCCCGCGTGCCCCGTCGAGGCGGATATCACTAGCGCGTCCTTGCCCCTCACGGCACTCTTGGCGGCCTCCAGCAGCCTGCTCGCCTCGTCGACCTCGATGGCCATGAAGTCCGTGATCGAGTGCGTGAGTCTCACCGAGTAGCTCCTGCCGTAGGCCGCGGGGGCCGGCACCGCGTAGCTGTCCGTCAGCCTGTGAAAGCCGCCGTCGCCGTGATAAGCCCTCCTGGTCTCCTCGACTATCTCCAGCGCCGCAGGCCTCGCCGCAAAGGCGAGCAGGTCGTCGCCGCCGGCAAACACGACATCGCCGTCGCGCTCGATGACTGCCTTCGCGTCCTTGAGCGCGGTGATCATGAGCGAGGCGGAGAGCGCGGCGTAGTAAGACGGCGACGGGACGACGAACATCACGTCGGGGAACTCCTTGAGGAACTCCCCCGTGGCGTCCTCGCACTCCTTGCCCCGGAGCTTCTGGACGAGCTTGAACGCCTCGATGACGAGCCTCCCGTCCTCCCTCCACCTCTCCGCGTCGCCCCTGGCCTCTCTGGGCAGCACGTCCTCGAGCGCCTGCTCGACCGCGCCGCCGGCGCGGCCCCTCACGCAGCCCCTCGCGAGCCTCCCCACGTAGTCCCCGTCGGCTCTGACTATGGCGTACGTGAACGACATCGGCGGCTTGTCCGTCTCCTTGCGCTTGCAGCGCTGCCGCAAGACGGCATCCGGCGCCGGCGGCTGGCCGAAGATCTCCTCGGCGTCGCCCCCTCCGACGATCTCTTCAATGCCTCTCCTGACGCTGTCGTCGCAGGCCTCCGCCCATCCCCTGTTATAGTACCACCTCAGAGCCGTCTCCTGCACCGACGGTATTCCTCCCCCGGCCACGGCGTAGTAGAGCGCCCGCTTGAGCACGTCTACCGGGCCGAGCGCCTCCTTCGGCTTGAAGACCTTCTTCAGCTCCTCCCTCAACTTCTCCGCGCCCTCCCCCGCTCCCAGCTCGCGGCTGAGCACGCTCCACGTCTCCTCGTCGTAGTCCAGCCTCCTCTCTCTAACCACGCCGCCGAGTCTCAGCGACGCCGGCTGGTCTGGGTCCAGCGTGCTGTGAATCCACGGCCCCTCGTAGAGCTTGACGAAGTTGGGCCTCCCGCCCTCGCTGAACCACGAGGGCGCCCTCGGCGCCGCGACCTTTCTGTGCAGCAGCCTCCACGCAGCGTAGAACAGAAGGCGCTCCGCCAGGCCGCGCTCTCCCCCGAGAGCCCTCAGGAGGTGGTCGGGCGGCGCGAGCTCTCTGGCGACCCTCTCGGCCTCGCGCAGCGCATCCTCGACGGACACACACCTGTGCCTGAGCGGGAGGTAGAGCGCGGGGGTTCTCTCGAGGACCCTCCTCGCCAGCCTGGCCACGTGGTTGTCCCGCACGGCGGCGGGCCTGACGGGGAGGGGCAGGTCCTCGCGCTCGGAGCCGCACGCCGCATCTTTTATGGCGGAGAGCGCCGCCTCGAAGTACTCCGGCGCTCTCTCGGCCTCCGCGCAGTCGGGCAGCGCTAGATACGCCGTGCCCGGTATCACGGAAGCCCTCTCGATGAAGTACTCGGCGATTAGCCTCTCAGGCCCGCCCTCCCTTCCTTCCTCCCCCAGCGCCTTGAGGCCGAGCGCCTTGACGACGAGCTCGGCGTAGAGCTCCAGGGCCCTCTCGCCGGGCGCGCGCTTGCCGGCGCCCTCAATTTCTCCCCCTTTGATCTCTCTGGCCAGCTGGAAGTAGAAGAGGGGGTTGAAGCGGGGCGTGGGGGAGAGGAGTACGTCGGGACCGTACTTCCGCATGTACTGCCACGCCGTCAGCCACACAGCCAGCGACACGAGGAGACTCCCCGCGCGGTAGTCCCCCGCCTTTCTCGCCGAGCCGATAATCCTCTGAATGCCGGGGACGTCAATCTCGAGCAGACAGCCCCTCGGGCTGAGGCTGCCCCCGCCGTCCACCCAGTTCATCATGGATGCCGTCGCGTACAGGTGGTCGAAGACCGTGTGGGTCGGCGCTCTGGTGTCCGCCGGGAGGGCCGGCAGGCCCTTCAGTATCCAGAGCGGCTCGGCGACGGCGTAGAGCAGTACGTAAGTCTCTCTGTCGTTCCGCGCGGCCCTGAGGATTTCATTCGCTCGGCGGATGTAATCCTCCAGCGCGCTCCTGAAGGCCTTTGGATCTGGCCTCTCTATCCGCATTGAGTACTGTAAGTTGAAGGGGTTGTACAGAGCCTCTGCCACCGCCCAGTAGCCGCCGGCGGGCTCCGGCAGGGCCCACCTGTCAAACGACGCAGCAATCCTGTCCGCCGTCTTCACCCTCATCGTGACGTCCCTAGAGGGGGCCCCTCCGCCGAGAGGCGTTCCCCTGAGCATTTCGTCGAGCATCTTGCGCGCCTCGCCCTCGTGGCTCTCCTTGTCAAAGACCCTGTACTTCTCGTCCTCAAACCAGAGGGCCTTGTGAGGCGGATCGTGAAGGAGGGCGTACGCCTTGGCGAACCAGTCCACAATTTTAAAAAGTGGCGAGTTTATGAAAGTTAATGGGGGGTAAGCTGTTCTGGCTGGTGGCCTTGACAGCCCTCCACCCCGGCGTGGGCCGCGGCGAGGCGGCGCATGTGGACCTGCCAGTCCAGCGGGACGAGTTCGGGCTCCCGGCGATATGGGCCTCGTCGCTCAAGGGCGCCCTGAGAGCCAAGGCGGAGCGCGGGCTGTTCCATAGCGACGGGCGGAGCGCCAAGTGCGTGGGCGACCCGGCCCAGTGCGCCAGGGTGCTAGCCGCATTCGGGCCGAGGCCAGAGGAGGCGTCTGAGTTCGCGTCGCCGGTGGCGTTTCTCGACGTCAAGCTCGTGGCCATTCCCGCGAGGTCTCTGAAGGGGGTGTGGCTGTACGTCACGTCGCCGCTGCTGCTCAGCTTCGCCGCGCTTTACGCGGAGGCCCTGGGCTGCGCGCTCAAGCTGCCAGAGATCCCGAGGCCCGGGAGCGGCACGGTCTACCTGTCCGACAACAGGTACTCGGTGAACGGGCACGCGGTGATCAACGAAAGGAAGTACAGGGTCGCGGGGAGGGCGCCGGCCCTCGACCTCCCGCCGTTTCAAGAGGTAAGAAGGATGGTGGGCGAGGTCGGCTTCGCCGTGGCATCAGACGACGACATCGCGGGGATAGTGCGGCGCAGCCTCCTAGTGCAGTACAGAGTCCGCCTAAAGCAGGATACTAAGACCGTGGAGACCGGCCCGTGGAGCGAGGAGTACATCCCGCCATTTACGGTCTTTGTGTCCGGGTACTACTGCGCCGGGCGGCGGCCGAGCGTTGTGAGCGTGAGCGTGAGTATGGACAAAGAAAAGAAATGCGCCGATGGCGAGGTCGACGAGGAGAGGCAAGTGTGCAGGAAGAGAGTGAGAGTAGACGGCGATCCCTGCGACTACGTGAGCGACATGATCAGGGGCCCGGTGTGGCTCGGCGGCAAGGAGACAATAGGCAGGGGTCTCGTCAAGGTGATCTTATGACGTCGTGGCTCAGGAAGGCGCTCGAGTGCGTGGAGCTGGTCGAGCGTCACTGCGACGGCGAGACGCGGTCTGCCTTCAGGGCCAGGGCCAGGCACGTGCCCTCCGATATTTACTACACGGGCACCGCCTACGCGCTGGCCGCCCTCGCCGCGAGGTCGAGCGAGCGCGACATATTCTCGCACAAGAGCGTCGAGGAGGGCGTCAGGGCAATATGCAGCTCCAGCCTGTCGAGGGAGGAGAGGGGATACGCCATTTACGGCCTGTGTCTCGTCGACGCGCTGAGAGCCCTGGGCGTCAAGGCCGGCAACCTGGGGGAGGCCTTGAGGGAGGTCGAGAGGCTCGGCGACCTAGTGGACCTAGAGCTCGCCGAGTTCGTGGACTGGCTTAAGAAGCTGGCGGAGGCGAAGTTCGAGAGGGGGGAATGAGGGCGGTCTTCGAGCTCACCATCAACACGCCCCTCTCCGTGGGCTGGTACGACCCCGGCGTGCTCGACCCTCGCTTTTACATAAGGCCTACCTCCGTTAAGGGCCTCTGGAGGTGGTGGGCGAGGGCGGTTGCTGCCGGCGTGCTTTACGAGGCAGGGTGCGTGAGGGATCTGGCAAAAGAGACCTCGAGGGCCGTCGCCGAGGACATGGGCCTTGGCTCGACTAAAGCCGCCTCTGCGTACAGGATAAGGGTCGAGGTGCTCAGGCCGCCGAGGGTTGAGGTAGTGAGGCGGAGGCGGAAAAGCGGCATTCAGAGGCTGGACCTAATAGCGCTGTCGCACGACGTGGAGTATGCCGTTGGGGGCATGTTCAGGCTGACGGTGGAGGGAAATCACAGGGCATTCGCCCCCGCCGTGGCGGCGCTTGCCCTAGCGCTCACTCTCTCCGGCCTGGGCAAGGGCGGGAGGAAGTCGCTGGGGGTCGTCGACGTGCTGGACACGCGGGGAGACGCCCCTAGGGGCGGGGTGAGGGAGCTCCTCGAGGCTGCGAGAGAGGGCGTGCGGGTAGGGAAGTGCGGCGCCGCGCAGCAAGGGCTCCCTCCCATCCCTGCCGCGGCGAGAGGCTTCTTTGAGGTTTACAAGGTCGCGGCGGGATTCCCTGACGTACATAACATCTTCCTGCGGTCCCGCAGGGCAGAGCTGGCCGCCGGGAGCTTCGCGGCGCCAGACCCCATGGACCGCAACGCGTGGTTCTTCGGCCTGCCTAGAAGCCAGAGGGGCACGGGCACGGGCTACATGGACCCGCGCGGCGAGGGGCTGAGAAGGCCCTCGGCAGTTTTCGCGGCGGCACACTCGCCGAGGCACAAGTACGGCGGTGGCACCTACATCTCGTTGTTTCTCTCCGCCGACTGGCCTCCCAAGCTCAAGTGGGTGGGAGAGAGCGGCGTGGAGAGCATTGTGGTGGACGAGAGGAGGGTGAGAGAGGCGCGCGACCTCTTCCTCCGGCTGATACAGAGGTGGAGCCCCCAGAGGGTGTGGCCGTGAGGCAGCCCAGAGGGCACGACGGGGGACGCCGGCCCCCCGAGGAGGGGATAGCCGCTCTGGACTGCATACGGCCCGGCTACAACGTCACCTCGTGCGTGGTCACGGGGCTTCTGGAGTGGGTGCGGACAAAGCAAGGCGAGGAGGCCAAGCTCTCTAAGTTCAGCAGGGAGGTCACGGTGAGACTGAAGGACTTCCGCATCCAGACGGAATTGATACTGAGGTACCTGGAGGCTTTAGACCGAGAACTAAGGAGTCAGTTCCCCCTCGTGCTCCGCCTAACGGTGGAGACGGAGACGCCCCTCGCCGTTCATCTGCGCAACCCCTACATGCCGCTCGAGATTGGCCTGGCGTGGCACCCCATATTCAACGCGCCGTACATTCCCGCCACCGCGCTAAAGGGCGCCCTGAAGGCGGGGACGCGCCGGGGGGCCTGCGGCCTCCCGCCGGCAGAGCTCTTCGGCCACGCGGGGCGGGAGGGGGCGCTAGTGATCACAGACGCGCTGCCAACGTCTTCTGTCGCCGTCGAGCCTGACGTGATAACGCCGCACTACAGAGAGCCCGATGTCGTGAGGGAGGACGCGGCGAAGCCCACGCCCATAGTCTTCCCCGTGATCAGGCCAGGTGCCACCTTCGATTTCTTTGTCGCGTCGCGCAGCCTGGAGGTCAGGTGCGCCGAGGAGGTGTACGGCCTGATAAAAGAGGCCCTGGCGGAGGGCCTCGGCGCCAAGACCCGAGTGGGGTATGGCGTTGTCAGGCTTAAGTGATTGCTTGACTTCTAAGTCACCATGTTTCTTCAAATAAAAAAGTTGAAAGTATTGAAGGATACTGTCATCGAGGGCGAGAAGGTCGTCCTGTACGGCCCGAACAGCGGCGGAAAGTCCACGATAATCCACCTCTTGCTCCTCGCGCTCAGCAAGCTCTCCTCGAAGCGGTATTACAGCAGTGCCGTGCTGCCCAAGCGGGAGCTAGATGAGGCGGAGGCCGTCGTGAAGTTCAGGGAATTTCACGTGGAGATCAGGGGAGACGCCTTTACCGCGAGAGTGGGGGGCGCGGAGTGGAAGAGCAGCGTTACCAGCCCCGACGGCTGGGGCAGAGATCTGGTGGTGTGGCATATCGACGAAGTGAGAGCAGTGCAGGTGGGGACGGCGCGGGAGTGCGGCGCGCACGAGCACGCGCTCGGGCGGCAGGAGGTGGCATTCGCCGGCATCAGGTCCGAGGATATCGATATTGTGGTGGCGTGCCCGTCGATTGCCGGGCGCCTCTACCTGGAGAGCTACTACGACCACGCGCGCGACCCGGGTCTCGGCCGGTGGATACCCCTTGCCAATCTCTCCTACGGCCAGAGGAGGAGACTGGCGATCGAAACGGCGCTTGAGACGGGGGACTTTGTTGCCGTCGAGAACTTCGAGGCGGGCCTCCACGTGGACTACATCGCGGACTTGATAAGCGCGATCGCGCGCTCGAGGGCCGCGGTGGTGCTCGAGACTCACAGCGGGCTGGTGCTGCGGCTCGCCATGAGGCGCGGGCTCGCCGCTTACTATATTGACAGGGGGGCAAGGCGCATTGAGAGGCTGGACGACGTCGAGCTCTTCAGGCGGGAGCTCGCGGCATATCACGCGGTGGTAGTGTCATGAGAGCGATTCTGTACCTGGACCTACGCGCGCGGCGCTGCTTGCAGCAACAGTGCCGTGCCCCGTTCTACGCGGACTGCTGCTGCGCGGCAGACCCCCAGGTAACTGGTTGCACGCCGTGCAGTATAAAGCCCGCCGGCAGGGTTGCAGACTATGTGTGCATGTGCGGCAGAAGGCTGTACATCGTGGAGGCCACTGAGAGGGACTTGTGGGGCTGCAAAGACTCGCTTGTCAAGAAGTTTCTGAATACGAAATCGGCGGTGTTAGCACAGTACAAGGTCCACGACCTCCTTGCCGATGTACTCATTATCGTATCACGCACTGCCAAGCTTGGCAAGCAAGTGCGCGAGTACTTCCAACACTCACACATTAATGTGAGACTCGTGGCGCCTTCGAATAAAATATGTGCCTGAGGTAGCACATGCTCTTGCTTCTGCTGAGGTGGGGGAACTGCGGCGACGCGCTGAAGGCAGTGAGGGAGGTGTTCGGCCCTCTAGAGGGCGGGCCCCCTGAGTATATAATCGGCAACGGCGATTTAATGGTGTTCTGCCACGAGGATGAGTTTGACGAGCACGCGCTGGACGCGAGGTGCCCCGCGAGCTACCTCGTGATTCGCTACAACACGTCGAAGATAACCGGGGGCGATCCGGACTACTACGACTGGCAAGCCGTCACGCCCGAGATGGTGCTTGAACGCCGGCAGCAGATATGCGCGCTTCTCGAGAGGCTGCGCGGCGCGTACTACCTCGCGGTCGCGACAACGCAGCCGTACATCGAGGGCGTGCTCGGCATTTACTTCGGCGAGAGCCCGCCCCCGGTGTACGCGCTCGGCGTCGAGATTGGGGACGAGGGGTGCGGCCGCAGGCTCTACGAGGCTCTCGCCGTCGCGCCGCGCGTGACCGTGGCCACGCCGCAGGGCGGGCTTGAGGTGGCGGCCGTGGAGGCAGTAGAGCTCGTGGGGGTTTTAACGGCGCCGCCGCCCAAGAAGATCTGCGAAAAATAGTTTATAGCGCGTCCAGTGCGGCGGCCCGTGGGCGCAGGCCGGGAGCGAAAAGCTTAAAAGAGCAAGAAAGGGCTCCATGTAAGCGGTCGAATCTCAAGAAGGGTTGAAACGTCAAGTCCGCCTCCGTGAGCGGCAGCGGAATATCCCGCGTGGTGTTCGACGCCGAGCTTCTCAAGCCCGTCGTCGATCACCTGCTCAGAGGCTGCGGGCTCCCCGCGTGAGCGCGCCCGCGCCGGTCAGTAGAGGCCCCTCTCCGGCCATCTCGAGTCACCCGCCGCTGACCTCATCACGAGAGAGCCAGGACGAGAGGCCGGTCCCGCGTCTTCACGCATTCGCCTACTGGGCTGTCGTCACCAGTCCCTGTGGCGGCCCGCGCGGCAGATATAAAGCTGTGCGGAGCAATGCTTTTAAAGAGCCCGCCTCAAATGTGCGGGCACGGCCCGTAGCTCAGCGGTCAGAGCGCCCGGCTGTAGACAGCCCCCGGGGGGACAGCAGGGCGCAATTCCCCGGGCCTGTAGCGGGCGGTCCCGGGTTCAGGGGAAACCCGCCCACAAATCCCGGCGGGCCGACCAGCCGCCCCGTCCAGCTGTCCTTTACATGGACCTGGAACGCGCGTCATGCTCGCGCCGTCAGTGCGCGAGAATCTTGCCGAACGCCCTCACGAACGCGCTGTAGGCCTCGTCGGTGTACAACACGACCATTATCCTCCTCACGCATTTCAGGCGGCCTGACACGGCCCTTATCGCCTCGGCCGTCTGGACGGCCGCGTCCTCGTAGGGACAGCCGAACGCGCCAGTGCTTATTGCCGGCAGCGCGACCGACTCGGCTCCTAGCTCGTCGGCTTTGAGCAGTGCGTTCTCGACGGCCTCGCGTATCTTCTCCACCGGCTCTGCGCCGCACCTAGGGCCCACCGCGTGCACCACGTACCTCGCCCTGAGCCTCCCGGCGGACGTCACGGCGACGCCGCCGACCGGCACGGGGCCGTGCCTCCTGACCCACTTTCTACTCTCCTCCTGAATTACGTGCCCGCCCCTCCTGACTATTGCCGCGGCCACGCCGCCGCCGTGCTCTAGGTACGGGTTCGCTGCGTTGACTATCACCTCTGCCTCAACCTCGGTGATGTCACCCTTGAGCGGCAGCACGGAGACCTTGCCGAGTCTGAACTCTACAGCGCCGCCGTGCGCTACCACGGCTCCACCTCCAGCCTCCCGCCGCCGTAGTACCACACGAACGCCCTGGCGAGCTCCACCGCCAGCATCGAGTCGAGCACGAGCGGCGTGTTGGTGTCGGCGGCAGCCCTCCTGATGTGAAAGTCCCTGTCCGGCGTGTCTCCCGCTGTCATGACTATGTCGACCTCCCCCCACTTTAACATCTCGACGACTTTGTCTCCCAGCTCCTCGGGCGTGAGGACCTCGAGGCGCCGGGACAGTATAGACGCCGCGAGCTTGATGTTCTCGGCGTGGCTCTCGTCGTACGTGTACACCAGCGCGTTCCTGGCCGGTATTCTATTCGGCGTTGCCGCCAGCCAGCTCTTCAGCAGGGCCTCCTCGTACGTCGAGCCGCTAGCCGCCACCTCGCCCGTGCTGTACATGACCGGGCCGAGCCTTGGGTAGGCGCCCCTGAGCCTTGCCCACGAGAACTGCGGCGTCTTGACCCACCATCTCGCCGGCCTCAGAATCGCCACATCGCCGTCTGTCTGCAGCCTGCCGCTTGCAAGCACGTCGGCGACGAGAGACATGTAGCTGACGCCGGTGGCCTTGCTGACGAAGGGCATCGAGCGGCTGACCCTCAGGTTTGCCTCTATCACGTATACGTCGTCGCTGACGACGAACTGAACGTTCAGGGGCCCTCTGACTTCCAGCTCTCTCGCTATGAGGTGGGCTATCTCGACGAGCCTCCTCACCGCGGCGCCATCGAGCCTCCTCGGCGGGAGGACCATCGTCGAGTCGCCGGAGTGAACGCCGGGGGGCTCCACGTGCTCTATCGGCGTCGCGACGACCCTCCTGCCGTCAGACACGGCATCGACCTCTGCCTCGATCCCGCGCGCGATGAACTTGGAGACGACGACCGGGTGCTCGCCGCTCACTCTTGCGGCCCGCCTCAAGAAGTCCGCGAGCTCGCGCTCGTTACGCGCGACGGCCATTGACGTGCCGCCCAGGACGTAGCTCGGCCTCACGAGGACCGGATAGCCGAGACTCTCCGCGAGCTTGACGGCCTCCGCGAGGGACCTGGCCGAGAGCCACGGCGGCTGCCTCACGCCGAGTCTGTCCAGCAGCTTCGAGAACTTCTCGCGGTCCTCCGCCGCGTCTACCGAGCGCGCCCTCGTCCCCCCGATCTTTACGCCGGCATCCTCCAGCCTCTTGTAGATCCTCTGGCCTATCTGGGCCCCCGCGTAGAGAACCACGGCGGTTCCGCTCCCCTCCTTCTCCAGTATGTCGAGAATTCTCTCCACCGATATCTCGTCGAAGTAGAGCTTGTCAACGACGTCCCAGTCCGTCGACACGGTCTCGGGATTGTAGTTGAGAACGGCCACCCTGAAGCCCCGCCTCTTGAGCTCCCACGCAAGGTTCACAGTGGACCAGTCGAACTCCACGCTGACGCCTATCCTGAACACGCCGGCGCCGACTACCAGGAAGTCAACGCGCGGGGTCTCGTCGTCGCGAGCCCCGCCGTACGTGACGTAGAGATAGTTGGTCTCGGCGGGCCACTCGCCGGCGAGCGTGTCTATCTTCTTGACGGCGGGACGCCTCCTCATCTTGCGCACCTCTTCCTCGCTCACTCCCAGCGCCTCCGCTATCTGCAGGTCGGAGAAGCCGAGGAGCTTCAGCTCCTCGATGTCGGCCTCGCCCCTCTCCAAGGCCCTGTAAGCGCTGACGACGCGCTCTATTGCCATGAGGAAGAACTTGTCGACGCGGGTCAACTTGTTTATCTCGTCGACGCCAACGCCGAGATATATCGCCCTCGCTGCGCATATAGGCCAGTACGGCTCGCGCCTCTTCAGGCACTCGACGGCCCTCTCCAGCGCTATTTCCCTGAACATCTTGCCGCCGACGAGACCCGGCTCCCCTATGTCGACCATTCTGACCGCCTTCTGCCACGCCTCCTCCAGCGTGCGGCCTATTGCCATTGCCTCGCCTATTGACATCATCTCGGGGCCGAGCCCCTCGCCGATCCCGAACCTGTCGCTCTCCCACCTCGGGTGCTTGACCACGATGTAGTCCAGCGCGGGCTCAAACGCGGCGACAGTGCGTCTCGTGACGGTGTTCAGGACCTCGTCGAGCCTGTAGCCCAGCGCGAGCTTTGCCGCTATGAAGGCCAGGGGGTATCCCGACGCCTTGGACGCGAGCGCGCTCGAGCGCGACATGCGCGGGTTCGTCTCTATCGCGTACTGCTCGGGCCCCGCGTAGTTCACCGCCACCTGCACGTTGCACTCGCCGATCACGCCAACCGCGCGCGCGACTCCTATCGATATGTCGCGCGCCCTCTGGTACTCCTCGTTTGTTAGCGTGAGGCACGGCGCGACGACTATAGAGTCCCCGGTGTGGACGCCCATGGGGTCGACGTTCTCCATGCAGACAACCGCCGCCACGTTGTCATGCGCGTCCCTCACGACCTCGAACTCAACCTCCTTCCAGCCGTCGAGGTACCTCTCCACCAGGACCTCGCGTATTGCCGACTGGGCAAATGCCTTGTAGAGCCTCGCGACGAGCTCTCCCTCGCTCCAGGCCACGAAGGCCCCCGCGCCTCCGAGGTTGAAGCTCACCCTCACGACGACAGGATAGCCTATCTCCCGCGCGAGCCTAACGGCCCCCTCCGGCGATGTCGCCGCCCCGCTGGGGGGCACCGGTATGCCGGCCTCTCTCATCGCACGCTGGAAGAGAGATCTCGACAGCGCCTTCCTTATGCCCTCAATCGGCGTGCCGAGAACCCTGATGCCGTACCTCTGCAGCACGCCCGCGTCGTGGAGCTCCACACACGCCGACAGTGCTGTCTGGCCGCCGAAGCCGCACGCGACGGCGTCCGGCCTCTCGCGCTCTATAACGCGCTCGAGGAGCGGGAGCTGTATGGGCACGAAGTAGACCCTGTCGGCGAGGGCTCTCGACGTCTGTATCGTCGCGACGTTTGGGTTGACGAGCACGGTCTCTATGCCCTCCTCCCTGAACGCCTTGAGCGCCTGGGAGCCCGAGTAGTCAAACTCGGCAGCCTCCGCTATCTTTATGGCCCCCGAGCCTATCACTAGGACCCTCCTAACGTCCGGCATGGCCCCTCACCATCCTGGCGAAAACGTCGAAGAGCCACTTCGTGTCGTTCGGGCCCGGCGAGGCCTCGGGGTGGAACTGCGCAGTGACGAGCGGGAGCCTCTCGTGGTAGAGCCCCTCGACAGTCCCGTCGTCAGGCTGCACTGCCCAGACCTTGAGCTCCGTGCCGCGCGGGTCGACGGCGTACCCGTGGTTGTGCACCGTGATGTAGGTCCTCCCGGTGAACCTCAGGTCGCGGACGGGCTTGTTGCATGCCCTGTGCCCGAACTTCAGCTTGTAGACCCCCGCGCCGGACGCAAGCCCTATTACCTGGTGGCCGAGGCATATGCCCATGAGCGGCTTCCTGTACTCGAAGTACTCTCTGACGCGCTCCACCAGGAAGTCCAGCAGCTTGGGGTTGCCCGGCCCGTTGCTCAACAGGAGCCCGTCGCAGTCGAAGGCGAGCTCAGGCCTGCGGCAGGGAACGAGCCTCACCCTGAAGCCGCGCTTGAGGAGCTCCCTCACTATTGACCTCTTGACGCCGCAGTCGACAACGCCTACGCACAGGCGCCCCTCGCCGAGCTCTACGGGCTCTCTCACCGAGACGAGATCGACGTAAAGCATCTCGTCGTACCTTGCCGAGCCCCTCAGCATCCTCAGCAGTCTGTCAGGCTCCAGGGGCCCCAGCGCGCCCATCATGACGCCGTGCTCCCTCAGCTTGAGCACCAGCGCCCTCGTGTCCACTCTGGAGACTCCCGGGACTCCCTCGGCCCTCAGCCACTCGTCCAGCGACATTGCAGACTTGTAGTGGCTCGGCCGCGTCGCCTCGAAGACGGCGACGCCCTCGGCCTTTACGCCGTCGGACTCCATCTGGTCCTCGGAAATGCCGTAATTGCCTATCAGGGGCATCGTGAAGACAACGATCTGGCCCTTGTAGCTAGGATCCGTCAGCGTCTCGGGGTAGCCGACGACAGAAGTCGTGAAGACGACCTCGCCGACGGCAGCCCTGTCGGCGCCGATCTGCCGGCCTACGAGCACAGTGCCGTCCTCAAGGACGAGATAAGCCCTGTCCCTCGCCCCAAGTCTGGCATCGCCGCAAGGAGGGGCGGCGGCTATTTAAGCCTTACAGCTCGCTGTTAATACACCACCCGTATTGCTGACCGCGCTTCATACTATTCCTTGCCCTCCCGGCGGCCGCTTCGAGCCGCGCTTTACATTCATCAATTCCGGCACGGGCGGGCAAGGCGCCGGAATTGCACTAGCGCAGACAGTTGAGGCAGCGCAGGAGCCCGCGTCTGGAGGCCAGGGCGGCGAGCCGCGCCCGTATTGCTGGGGGCGCGCGGATATTGAGCAGTGAGGCGCGCGAGAGGGCTGGGACTTCTGCCCGTCGCGGAGAGCACGAGACTGGCGGGCCCGGTGGGATTCGAACCCACGACCTACGGCTCCGGAGGCCGCCGCTCTTTCCAGGCTGAGCTACGGGCCCCGAGCTCTCCCCAGTCCTTGCCCTCCCTAAAAAGCTCTCCCCGCCGACTTCCGAGAGCCCGGCGCTCAGGATTTTTTTAGAGGGGCGCGCGCAGCGCCGTGAGTGCCCGCGGTCCCAGCGGCTTTGCGCTTGCCCTCTCGAGACTGGCGGCATCGCTCTGCCTCATGTCGCGCGCTCTAGTCGCGGTGGACTACGAGAGGCGCGTCGCGCTGGCCAGGAGGCCGGGCGCGTGCTCGCGCATCCTCGCTCGGCTGGGCTGGCGCGTCATAGAAGCCGGGGATCTCGTGCTAATGCGCGCGCAGCGCTAATAAGCGGGCCCGAGGCGCGGCGGCGTGAGGAGGGCGTGCTTCAGGCGGGCCGGCTGCGTTCCCGCGGTCGGCCTGGGCACGTGGGGAATCGGCGGGGGCTTCTGGACTCCTGACCGCAGCAGGGACGCGGAGTGGATAGAGGCCATCAGGCACGCAATCGGGCGCGGGATCAAGCTGATAGACACCGCCGAGATGTACGGCGGCGGGCACGCTGAGGAGCTCGTGGGCGCCGCTATTCGCGGGTTCCCGAGAGACGAGCTGTTCATCGTCACGAAGGTGTGGCCCACTCACGCGGGGTACGACGACGTGATAAAGGCGGCGCGTCGGAGCTCCTCGCGGCTCGGCACGTACATAGACCTGTACCTGCTCCACGCGCCGTCAAGCGCGGCGCCGGTGTGCGAGACCATTAGAGCGTTCGAGGCGCTGGTTGACGCCGGCGTGATAAGGTACTTCGGCGTCAGCAACTTCTCGCTCGGAGAGCTTCTCGAGGCTGAGGCGTGCGCGAAGAAGCACGAGTTGGCCGCCGTGCAGAACTACTACTCCCTCTACCACAGGCGCGACGAGCTCGACGTGATACCCTATGCCCTCTCCAACGGGATGGCGTATATTGCTTACACGCCGCTGGAGAGGGGGGCAATAGCGAGGGACGCGAGGCTCGCCGAGGTGGGCAAGAAGTACGGCGCGACGGCAGTGCAGGTGGCGCTCGCGTGGTACGTGAGGAGGGGCGTGGTGCCGATCCCGAAGTCGGAGAGAAAGGAGCACATAGACGAGATAGCGGGAGCGCTCGCGCTGGAGCTGTCGGGCGAGGACTTCGAGGCAATCGCGCGGATGTTCCCCGCGGCCGCGCGGCCGCGGCTTTTTTAAGCGCGGCGCCGGCAGGGTCATGTACGCGGTCGTGCTCATCACGGCGCCGGACCGCGAGAGCGGCGTGAAGATGGCGAGGCGCCTGCTCGAGAGGAGGCTCGCGGCGTGCGTCAACATAGCGCCGGTGTCGTCGATGTACTGGTGGGAGGGGAAAATTGAGGAGTCGAGCGAGGTGCTGCTGGTCGTGAAGACCACCAGCGAGAGGCTCGGCGACCTCATCAGGGAGGTCCGCGCGATTCACCCGTATAAGGTCCCCGAGATAATAGCGTTGCCCATAACCGCAGGTCTTGCCGACTACTTGGACTGGGTCCGCAGGGAGACCGGCGCGTAGGCGCAGCCCCGTGCACGCCCGGCTGAGCGTGTCGAGAGACGAGAAAGCAGCTCTTGAGCTAATCGGCGCCTACTACGGGAGCGTCAAGTACGCACGCGCCGTGCTGGAGAGGTGGCCGCGCTCGTGGGCTCTGGTCTTAAGCGTTGACGGGAGGGCCGTGGCCGCGGAAGTGTTCTACGCCGTCAGGCTCGCTGTCACGGCGTGCGTGCACTACTACGCGGTGGTGGCGCCGGAGCACCGCGGGCGCGGCCTCGGCAGGCTCCTCGTCACGCTGGCCGAGCGGGAGTGCGGCGCCGGCATATACCTGGCGACAACGAGAGAGGACAACGCGCCGGCAATGCGGCTGTTCGAGGGGCTCGGCTACAGGCCGTACCGCTGGGAGGGCCTGCCGCGTGCCGCTCGGGACGCTCTGCTGAGGGCCACGTGCGGCTATGACGATGATATTCTCTACGTCAAGGGCGGCGACCCGCGCGTCATAGCTGCCGTGACGGGCGAGGTCGCAAGGCTGTGGCGCGAGACGTGCCTGAAGCCCTATCTCGGCGCGTGATGTCTGCAGAGGGCTGGCACGCGCTGGTCGTCGAGGGCTGCAGGAGGGCTGTCAGGCAGTTCGAAGAGTACTCCAGGAGGCCTGACGCGGACCCCCGGACCGCGGAGGCCCTCAGGAGAAGGGCAGAGTGGTGCAGACAGTATGCGCTCAGGTAGCCGTCAGAGAAGGGCGCTCCGTTCACCCCTCGCCTACCGTGAGGCTCATCACGCCGGGAGAGCTAATTTCCGGGCTAAATCCTTGTCGCGTGCTGTGATGAAGTCTTGGGGAGCCTGAAGGGGTGAGGAGGCGGTTATCCCGCTGAGCTAGCCGAGAGTGAGCTGGACTGAGAGCCAGTCCTTGAGCTCGGCAAACAGCTTCTCAACTTCGCCTATCGCATTTTTGTCTTTTACCTTGTTTTTTCCCCTGCCCGTGAAGCACTCCATCTGCGGAATTCCGCTGTAGCACACCCGCTCATGAATTACAGTGCTGAATTTAGGCACGTCGAGCGCCGCAACTCTCTCCATAGCGTGCTCAGCCTCCGCGGTCCCCACGCGCGCCCTATTCACAAGCACCCTTGCCTTTATGTCGATGCCCGACCTTACAGCCTGCGCGAGCTTAGAGTACATCCTCTTCACGCGCTGGGGCTCCGAGCCGTAGGGGTGAGTGACTATTATCACCTTGTCTGCGGTGTAAAGTGCCGTTAGCGTGTATCTCCTCTCGTAGAACGGTATCGTATCCAGCAGTATCACGTCCCACCTATGCGCGCCTGACCTCTCGAGGAACTCCCTGACCCTCAACTCCGGGCTGGGGTAGTTCCCCGAGTACCACAGCGAGCCCATTGCATCGCTGAGCAAGTCCCCGCTCGGCATAATGTCTACGGCGAACTCGCCGAGCTTTGCCTGCACGACATAATCAGAAACCTCGACGCTGTTGCCCCTCAGGAACCTAAGGAGCGCGTCGCCGACCGTCCTCCCCCTTCCCTCGAGCTCGAGGACTCTGTGCTCGCCGAGCAGCGTGACGCTGAGGCCGGCGCTCGGGTCCATGTCCGCGAGCAGCACGTTGTTTCCCTCCCGCCGGAACATGTAGGCTAAGTGAGCCGCTATCGTGGTCTTGCCGACGCCGCCGCTAGCTGACAGGAATGCAATTACCTGCACCGCCTGCGTACTTGCACGCTATTTTGAGCTTTACGTCAATGTATACCGTTGGCACAATTAGTGATGCAAGCCTTGCCCTTTCAGACTCGCCGCTGCCGTACACGAGCAGCACGGCGTCCACGCCGCACGCCGCGCGCCACAGCGCAGCTTGGCCGAGCCCACACGCTAGCCTCTCTGCAGGCTCTATCTCGACGTAAATTCCGCCGCACCTCAAGTCCGCCCTCCAGTCGCACAGCCTTACCTCGCGCTCGCAGCGCGCAATGCCCTTCACGCACCGCTCGCTCAGCTCCGCGCAGCCCCTCAGCGCGCGCAAGTTGAGCCTCTCCAGGACGCGCTCCAGCAGCTCCACGCGTGACCGTTAGGAAAAGCTTTTATTCCCGGGTGGCGCGAGTGCGCGAGGGCCCGTAGCTCAGCCAGGCAGAGCGGCGGAGCCCCGCGGCAGGCGCCGCTGCCCTACAGCACTCCTATCTTGCTGAGCAGGTCCATCGCGCTGTGCTCTCTTGCCAGCTTCACGTACGCCTTCTTCTCCCCCTGCGGCGTTATGAGCGCGTTTACCCTCTCGACCCTCACGCCGTAGAGCCTCTCTACCTCCTCAGCTATCTGCTTCTTAGTGGCGTGCCTGTCAACGATTATTGTTATCTTGTTCTCCCTCTCCGCGAGCCTTATTGCCTTCTCCGTTATGACGAATCTCTTAATGATCACAGGAACAGCCCCTGCCTCAGTCTCTCTATTGCCGGGAGGGTCCACAGTGTCAGCCTGCCGGGCACGCCTCCCGGCGCCAGCGCCAGCATGTTCAGCTGATCGACGGGGACCACGTCAACGCCGGGGAAGTTCTTGACTGCCCTAGCGAGCGGCGCGCCGAGCCGCGAGACCACGACCAGAACGCTCCTGGGCTCCTTGTAGCGCCTGCCGCGTCTCTTGCCCTTGCCGGCCCGTATTCTCGTGCGCCGCGCTGCCCTCTCTACGTCGTCCCAAAGCCCCAGCGCCATGAAGAGCCCTCTCGCGCCCCCCGCCCTCTCTATTTTCTCTGCGCCCTCCGTGACGGCGAGGGGTAGCGAGGGCACTCTGTCTATCACGTGGCCCCTCGCGGAGACCCACGACTTGTACGCCGTTGCGGCAATGGCGGACCTTATCGCGAGGTTCTTCTCCCTCCAGTTTATCTCCTCGTGGAGCTTCTTCTCGGGCCTGGGCGGGTGGGCCCTCCTGCCGCCGACAGTGTTGGGCGCCATGCAGCCGCGCGGCCACAAGTGGCCCTTGTATCTCGGGATTCTGGCAATGCCGAGGCCCACGCCGAACGACTCGCAGCTGTGCTCCTTGCCTGCCCCCTCGTAAGTGCCCTTGGGCTGGAACCTAGCCGAGAGCGCGCTCAGGTAGGCCCTCCTTATCAGGTCTGGCCTCACGTACTCAAAGAAGTGGGGCGGCGCGATTGTCTCTGCTGCCAGGGTCCCGTCAGGCGCGTAGACCTTGATCCTCTCCGGCGGCCTCTCGGCGGGCGGGCTGATGTAGGGGCTCAGGTCGAGCTGCTTGAACTTCAGCAGCACCTGCTCGACGGGATCTGCGGCCTGGCCGAGCACGCGCCCGTGGCTCTCGCGGCGTTTATAAGGCTTTAGCGCCGGCTAGGTCGCGGGCGGCGGCTGCGAGCTCACCCAGACGACCTGCGGCTCGGCGAGCGGCGGGGCCTTTGCCGGCGGCCTTACCGGATATCTCAGCACCACCAGCCTCTTGCGCGCCCCCGGGACGCTGCCCTGCAGCAATATATAGGGGCCTCTTATGACGCCGTAGTGCGGGAAGCCGGACTTCGGCGTTATCTCGAGCCCGCTGTCCCCGATCTTCAGGATCCTCTTGTTGTACTCGGTGCGCTGGTGAAAGCCCATCTGCCCCGCTCTGGGCGTAGTGAACATGACGGCGGGCTTCTGCGGGCCTATGCTTCCGACCCTCCTGTGACCCTTTCTGTGCTTGTGCCAGCGCGGCAGTATTGCAACGCCGAACCTCTTGACAACGCCCTGGAATCCCCTGCCCTTGGTCACCGCAATGACGTCGACTAGCTGGCCCGGCGTGAACACGTCCCTGGCGCTCACGGTCTTGCCGAGAAGCGAGAGCGCGTACTTTAACCTGTCCTCAATGCTCGGCACGCCGCCGACCGGTATTTCGAGTATCTCTGGAGTCTTCTTGCCTATGCCGGATAGGTGTGGCTGAGTCGCCACGAGGATCCTGACCTCGTCAGCAACGTCCTTGTGCTCCTCGAGCTTCTTCAGCTGTCTCTCTGTCGGGACCTCCTTAGGCAGCGTCAGCACCCTGCCGAGGTGCTTTGGCAGCTCAGACGCCCACGCCTCGGCCACCGAGAGCCTGTACCCGGTGTCGGGGTCGAGGGTGTAGAGCCTGACGCCCCACACGTAGAGCGGCGGGGCGTCGAGGACCGTGACGGCCCTGACCGCCTCCTTGCCGTAGAGCGGGCTCGTGGGCCTGTCCTCGATGACCACGGCGTGGAGCATTCCGGCCTTGTACGCGGCAAAGCCGAGCAGCACGGGCCTCCCCACGTTAACGCCGGGCCAGCTGCGCACTCTGGGCACTATGTCTGCCGCGCGCTTGCGCGGGTACACTCCCATCGAGCCGCGGCGCGGCCTGTGTATCTTCAGGCCCACGAAGCGCGCCGGGGGCCGTCTTTAAAGGCTTCTCCGGCTAGCGGGGCCGGCGCCGCTCTCCTGCCCTGGCGAGGGCCGCGCCCAAGAGCAGGAAGGCCGGCGGGGCCAGCGCGGAGGCGGTCACCAGCAGCGCAAGCCACGTCGGGCCCCCGGTGGCAGAGACGTAGCCGGCCTCCCCGAGATGAGGAGGAGCGACGGCACTAGAGAGACTATGAGCGACGTGCGCAGCCTCAAAAGCTTCCCAGAAGTCGCGTACCACGTTTGCGCTCACTTTCAGCTGCATGTGCTCGTTGCCGCCGCATATAGACTTTGCGCCTTTTTAAGAGCCGCGACGACCGCAATGCCGGGATGTCCCTGGAGGTGGGCAGGAAGAGCATCAAGCTCACGCTCGGCAGGCAGATACTCTCCTTCAGCCTCCCCGCGGGCGAGCCAAGGCCTGAGGCCTCATTTGACGGCAGGGTGCTCTCGGCATCGTGCTGCGGCGTGAGGGTCGAGCTCAGGGTGGAGCTTGACGCGGACAGGACGGTCATAAGGAAGAGGCTGGGCCCCCGCGAGCACGTGTTCGGCCTCGGCACCCGGGCCTACCCGCCCGACAGGAGGCGCGGTCGCTTCGTCTTGTTCAACAACGACCTCTACGGCTACCAGCTGGGAATGGACCCGCTGTACGCGTCAATACCGTTCATGGTGTTCGTCGAGAGGGGCAGGGCGTTCGGCCTCGTCGTGAACTCGCCGGCGTACGGCACGGCCGATCTCGGCGCGACGAAGTACGACGAGGCGGTGGTGGAGGTCGAGGACAGGCCGGAGATCTACGTCATTTTCGGGCCGCGCCCCCTCGACGTTTACAGCACGTACTGCGAGATAACCGGGATGCCCTTTCTGCCGCCGCAGTGGGCCCTCGGGTTTCATCTGTCCCGCTACAGCTACGAGCCGGCAGACGCGGCGCTGGAGACGCTCCGCGAGGTCTCGCGGCTCGCGCCCGTCGACGCGGTGTACCTCGACATAGACTACATGGACGGGTACAGGCAGTTCACGTGGGACCGCAGGAAGTTCCCCGACCCGCGCCGCTTCGTCGAGGAGGCGCACAAGCTCGGCGCCAGGGTCGTGGCAATAGTCGACCCGTACATAAAGGCCGAGCCCGGCTACGAGGCTTTCGAGAGGTTCTTGAGGTGTTCGCTCGTCACCGAGAACGACGAGATATACCTGGCGCGCGGGTGGCCGGGACTCTCAATACTACCGGACTTCCTGAGGGAGGAGTGCAGAGAGCTCTGGGCCAGGGCCGTGCAGGAGTTCGCGTCCGCGCACGGCCTGGACGGCATCTGGCTTGACATGAACGAGCCGACTGTATTCAACTGCGACGTTCTGGTCTCCGCGTCTAGACTTAGCGCGCTCGCGGGCGCCACGCCAATGCCCCTCACCAGGGACGAGCTCTACTGCAGGGCCCCCCGCGGCGCCTACCACATCGTCGGCGGGATGAGGGTTCCCCACGAGAGAGTGCGCGGCCTCTACCCCTACTTCGAGGCCGAGGCGACATACCGCGGGCTCCAGGCCGCCGGCAAGGCGCCGTTCGTGCTCTCCAGGTCGGGCTACCTGGGAATCCAGAAGTACGCAGCGCTCTGGACAGGCGACGTGCCGAGCACGTGGGAGGGGCTCAGGCTCTCGATCATGGCGGTGCTCGGCCTATCGGCATCCGGCGTTCATCACGTAGGCTGCGACGTGGGCGGGTTCGCGGGCATCGGCGACTACGAGCTGGTCGCGAGGTGGTACCAGGCCGCGGCGCTCCTGCCGCTCTTCAGAGTGCACAGGGACAAGGGAACTCCCGACGCAGAGATAACGCGCATGCCGTCGAAGTACCGCGAGATGGCCCTCAGGGCCGTGACGCTCAGGAGGAGGTTCCTGCCGTACTTAAGGCATCTCGCGTGGGAGGCGCACCTCCACGGCCACCTCATAGTGAGGCCTCTCGGCATAGAGTTCCCCGACGACGAGGACGCGCTCAAGGTGCACGACGAGTACATGGTGGGGCCCTACCTGCTCTACGCGCCAATACTCGACAGGGGGGCCAGGCAGAGGGATGTCTACCTGCCCGCGGGCTCCTGGCTCGACTTAGAGACGGGAGAGGCGTACGAGGGCCCGGCGTGGGTGGCGTCAGAGTCCGAAATGCCGCTCTACATCAGGAGGGAATCCGCCGTGCCTGCCGAGGACGGGCTCCTGATCTACGGGGAGGGCGAGTGGACAGTCTACACTGACGGCGGCAGCGCGAGAGTCAGGAGGTCAGGCCTCGCGGTGGAGCCGGGAGGCGCGTGGCGAGCGGTCTACATCCTCGGCGAGTTCCCGGGCGAGGTGATCGTGGGCGGGAGGCGCTGCAAGGCAGCGCGCGTGAAAATCGGCGCGCGCGTCGAGGCGTGCTGAGCCGCGCTCAGCTCTACTCACAGGGCGGCGCGCCGGGCCGGCTCCCGCCCGGGAGGCTGGACAAACTAGCAGACAGAATTGAGAGCCGGCTTCAGGGAGTTAAAAGAGCCTTGCCACTATCAGCGCAGAGAGGAAGAGCGTGAGGATGGGGCTCGAGGCCTTGTACATCCTCCACATTGACTCGTCGTCCCCTCTCGCGAGCGCCAGCGCGCTGGCAGCCACGCTCGCCGCGGCCCCCCCGAGCACTAGGGCCAGCCCGGCGGCCCCCGCGCCGAGCATTAAGTACACCAGCACAGCGTACGCCGCCGCTACGATGTTCATGGCTGAGACCAGAGCGACGGACTTCCTCTCTCTAATCAGCACCGGGAGCATAGGCACTCCGGCCCTGATGTAGTCGTGGCGGTACCTGTACGCGAGGGCCCATATGTGGGACGGTATCCACAGGTAAATTGCAAAGGAGACTAGCACCGCGACCAGGTCAACGGAGCCCCTGCCCAGCGCGTAGCCGCCGAGAAACGTCGCGTTCCCGGCGAAGCCCCCCACGAGAACGTTGAGCCAGCTCCGCCTCTTGAGCCAGATTGTGTAGACAACGGCGTAGAAGAGCCAGCCGGCGAGGACGAAAATAGCCGGGAGGTGGCCGAGGAGGAGGAAGGCGAGGGCGATGCCGGCGGCGGACAGCGCCAGCGAGAGCGCGAGGGCCCCCGCCGGGGGCACGAGGCCGGCCGGCAGCGGCCTCCTGGCAGTCCTCGTCATCACGGCGTCAATGTCCCGCTCCCAGTAGTGATTGAATGCCGCCGACCCGCCTATTGCAAGCGTGGCAACTAGCAAGAGCGACGCGAGCTCTAGCCAGTTAACGCTCGGCGCGGCGTAGATGTAGCCTGCGGTGCTGGAAAATATCAGCAGCCAGATGACTCTCGGCTTCAGCAAAATGAGATAGGGGTAGGGATTCATGCAGCAGCGCACTGCCGGGGCTTATAATAATTGCAGACCCTGTCAATGTTAACTCGGCCCTGCGGGGCGCGGCAAGCTATAAAGTGACAGGCATGCAAGGGCGTGGTCGACAGGGAGGCGTTCGAGGCGAGGAAGAGGGCGTTCGTGGAGAGGCTGGAGAGGGAGGCAGCGCAGGGGCGCGTTGACGGCGACATTCTGCCGCTGCTCCGGCTGCTGAACAGGCACCCCGACATCTACACGACGTCGAGCTGCAGCGGCAGAATAATGGTCGCCGAGACCGCCAGGCCGAGCTTCAACAAGGGGAGGGGCTTCAGGCCGGCGGCTAAGTGGCACCACCCGGTCGCGCCGGGCCAAATAGCGGCGGCGGCGTCCGGCATCGACGACGCGTGGCTCATGGTGAGGGGGGCAATACTCCACGTCGCGGTGGCCAGCGCGAGGCTTGCGCGCAGGCTGCTGGAAATCGGCAGGGAGACCGGGCACAAGCACTCTGGCGTGATAGCGGTGAACAGGGCCGGCATATTTGTCGAGATACTCGGGGAGGAGCGCCTCGACATCCCGCTGAAGCGGCGCGGGAGGGTGGTGGCAGACATTGAGGCCGCGGCAGCCATGGCGAACAAGACGCTCACTCTCGCCAAGCTGCGCCTGTACTGGCTCGCCGCAATGCTCGAGGCAGAGCTGTTCGGCGCGAGGGCGCCGCCAGGCGAGGAAATACGGGCAGCGGTGAGGCGCGCGGCCTCCTGCCTCGACGAGCTCGCCTAGCCTCAGCCAGCTTTGCGGAACTCAATGACGAGCTCGTCGTAGGCCAGCGGCTTGTTGTCAAAGCGCAAGACGACGGTCACGTTCCTCCCGCCCTCCACCACCTGCTGCTCGACTGCAACGCCGCTCGGGCCCCTCACCTCGTAGCGTCCTCGCGGCAGGTACACGACGATTGTGTACCTCCTATCAGCTGGCAGCAGGCCGAGCGACCATTGCGGCATGTGTAGAGGTCTAAGTATTGTGTTGTCGGTCTTTAGTAATATTCCTTTTCCAATGCAGACAACAAAAAATTTGTTACTGTCACTGATCCTGTACTGGCGTCCCCGGTACTCAATATATGTAATATCGAGCTGCACGCTGCTTTGCAGCCCTGCGTATACATTAATCACGCCCGTACGATTGAGGCTGCTCTCGTTATAGCGGGGGAAGTAATACTCCTCTAAGATTGCCGGATGGGAGGGATAATTCAAATCTCCTGGACCCTCTGGCGTGAGCGCTCTGAAGTGTGTAGGGTACACGGGATCACCTGCCGTAAATCTCTCCACTGTTATATTAAAGTAGTAATACCATGCCGCCGAGCCTACGCCGCACTTCCGGAGCACCTCAGGTGTGAAAGTATAGACCTTGACGTCAGTTATTTGCGGCTCGCGCGCCTCGGAGGGCGCCGCCGCGCCGGCGCCCCTCTGCGGCTTCTGGCTCCCGCCAGTCTCCCCCGATCCTGCTGCTTGCTGCTTCTGCGGCGGGGGCGCGGCGGGGGGCGGCGCTGCCGGCCGCGCGGCGGGCTGAGCCGTCAGGATGTAGGCCAGCACGACGCAAGCCGCCAGCAGGATTGCAAGTGCTACTGCTATTGCGTATAGCACTACTGACGGAATCATCAGCCGCGGCGTGCGCGCGCCTCTCTCGCTAAATCAGCTGCAGCTCTATCTTAACAGTGTCGGGAACGCGAATTGTCATCAGGCGCCTGAGCACTCTCTCGGAGGCCTCTATGTCTATGAGCCGCTTGGATATCCTGAGCTCCCAGTGGTCGAAGGTGT
>JAJHRB010000064.1 GCA_020833025.1 Thermoproteaceae archaeon | reverse complement strand
GCGAGCTCGCGCGTCGGCGCGAAGTTCTCCTTCAGCACAACAAAAGCCACCGGCACCTCGCCCTTAATTGGGTCCGGAATACCCACAACGGCGGCCTCGGCAACTGCCGGGTGCCCGACTAGCGCCGACTCGAGCTCGTAGGTCCCGAGCCTGTGGCCCGCCACCTTCAGTACCTCGTCTGCCCTGCCCAGCACCCATACGTACCTGTCCTTGTCCTTGACAGCGTAGTCGCCGGTGAAGAACATCCCGGGGAATCTGGCCCAGTACGTCTTGATGTAGCGCTCGGGGTCTCCCCACAGCCCCAGCGGCATTCCGGGCCACGGCTTCGTTATGACTAGGTAGCCCCTGACGCCGGGAGGAGCGGGCTCGCCCTTGTGGTCGACCACCTCAGCCTCGATTCCGGGCAGCGGCGGCCCGTTCGTGCCTGGCTTCATGGGCGCCAGGTAAAGGCCGGGCGCGTGGCTGATCAGTATGCCGCCGGTCTCCGTCATCCACCACGTCGACGGCAGCCCGACGTTCTCGTTGCCGAGAACGCGGTAGGCCCACCTCCACGCCTCGGGGTTTATGGGCTCGCCGACCGAGCCGATGATTCTCAGCGTCGAGAGATTGTGACGCCTCGGCCACTCCTCGCCGTACCTCATGAACGTCCTGATGGCAGTGGGCGACGTGTAGAACACCGTCACGCCGTATCTCTCGATTATTGCCCACCAGCGGTCCGGCTGCGGGTAGTCGGGGGCGCCCTCGTACATCACCATTGTCGCTCCCTCCATTAGCGGCCCGAGGACCACGTAAGAGTGGCCGGTGACCCAGCCAACGTCTGCGGTACACCAGTAGACGTCGTCGTCCCTTATGTCGAACACCCACTTCATCGTCGCGTGCACGATAACCGCCCACCCTCCCGTGTCGTGGACAATGCCCTTGGGCTTGCCGGTAGTGCCCGACGTGTAGAGTATGAAGGACGGGTGGTCGCTCTCGACGGGCTCAGGCTCGACGTAAACGTCCGGCGGCACGTCCTTGAGCAGCTCGTCAAGCCAGTAGTCCCTGCCCGGCCTCATCGGCACGTCTATGCCGAGCCTCCTCACTACGATCACTCTCTCCACTGATGGTGCCTTCTCCAGCGCCCTGTCCGCCGTCTCCTTCAGCCTTATGACCCTGCCCCTGCGCCAGAAGCCGTCTGCCGTCACGAGCAGCCTGGCTTTCGAGTCGTTGATTCTGTCTGCCAGCGCCTCTGCAGAGAACCCGGAGAATACAACGTTAGTTAGCGCGCCTACTCTCCACGCGGCGAGCATGAATACTGCAATGTAGGGTATCATCGGGAGGTATATTGCAATCACGTCGCCCTTCCTCACGCCGAGTCTCTTCAGCACGTACGCCACCCTGTTGACCTCCCGGTACAGATCGGAGTAAGTCAGCTTGGCGACCTCTCTCGGCCGTCCTCTCTCGTCCACCGGCTCGCCCTCCCAGATTATTGCCACCTTGTTCTTGCGCCACGTCTTGGCGTGCCTGTCGACGGCGAGATAGCTTAAATTGAGCCTGCCGCCGACGAACCACCTGTAAAACGGCGGGTTGGACGAATCGAGGGCCTTGTGCCACGGCGTGAACCACTCGAGCTCCTTGGCGACGCCCTCCCAGAACTGCTCCGGGTTCTCTACAGTCTGCTTGTGGAACTTGTGGTAAAAGTCTATCGGCACGAGCTTGTGGCGCCACCTCTCGTTGATTACGTACTCTTCAAATGGCAGTCTCGCGACGCTGAGCATGAGTGCTTGTCGCGTCAACAATATATGCATTTCTGTAAATTTTAATAATTATAATTGTAGATCGTTATAGTTCGTGAACTTTATGGAGCGCGCGGGAGAGCGTTGCTGTCACAGCCGCCCCACCGCTCTCAGCGTGTCGTTAAGCAGGGCATACGCCGTCTCCAGCCTGCCGGCTCCCTTCCCCTTCACGATTATCGCGTTAGCGTCAGTGGTTATCTCCACGGCGTTCATGGTGTAGTCAACGTGAAGGGGATCGTCCGGCGGCAGGCGCACGGGCTCGACGGACGCCCTTCTCTCAACGAGGTCGGCCAGCGCGACGTATCTGGTCACGGGGCCCAGCGGCGCTAGGGGCTTTCTCGTGACGTCGGCCAGTCTGAGCGGCATGCCGGCAGTGCCGGCTATTATCACAAGCTTGGCGGCAGCGTCCACGCCCTCCAGGTCCAGTCTAGGGTCCGGCTCGAGCACGCCGAGCCTGCGGGCCTCCTCGAGTGCTGCCTCGAAGGGCACGCCGTCCTTGTACACCCTCGTGAGTATGTAATTTGTGCTCCCGTTCAGTATTCCCCTGACTCTCAACACCGTCTGGGGGGGCAGGCCCTTGAGGAGGTCCACCAGCGGCGTTCCTGCCATCACGGTTGCCTTGTAGTAGAGCCTCTTGCCGGCAATCTCGCTAAACGCAAGGGCGAGCGGGGCCTTGTTCGCGGTGACCACGGCTAGGCCGCGCGAGAGGGCCTTCCTGTAGAGTGTGAGCGAGGGCTCTCCTGTCTCGTAATTCGGCGGGCTGACGTCCACGACCACGTGGCAGAAGTCGAGAGCCTCGTCGGGAGTGACCGCCCTGCCGACGCCGCTAGTCGCGACGCCGCCTCTCGGCGCCTCGAGCAGCCGCCTTATTTCGCTGCGCGTGAAGCCGTCCTTGCTGCCCGCACCGCCGCGGCTGTCAAACACCGCGGCGATCCTTAGGTCTGTCCTCTCGTAGAGGAGCTCTGCGTAGGTCCTGCCCACGCCGCCGAAGCCGAAGAGCAGTACTGACATGGCGCCCGGCGCGCGGCTCTTTATTTACTCTCTGCCGGCGCGGTGCCGCGCGCGGGCTCGCAGTGCGCGAGTCTCGCCGCAGCGGCCCGCCTAACCTCCCCGGGATTTGCAGAGCCGAGAGTCGGCCTTCTCAAGGCCTCCTCAATGCTTAGCAGCCCAGCGCTGCCCTGCTTTATCTCCTCGGCCAGCCTGAAGTAAGCCTGGCGGAACGGCACTCCCGAGAGCGAAATGCTCTCGGCAGTGTCGGCCGACGTTGTGTGGTATTGCCGCGCGTCCTCCGCGGCGCGCGCGCAGTCGAAGTGCATGCCCTCGACGAAGTCTGCGAGCACGCCGACGCCCTCAATTGCTATGCGCAGTATCCGCCACAAGTGACGCGTTGACTCCTGCAGGTCGAGACTGTAGCCGAGCCCCACCTTTGCCGGGACGCCCAGCAGCGCGACCAGGTGCCCCATGGCCTCTGAGCATCTGGCGCGGAGGACCTCCAGCGTTACGGGATTGCGCTTGTGGGGCATGATGCTGCTCGTCGACACGTGGCGGTCCGGGGCCCTGACGTAGCCTATCATGGGCGCGCTCCACCTCACGAGGTCGTCAACCGCGCGAGAGAGCTCTGCGAGAAACGCCGTGACGAGGGACGCCAGCGCGAAGGCGAAGAAGCGGCCCCCCGAGGCGTAAAGTGCGTTTTCCACGACCTCGTCGAATCCCGCCAGCCTTGCCAGCCTGACGCGGTCTATCGGCGCCCTGACCCCGCCCGCCGGCCCAGCGCCGAGGGGGGACCTCCTCAGGAGAGACTCGGCAGGCTCGAGAACGCGGAGAAACTCTGCCGCGAGCTCGTCCAGCGCGAGCAAGTAGTGCCCGAAGGTTATGACCTGAGCCGGCTGGAAGTGCGTAAAGCCGGGCATCGCGCACTCCGCGTATTCCAGCGCCCTCCTCGCCAGGACGCACCTAAGCGTCTGGAGAGCCGACCTCAGCTCTCTCACTCTGTCGAGCGCCGCGAGCCTGATGGCCGCAGCCACGTGGTCATTTCTCGAGCGGCCCAGCCCGACCCAGCCGCCGGCGCTCTCGCCGAGTGCGTCTATCAATCTCTTCTCCAGGGCCTCGTGCACGTCCTCGAATCTACCGCCCAGCAGCTCGCCCGCCTCGACTCTCTCGAGCTCGCTGATTATTGCGCTGGCGGCATCTCTCGGTATCGCGCCCACCTCTGCCAGGTGCCTCACGTGGGCCTTCATGACCTCAACGACCTTGTCTGCAATCTCGGCGTCGTCCCTCACGCTCGACGTGTACCTCCACACTAGCTCGCTGCTCCCGCCGATCCACGACCTGTAAAACGGCGCGCTGTTCACAGTATCACGAGCTCCTCGGCTTTTAAGCAGCAGCGAGCTTCGCTCCCTGCTCTTGCTTGCCCGCGTGCTCGCGGTGACAAGGGGGCTCCGCGGCGGCAGGAGGCATGCCCCTGGCTCTCTCGAGCCCCTGCGGTGGGTCCCGCGGGAGCGCATAAAAATTGCCGCCGGGGAGACCGCGTGATTGCAGAAAGGAGGTGGAGCCGCTGCCGGCGCGGTGCTGCTCGGCAATGTGGGCGGATACTCTCGCGGCGCTGATTGCCCTTCTCGCGGTAATAGCGTACACGTACGCCAGATACCGAAAATTATGCAGGCGCGCCTCGGGGAGTCAGGACGCAGGCAGAGGCGCGCCTGCTACTCCTCGGCCTCGACCGCCCTGACGCCTATGCCGAGCAGCTTCTTGAAGACCCTGTCCACCAGTCTCACGTAGGCGCCCCTCTGGCCGATAAACGCGCCGAACTCCCCCCGCTTTACCTGCACCAGAAGCTCCGGGCCTGCAAAGTCTGCGTCTACCACGTGTTTTAGTATCCAGCCGACTGGGTGTATCGATCTTATCCACTGCTTGAAGTCGAGGGTCATCTCGAGAAGTCTCAGCCTGGCCCCGACCTCGCCCTCTACCACTCTGATGCGCTCGCCGCCACGCCCGACGACTCTCCCGAGCTGGCCCTCCTTCACTATGACAAGCGCGTCCGGCACGTTCTCGCTCTTTATGCCGAGGGCCTCTTTATCCGCCCTGAACTCCACCACCGTGATAATGTCAGCGTCGGGCGCGAATATTCTCGTCGTCTCGTATATGTACTTCTCCTCCTCGGTTAGCTGCCTCTTCCTCATTCTCAGCTCCAGCGCTAGCTTGATGCCGCGCCGGGCTCCCGGCCTGACTATGTCCTTTATGCCGAGGTCCACCACCTCGGCCTTCTCCTCTCCCATCAGAACCTCTCTGAGCAGCGTCGCGCCGTCCCTCTCGACGTCAGCGGGCCTCTGGAATATCGGGTCGCCCGCGACTACCAGCTTGCTACTCCTGCCGACTCTTATCAGCACCTCCGTGGCGCTCTCCGGCGAGATGCTCTGCGCGTCGTCTAGAAATATCACGCTCTCGTCGAACGTCCTGCCTCTGATGTAAGACACGTCAGTGACCACTACTTTCTCCTCCCTCAGGAGCTTCTCTATGTAATCTCTGTCGGCCAGCGGGCCGAGTATGTCCTCTAAGTACTTGGCCGCGATTTTGTAGTACATCTCTCCCAGCCTGTCAGGCGTCACGACCTCGCCCGTCGCTACGTCAACGACAGGCCTCGCTATTATGAACCTCTTTGCCCTGCCGCTCTCGGTTGCCCATATTCCGTAAGCTATGCTTATGAGGGACTTGCCGGTCCCGCTCGGCCCGAACAGCCCCACTAGCTCGTTCTCTGGGTCCTTGATCACGTTTACTGCACGCTCCTGACCCACGGTCATCGGCTTTATCCTGTCCAGCACGGGCCTTGCCGGGAGCTGGCATAAAAACTTGGCAGGAAACGCGGTACCCGTACTGTTATTACCCCTCGCGCCGGCCAGCGCGGTGGCGCCTCAAGTTGCCGTTGCGGCCCTCGTGGTCAAGAACGGCGCGGTGCTCCTGGTGAGGCGCGGGCAGGAGCCAGGCGCCGGCAAGTGGAGCCTCCCGGGAGGGAGAGTCGAGCCCGGGGAGAGGCTCGAGGACGCCGTGCTGAGAGAGCTGGAGGAGGAGACCGGGCTCCGCGGCGTCGTCAAAGGGCTCCTCGGGATCTCGGAGTACATCGAGCGCGAGGGCGGCGGCGTCAAGCACCACTTCGTGATTCTGATTTACAGAGTTGACGTGGCCGGGGGCGGGGAGCCCAGGGCATCTGGCGACGCGGCGGGCGCGGCATTCGTGCCCCTCGAGGAGGCGCTCAGAATGGAGCTAACACACACGGCGAGAGAGGCCCTCAGAGTGCTGCTTGGCAATGTCTGAAAGCCTGCCGAGCGCTGCCTCCACGGCCCTGCTGATGTGGGCCACGGCCGGCGCCATCTCTACGAGCGCCTTTATAGTGACGCCGCCCGGCGTCGCGACCAGCTGCTGCAGCCTCTCCATTGAGAACTCCTTGTCAAGCGCCGGCAGCGACTCCATGAGCGAGAGGACGGCCCTCTTTGCGAGGTCCCACGGAATTCCCGCGTTAACGCCGGCCCTCACTAGCGCTGCCGCCAGCTCGGCGACGATCGCCGGCCCCGAGCCCAGGAGCACCGTCAGCGGGTCTACTAGTCTCTCGTCGACCCACACCGTCGGCGCTATCGCTGACAGCACGGAGTTCACGGTCTCGTCGTACTCCCCCGACACCGCCACAAGCGTCAGCCCGATATTCGTCATGGCCCTGTAGGGTCTGGAGGAGAGCCGGCGGAGCGAGTCGAGGGGCACGCCGGCCACGAAGGACACGAGCGGCTTGTTCACGCAGAAGTCAACCTGCTTTACGTCCCCCGGCCTCACCGTCAGGATAATCACGTCACTGCCCTCCACCACGGGAGAGTTGTCAGTGTATGCCCTCAAGCCGAGAGACTCGAGCCTGCTTCTTGACTCCTCAGTCCTCACCGACGCGAGCACGTTAATCCCGCGCTCGCGGAGTCTGAGCGCAATTCTCGTGCCCAGCGCGCCGGCCCCGACAATTCCCACGGTCGGCGCGCACACAGCCCGCAGCGCCAACAGATATAACAACTGCGCCGGGGGCTGGCGTGCGGCTCTACTTTGCAGTCATAGGCGAGCGCGTGAGGGAATACTCGGCGAGCCCGGCCATGCACAGTGCCTCCTTCAGGGCCCTGGGCATCGATGCCGAGTACATAGCAATAGACGTCCCGAGGGAGGAGCTCGCTTGCTTCGCCAGGCTGGCCAGGTGGAACTTCAGGGGCTTTAACGTGACGATGCCGCACAAGGAGGAGATAGTCAGGTATCTCGACTCGCTGTCCGAGGAGGCGGGGGCAACGGGGGCTGTCAACAC
>JAJHRB010000063.1 GCA_020833025.1 Thermoproteaceae archaeon | reverse complement strand
TCCGTTGACGTAGAGGGCTTGGAGGGCCCACCTAGCGCCGTCGCCGATGTCCGCGTACCGGGGGATCTCCTTGGAGTAGGTGGAGCCCTCGGCGGCCCACTCGGCGCCTGAGGGCAAGGCCGGCCCCCAGGTTGAGTGCTATCCTGTACATACGGGTGTAGACCACCTGGATGACTGTGTTGCCCTGGACCGAACTCGCAACCAACGCCTACGGCGTCCTAGCACCTCCGGGACTCGGGGGCGCGGTGCGCGTTGTCAGGCCTGCCAGAATAGGGCCTACGCCGTGGCGCGCGGTCTGGACCACGTCCGTCAACGGCGCCGTGCGCATGAGGCTGGGCGGCCCTCGGGGCGGCCTCGTCGTGTCGAGAAGGGTAAATGCGTTTACGATCATCCTGCCTCTGTCCGCCGCAAGCGCCGCCGTCTACTACTTAATCTTGATATTGAGGCTCTTGCCGGAGGACGACTCCTCGGTCTCGTTTCTGTCCTTTTTCTACGTCTCTCTGTTTTCCGCCCTATATGCGGGCTCCACTCTGGCCTCGGACAGGCTTTGGCTGAGCGTAGCCGCCGAGCCGGCTAGATACTTCAGGCTGAGGATGCTCGCCAGAGCCGCGATAGCCGCGATCTCGCTGGCGCCCTGGGCCGCCGTATACGCCCTGGAGTCCCTATCCTATCCCCCCGCCGCGTATCTAGTTCCCGCCGTCGCCGCCTTTGCGTTGACGTTGCCGGCGGCGAGCTGGCTGGCGGCCGCCTACTCAGGCCTGCCGCAGATGAAAGAGCTAGACCTTCTGCAGAGCCCCCCTAGGACTTCCCTCAGGTCGTATCTGGCCCTTTTGTTGGCGATGGCCTACTACTTGTTTGCCTTCTCCCCCTACTACATGGCCGTGGCTGCGTTCTACCTCGGCGCCCTCTCGCACCTGCTGTACGCGGCGGCTCTGGCGTGGTCCGCCGTGTCCCTCTTGCTCTCGGCCCTCTTTTTCTACGCAACCACGCTGTCGCGCTGGAGACGGACCGTCTGGAGCTGGCTGGTCAACAAGCTGTTGGAAAACGGATATGTCTAGACGCTGTGTGGCTGGCCGCGGCGCGGGGGTTTGTCCTCACGGGAGTTTCCTGGCCGCCAGCCGGTAGCTCGGTGATTTGAGCACCTTGGAGGACGAGACGTCGGTGGAGGAGGTCAAGTGGGCCTTCGAGGAGATGAAGAGAGAAATAGCTGTGCGGAGAGTCTCCTAGCGCTCTGCGTTCCACATGTACGGGATCCACAATTCAAGCGGCTATTGGCTAGTTCTAAATGGAATCCTCGGCGCATCACTCTGCAAGGTCGCGGATGGAGAGCAACACCTCTATCACCCTCTCCACCACTCTGCTGTAGGTGGCGGGGTCGGCCTTGTACTCGGGGTTGACGAAGATGTAGGCGCCGTCGTAGTAGGCCGCGGAGCGGGAGAGGTCGGGGCTGCCCTTTGCGTCTGCGACCGGGAGGCCGGCGCGCCTAAGGGCGGTGTTTGTAGCAACGCTGCCCTTAACGCCCCACTGGCCGCGGTCGCCCACCACGATCAACACGCCGCCGTTTTTCATCTCTTTCATAAACTCGCCGAGCCGCTGGTCTATCCTAGCCCACATGCCGAGGCAGGTCCTCCTGGCCCACTCGGCTATGGTGGCGTTGCTGTACGGCATGGACGGGTCCATGAGGCCGAGGATGGCGTGCTCCACCGGGTCGGGCGTCACGTCGTAGCCAGTCATCAGCCGGAACTCCACGTTCTTAAGCGCGAAGAGGTTGGTGCGAGGACTACATAGTGGCGCACAGATTGCAGCCGGTACTAATAGGCCTAGGCAAGCCGCAGGCGTTTTCCGACCTCCTAGTGGCGGCCGTAGCGATAAACCGCGGCGAGGAGCTGGCTACGAGAGACGATGAAGCCGCTAGAATCCTCGGATTACTTCTGAGGGTAACAAAGCCGCAGAGACCTAGCGGATCCACTCGACTCCCCGCGGCCCGAAGAGCGCCGGCAGCGACGGGTCAACGCCCGGCGGCTTGAGCAAGTGCCTCCACTCGCCGGGCCTGGGGAGTATCTCGCGCGCCGCAGACGCGTCGTACAGCCACCTCACGCGCGCGGTGCGGAACAGCGTGCCGCACCTCCTGCACCTCCACCCGGCCCTCCCCGCGCTCTCGAGAGAGCCCCCGCAGTACGGGCACTCCCCCCTCCCCCTCACGTACCTCCCCAGCACGCGCGCCCTCTCGACGTAGAGGTACAGCGAGCCCCGGCGGGGCTTGAGCCAGCCGTAAAGCACGACGTCGCAGCCGGCGCACCTCTCAAGCTCCGACGCCAGCCTCCCCAGGTGCCTGTACGCCACGAACTCCAGGCCTGTGTCGAGCGCGCCGACTAGGTGCCCTGCGGCCACGCGCCTGGCTGCGACGATGATGCCGCGCGCGCGGTAGTAGGAGTAGGGGAGCGGCCTCTCGAACAGAACTCCGTGCCTGACGTGGGCGTCCGCCGCCTGGTTCGTCCTGTATATGATCCAGCCGGAGGGCCTGAAGCCCCAGCTCTCGAGCAGCCTCAGCGCGTAGACGAGGTGGTGCGGCGTGAGCCCGCGCATCCCGTAGTAAACGGGGTCCGGCCCCCTCGGTTCTATGAGCACGCGGCTTCTCTCGAGGTTGTGGAACGTGAAGGGGAGCGTGAGGAGCTCCATCAGCGCGACGAGCCGCGCCGGTATCGGCGCCCTCTCGCCCTCTCTGTAGGCCAGCAGCTCGAAGGTGGACTCGTAAAGCGCCGCGCCGACGGCGGCCACGGCGCCGACTCTCCCCCTGCCTCCCCACACGCGCACTCCGGCCCTCTCCGCCGCTCCGGCGCTCACGACTTGCGTCAGCGCCATCCTGTAGACGATGCGCGCCCTCTCCGGCACGCCGCCGACGGCCATGGCCGCGCCCGGATCTGTCTTCCCCTCCCTTCTGGCGCTCGAGCTCACCACGTCAATTGCGAGCTGCCACAGCTCCTCAACGTCGCCGCCCGGTATCTCTAGGTCGAGCGCCACGGCAGCATTGCCGCGAGTCTTGAAGGGCACGCTGGGATTGAGCCTGACTAGCCGCGGGAAGTCCCTGAAGGCTCCAGGCCCCCACCTCCCCAGCACCTCCTTGGCCAGCAGGTAGCCCACGTACGTGGTGCACCCCCCTCTGTGGCTGTCCGTGTCGTCAATGCCTATTACCACTCTCACGGGACTGGAGGCGCGCGCAGTTAAAAGGGGGAGGGGCGCCGCATACCCCCGCTTCTGTTCGGGTATCCGTCTGGCCCCCTACCCGGGCCTCGCCGCGGCCTCACAGGCCCTGCTTGGGGGCCGCGGCGCCGGCTGGTTTTTACCCCCGCCTTCCGGCGGCCCGCCGGCGCCTCCGCGGGCGGTGCGGGAGGTTCCAGGGAGGGCCCGTCTCCGGGCTCCCCCCGTCCCCTCGGCGCCCCCTCCACTCGTGCAGCCCTGCCTAAAAAGCCTACCCGCGCCACAGCCCCAGGGCAAGCCCCGCGAGGAAGGCGGCCGACGAGTAAGGCAGCGTCTCTCTAAGCGCGGCGACTAGCTGCTTGAGCGCCGGGTAGAGCTGCTGCACGGCGGAAGCTAGCTGCGCCGGCTTGACGTAGCCGAGGGCCACGAGCGCGATCGCCAGCGCGATAATGACCAGGGCGGCGCGCAGCGCCCTCTTCACGGCGGCGCCCAGCAGGAAGCCGATCAGGAAGGGCCCGGCGATTGAAAGGATTGTGCCAATCACGCGCGCGATGCCGGACCGCCGTTTTAAACTTGGCGCGCAACGGTAAAAAAGACGTGCGGCGCGGCTGGAGTGCTGTTCATCGTCGACTCGCGCGAGCACGGGGAGGCGCTGAGGGGGGAGCTGGAGGCGCGCGGCATTCCGGCCTGGCGCGTCGAGCTGTGGGGGCATCACGTAGTGGTCACGCCGCCGCGCGTGAGAGTTGAGGGCCTGAGAGTCCCCGTCAGGGCGGCTATTGAGCTGAGGACGGAGTACCAGCTGGTGTCCCGCGAGTGGAAGAGAGAGCCGACGCCGGTTAGAATAGGGGGCAGGGAGGTGAGGGAGGGCCGGCTGTTCATAGTGGCGGGGCCGTGCGCAGTCGAGAGCGAGGAGCAGATAGTGAAGACGGCCAGGTTCGTCAGAGACGCCGGCGCTGATGCCTTGAGGGGCGGGGCCTTCAAGCCCAGGACAAGCCCGTACACGTTCCAGGGGCTGGGAGAGGCGGGTCTGAGAGCGCTGGCCAGGGCCAGGGAAGAGACGGGCCTTCCCGTGGTCACCGAGCTGATGGACCCCGAGGACATGCCCCTCGTGCTCAAGTACGCGGACGCGCTGCAGATCGGCGCCAGGAGCATGCAGAACTTCTCGCTTCTGAAGAAGCTAGGGAGGGCCGGCAAGCCCGTGCTCCTCAAGCGCGGCTTCGGGAACACGGTCGAGGAGTGGCTGCTGGCGGCAGAGTACGTGGCGCTCCACGGGAACGGGGACGTGGTGCTGGTGGAGAGAGGCATAAGGACTTTTGACAAGACGCTGAGGTTCACGCTAGACGTCGGCGCGATTGCCTACGCGAAGCGGCACACCCACCTGCCGGTGCTGGGGGATCCCAGCCACCCTGCCGGCGACAGGCGCTATGTCATACCACTAGCGCTCGCAATAATTGCCGCAGGCGCCGACGGACTTCTCGTCGAGGTCCACCCGGATCCCGACAAGGCGCTTAGCGACGCCGGGCAGCAGCTCACGTTCGAGCAGTTCAGGGAGCTGGTCCAGAAGGCCAGAGAGATTGCGAGAGTGCTGAGAGGGGGCTAGCCGCGCGGCGCCGGCGCGAATTTGTCGAGGCCCCCCTTCACGAAGCCCGGGCGCGCGCCGAGATAGAGCTCTCGATCGCGGCGGAAATGCTTAAAAGGACGCGGGGAGGCGCGGCCAGAGGGCCCGGAATCTCAAAAGAAGGATTGAAAGAAAGAAGGATTGAAAGAGCTCATGAGCCCTCGCGCCGCCACAGGCTGTCAATTACGGCAAGCGCCCTGTGGAATGCCTTGTAAGCCTCGCCGGGGTCTACCAGGGCTCTGGGAGTGTCAGACCTGGCCAGGGCCTTCAGGAGCTCGCCGAGGGGGGCCCTCTCGGCGTACCTCGGCGCGTTCGGGTCGCGGAGCAGTGAGAACGCGTACGTCGCTAAGTACCTGAACGAGTTGCCCCCGTACTTGGCCACCTCCTCGCCGGCCTCGGCGTATATTCTCGCCAGCGCGAGGCCCACCGCGTAGCTCAGCGCGATGGTGCGGGCCACGTAGTAGTCGTGCTTAGCCAGGTCGGCCCACTCCACCGCCGCCCCGAGCTCGGACCAGAAGCGGTACGCCTCCTCAGCGCCATCCCTCCCCGGCACTCTCATCACCAGCACTCTCTGCCCCCGGATTGACGGCGCGCCGGGCCCGAAGAGCGGGTGCACCGTGGCGACCCTGGCACCCCGCGGGAACTCGCCGTAGGCCTCCACAACGCCCTCCTTGAACGTCGCTATGTCCATGACGAGTCTGCCCTCCGACACTGGCGCCAGCTCTCTGAGGACCCTGCCCGCCTCCCAGAACGGCACGGCGACGATGATTACGTCGGCCAGCCGCGCGAGGTCGGCCAGAGAGCCGACGTCAGACCTCTCCGGCCTCGCGTCATAGCAGAGCGCCTCGTGCGTGCCGGAGATCTCTCTCTTGAGCCACGAGCCCATCGCGCCGCACCCGATCACCCCGACTCTCACGCCGCGCCCGGCGCCTGGGGAGAAAAAGACTTATTAGCCGTGCCCGAACTGCCGCCGCATGCGCGGGCGTAGCGCGGCAGCGCTGGAGCGCGGGCGTCTCTCAACAAGAACGGCGCGGGACACGAGGCCGTGGATATCGCGCAGCTAGCGACACAAATCGCGCTGCTCGCGATTCTAACAGCGCCTCCCCTGCTGTCCAGACGAGTCGAGGAGAACCTCGAGCTGTTCTTCCTCGGGGTCGCGCTGTCGGCCTCTCTCGCGCTCGGGATCCTGGACTGGGGGCTGCTCGTCGAGGCCCTGGCGCACCCCGTCGTCACATACCAGCCGGGCCTCGGCTATGTTCCCGCCGGCATTGTGCAGGCCGTGCTGGCCGCCGGGCTAGCGTTCTACGCGGCCAGGCGGAGGCTCGCCCGGGCGGCAGCCACGCTCGCCAGGCCGGCCGCCCTCTCGGCGCTAATTTTCGCGTTCGGTCTCGCGAGCAGCGCGATATCGGCCGTGGTGGCCGCGGCGGCCCTCGCGGAGCTCCTCGCGTTTGCCAGGCTGCCGCGGGAGTGCAAGACAAGAGCCGCCGTCTGCGGCGCGTTTGCCGTGGGCGCCGGCGCTGCGCTCCTGCCGCTCGGCGAGCCGCTGTCGGCAATTGCCACAGCCAAGCTAGGCCGCGGCTTTCTTTACCTCGCCTGCCTGCTTCTCGACGTGGGCATCATAGTGATCGCGCTCTCCGCGGCGCTTGCATACCTCTCGCTCAGAGGGGCCCCCGCCGCTGAGGCGGGGCACTACGAGCCGAGGCTCGCGTGGGTCTTCGGCAGGGCAGCCAGAGTGTACGCCTTTGTGTTCTCGCTCTCGATTCTGGGCAGTGTCTTCAGGCCGCTGGCGGAGGCCGCCGCGGGCCTCGGCAGGGACGCGCTCTACGCCTTAGGCCTCGTGTCGGCCGTCGTTGACAACGCGACGCTTGCCGCGGCTCTGGTGGGGCCCGAGATGCCGGAGGGCACGCTGAGGCTCTTCATGACCGCGCTGATCGCGGCAGGCGCGCTGACAATTCCAGGGAACGTCCCGAATATCGTCATTGCCAGCGCGCTCGGCCTGCGCTTCGGCGAGTGGGCGAGGAGGGCCGCCGCGCTGGGGGCCCCGCTCCTCGCGGGGCTCTACGCCTACCTGCTCGCGGTGCCAGAGTCCCCGCTCGCCCGCGCGTAGAGCCAGGGCGGCGAGCCGCCCGAGCCCGGCTCTGGCAGTTTGCGATGCCGGCGCCCGGCCGCGTGCTTAAAAGAGGGCGCCGGGAGTGCCGCGTGGGGCGCGCCATCTCGGTGGCGCTGCTCGGCGCGAGCGGCGTGGGGAAGACGGCAATTGTCAGCAGAATTCTCGGCGGGCCCGCGCCGCGGGGGCCGAC
>JAJHRB010000009.1 GCA_020833025.1 Thermoproteaceae archaeon | reverse complement strand
GCGACGAACAGGCCCGACGCGCTTGACCCCGCGCTGAGGAGGCCGGGGAGGTTCGACAGGGAGATATGGATCAACCCGCCGGACGCCAGAGGCCGCTACGAGATACTGCTCGTGCACACTAGAAATATGCCGCTCGCGCCAGATGTCGACTTGAGAAAGCTCGCAGAAGCGACTCACGGCTACACGGGCGCGGACCTAGCCGCGCTGGCGAGGGAGGCGGCAATGTCAGCGCTGAGGAAGGCCGTCCAGAGCGGCCTAATCGACATGAACCAGCCGGCAATACCGCCCGAGGTTCTGGAGAAGATAAGGGTCACGATGGCTGACTTCATTGGCGCGATGAGAGAAATCATACCGTCTGCGCTCAGGGAAATACACGTCGAGGTGCCGCAAGTGCGCTGGGATGACGTAGGCGGTCTCGAGGAGGCCAAGCAGGAGCTGAGAGAGGCGGTTGAGTGGCCTCTAAAGTACCCGGAGAAGTTCAAGAAGTTCGGGCTGAGGCCGCCTAGGGGCATCCTCCTCTTCGGCCCGCCGGGAACAGGCAAGACCCTCCTCGCGAAGGCCGTGGCGACGGAATCGGGCGCGAACTTCATAGCGATAAGGGGGCCCGAGATCCTGTCGAAGTGGGTCGGCGAGTCTGAGAAGGCAATACGCGAGATATTCAAGAAGGCGAGGATGGCCGCGCCGTGCGTCGTGTTCTTCGACGAGGTAGACGCGATAGCGCCGGCGAGGGGTCTGGGCGGGGACTCATTAGTGAGCGAGCGCGTTGTGGCGCAGCTGCTGACCGAAATGGACGGGATAAAGACGCTGGAGAATGTGGTTGTCATAGCCGCGACGAACAGGCCGGACATTCTCGACCCGGCGCTGTTGAGGCCCGGCAGGTTCGACAGGCTGATCTACGTCCCGCCGCCGGACTACAGGGCGAGGCTGGAGGTACTGCTTATTCACACTAGAACTACGCCGCTCGCTAAGGACGTGGACCTGGAGGAGCTGGCCAGAAGGACGGAGGGGTACACGGGGGCGGACCTCGAGCTGCTAGTGAAGGAGGCTACGTTTCTGGCACTGCGCGAGGACATAAACGCCAGGGAGGTGGCGATGAGACACTTCGAGGAGGCTCTGAAGAAGGTCAGTCCGTCAATAATGCCCGACATGCTGAAGTTTTACGAGTCGTGGCTTGAGCGCGCCCGGCGCTTGAGCGCCGTCGAGAGAGCCAGAGCCGCGCAGCCGCTGTATCTATGATAGTAACGATAATCGGCAACCTCATAGACATGCTGCTGAAGAGGCAGGAGATTATTACGAGCGACGACATAAAGGCGCTCTTGAAGCGCCTTAACATGCAGGTGTCCGACGAGGAGCTAGCCAGGGCACTGATAGCGCTCGAGATACACAAGAAGGTTTACGTGAGGAGAGTCAAGCGGGAGGGGCGGGACGTGTTCCAGATCTCCCGGCGGAGGTAGCGGCGTCATGGGGGTCACGGAGCTGGGCAAGCTCATAGGCAGGGAGGCGAGGCGCGAAATCAAGCTCGAGAGCCTTGCCGGGAGGTGCATCGCGCTGGACGCATACAACGCTATGTACCAGTTCCTGGCCTCTATCAGGCAGCCGGACGGCACCCCACTAATGGACCGCAGGGGGAGGGTCACGAGCCACCTCTCCGGGCTCTTTTACCGCACGATCAACCTGCTGGAGGCCGGGATAAAGCCAGTTTACGTCTTTGACGGCAAGCCGCCCGAGTTCAAGCTAGCGGAGATTGAGGGGAGGAGGCGCACTAAGGAGAGGGCGCTTCTAGAGGCCCTTAAGGCCGTCAGGGAGGGGAGGAGGGACGAGGCTGCGAAGTACTTCAAGCGCGTTACGTTCCTCACCAGCGAGATGGTCGAGGACGCTAAGAGGCTGCTGACATACATGGGCGTGCCGTGGGTCCAGGCCCCCAGCGAGGGCGAGGCGCAGGCCGCATACATGGCGCGCAGGGGCGTTTGCTGGGCCGCGGGGAGCCAGGACTACGACTCCCTGCTCTTCGGCGCGCCGAGGCTCGTCAGGAACCTCGCAGTTACGCAGAGGCGGAGGGTTGGCGGCAAGCTCGTCGAGGTGTCGCCCGAGGTTATTGAGCTCGACGCGGTGCTCAAGTCGCTGCGGCTGAGGAGCCGCGAGCAGCTGATAGACCTAGCAATCCTGCTCGGGACAGACTACAACCCAGACGGCGTGCCGGGCATTGGGCCGCAGAAAGCACTCAAGCTGGTGCAAGAGTTCGGCTCGCTGGAGAGACTGCTTGAGACCGCGCTGCGCGGGGTGTCGTTTCCGGCAAACCCGCTTGAGATAAAGAAATTCTTCCTGAGCCCGCCTGCCACCGACAACTTTGCCGCGGAGGTCAGACAGCCGGACGAGAGCAAGCTCGCAGAGTTTCTGGTCGCGGAGAGGGACTTCGGCGAGGACAGAGTCGCAAGGGCGATTGAAAGGCTGAGGCGCGCAGTAGTGAGGCTCAGAACGTCATCGCTTAATGCATTCTTCTAGCAGAGCGCTGCACAGGCTTGTAGAGGAGCTCGAGCGCGAGGGCATCATAAGGTCGGAGCGCGTCAAGCGCGCCATGCTCTCCGTCCCGCGTGAGGAATTCGTGATGCCCGAGTACAGAATGATGGCCTACGAGGACAGGCCGCTGCCGCTGTTTGCCGGTGCCACGATATCGGCGCCCCACATGGTTGCAATGATGTGCGAGCTCATAGACCCGAGGCCCTGGATGAGGGTGCTCGAGGTGGGGACCGGCTCCGGCTACCACGCCGCGGTCTGCGCAGAGGCAATAGAGAGGCGCGGCAAGGTCTACACAATTGAGAGGGTCAAGGAGCTTGCAATATATGCCGCGCAGAACCTAGAGCGTCTCGGGTACTGGGGCGTGGTCGAGGTGTTCCACGGCAACGGGCGCAGGGGGCTCGCGCAGTATGCCCCCTTTGACGCAATAATAGTGACGGCAGCCGCCACCAGAATACCCGAGCCGCTGGTGGAGCAGATGAGGGATGGCGGCGTGATGGTCATTCCGCTCGAGGAGCGCGCCGGCCAGATGCTCTATCGCGTCGTGAGAGAGGGAAGCAGGGTCAGGAAAACGCCAATAACGCCAGTGCTCTTCGTGCCGCTCCGCGAGGATTAGGGCTCCAGGCGGTAGCGGTCGCGCGGGTACAGCGTTGCCTGCCGCACGTTCTCCAGACCGAGCAGCGCCATTAACAGCCTGTTAAAGCCCAGCCCGAAGCCCGCGTGCGGCGGCATGCCGAGATCGAAAATTGACAGGTGGCTCTCGAAGAGCCTGGGGTCGAGCCCCCTTACTTTCATTTCCTCCTCGAGCTCGTCGCGCTTGTGAATTCTCGTCGAGCCGGAGGCAACCTCAATGCCATTGATTACAAGGTCGTAGGACTCGGTCCTCTCGCCGTCCTTCCGCTTAGTGTAAAACGGCCTCAGCAGCGCCGGGAAGTGAACTATGAAGTAAGCGGGCCCGTAGTACTTTGTCAGGGCCTTCTGCATCTCGACCGTCAGATCGTCGCCCCGTCTCACGCTGTAGCCCGCTCTCTGCAGCGCGTCCACGGCCTCGTCGTAGTCGACTCTCGGCACACTCCCGAGCTCTGTCAGCCTCGGCGCCAGCCCCACCTCCCTGAGCCGCGGCTCCTCTCGCGATAGGAGCCGGGCGATGCGCCCGAGTATTCTCTCCAGCAGTTGTATCATGTCCCAGTAGTCCATAAATGCCGCCTCAGCGTCCACCGAGGTGAACTCGTTGAGGTGGTAGTTCGTGTTGTGCCTCTCCGCCCTGAAGGCAGGGCCCACCTCAAACACCCTCTCCAGAGACGCCGTGAGCTGCTCCTTGTAGAGCTGCGGGCTCTGCGAGAGATACGCCACCCTTTCAAAGTACATTAACGGGAAGAGGTCGGCGCCGCCCTCAGTGCTCGTCGCGATGATTTTCGGCGTGAAGACCTCGACAAATCCCTCCCCGTACAGCACTTCTCTTATCTCGCGCAGGATTTTGGACGCCGCGGTGAACAGGGCGAGGTTACTGGGCCTCTTTAAGTCGACAGAGCGCCACCTAAGCCTCGTGGCGAGATCCGGCGTCTCGGACCAGATGTCTATCGGCAGCGGCCTTGCCTTGTTGAGCACCCAGATCTCGACCGGGAATATCTCCACGCCCCTCCGCGCGATCTTGCTCGCCTCGACGATCCCCCTCACAGCTATGGCGTCCTCCTTGCCGAGCTCCGAGAATGTGGCGAGGAGCCGCTCTGGCGTCCTGCCGGCTTTCAGCGTTATCTGGACAAAGCCCTCTCTGTCCCTCAGCACGATGAACTTTACCCTCCCGAGGTCTCTTAGCTCCCACACCCATCCTGCCACGACGACCTCCTTGCCGTGCAGCTCTGGCACTATATCGCCGGACCAGTGGGTCTTCTTCGGCAGCACGCTGAGAGGGCGGAAGGCCGAAAAATCTATGCTCTTAGCTCCCTCTCGCGGACGAGCTCTACCTTGACCCTCACGCTGAATATCTTGCTTATGACGGCCTGCAGGGCCTCCGGCCTTATTGGCAGTTTCCTGGACTCCCTGGCCGGTATCTTGATGGTGGTCTCGGTCGTGCCGTCGGGCAGCCACGAGGTGGATATTGTCAGGAGCCTGGCCGGCGATATTAGCTGCGCGACCACCTCGTTCATGCCGCCGTACTCTATCACGCGCGCGCCCCTCCTCAGCGCCGCCGAGAGCTCCCTCTCGAGGGCGGCGTGCGCGCTGCGCGAGAGCTTCTTGGCGTTCCTCATGAGCACGACAACTAGGTCCCCAATGTCGTAGGACTTCACGTACTCGAGGTCCTGCGCGCCTACTCTCTGCCCCGCCGCCAGGAGCGCGGCCGAGACCTCGACGTCCAGCCACTGGTACTCACCGCCGTCAATGAGCGACTGACACCTGTGGCACAGCAGCCGCGTCCTGACACAAAACTCGCAGAACGGGAGCTTGACCACGTCCCGCCACCTGCGCGTGCTAAAAAATTCTTTAATCCGCGCTGGGGCTAGCAAGGTAGCGTGCGCGTGGCCATAGTCGACGGCTATAAAGACGAGCCGGCCGGTCTCGGCGTGCCGCCCTACCCCGACGTCTACGCCAGGTACGCCGCGGGCGCGGTGATGCTCGCCGGCGCGGGCGGGGTGAGGTACTTCACAATAGACCAGCTCCGAGGCGACTGGCCTGGCTCGCCGAGACTTCTCGCCGGGCACGACGTGATTGTTGTGGTGGCGGGCGTGACGACGCCTGGAAAGTACCTCGGGGGACTCCAATGACTCTCGACGAGATAGTGAATGTGAGGCGGCTCGAGGGCCCGTCAAGATTCTCGGTAGGCCCGTCGCGAGGTTTGAGTACGGCGCCGCGGGCGAGAGCGCGGCGGTCCCCCCGCACAAATTCCGCGCCTATTACAACATCGTGGCCGTCGGGGGTCCGACCTCGTCGTATACAGGCTCCTCGCCGGCGGCCCCGAGAGAGTAGACCCGTTAGAGAGACACAGGGACTTCAAGCTGGTCGACGAGTTCGCCAGGCTCGGCGCGGCGATTGTAGCTCAGCACTCGAATTACGGGCGCAACCTCACAGTCGAGCTCGAGACCTATCACTCGTGCCCGAGATACGTCACCGGCGGGTGCTCCTTCTGCGCTACAGTTGTCAGCAGGCCCGTCATCATGAGGCCCGTCGAGGGAATCGTCAGAGAGGTCGAGGCACTTTACAGCGCCGGCATCGTGCACTTCGGGCTCGGCCGCCAGGCTGACTTCTACGCCTACATGGCGGAGGACGTCGGGCGCGAGGAGTTCCAGCTCCTAAACCCCGAGGCAGTAGAAAGGCTTCTCATGGGCGTCAGAAACGCAGCGCCTGGCTTCAAGACCCTTCACATAGACAATGTCAACCCGGGAGCCGTCGCCGGTGAAGGGCTGAGTCCGTCGAGATCGTGGAGCTGCTGGTGGAGTACTGCACGCCGGGGAACGTGACGGCGCTGAGGTCTAGATGACAGATCCGCGGGTCATTAAAACCTGAAGGCGCAGCCCGAGGAGGCCCTCGAGGTCGCTAAGATCTTCACCAAGTACGGCTCCGCGAGGGAGCACAACGGCATGCCGCGCCTCCTGGCAGGCGCGAACTTCGTCGCGGGTCTCCCGGCGAGACCGCAGAGACATACCGCCTGAGCGTCGAGTTCCTAAGGCAGGTGCTAGAGCGCGGGCTTCTCGTCAGGCGCGTCAACATAAGGCAAGCGCTCGCGCTCCTCTCGTCGCGCCTGTGGCCCCTCGCGAGGAGGATGCACGCCAACCTCAGGAGGCATGGGCGGCACTTCTGCCAGTTCAAGCGGTTGGTGGGGGAGTTCTTCGACAGGGAGATGCTGCGGAGGGCCGTGCTGCGCGGCACCGTGCTGAGGGAGTTCTACACCGAGGTGCACTACCACGGCGGGACTCACGCGAGGCAAGTCGGCTCCTACCCGCTGCTGGTCTACATACCGGCGCGCGTTGGGAGGTTCATCGACGTCGTCGTGGTCGATCACGGCTCGAGGAGCGCCCTCGCGCTGCCCCCGTGAACCTAAACGCAGCGGGCAAGCGCGTGCTGAGGTGCCTGTCAGGCATGAGCCGGGAGAGGCTCGACGCGGTGCTGGGGGCGTTCAAGTCGCTGGACGAGGTGAGGGCCAGGGTCGGGGGCGGCGAGTTTATTAAGTACGTCTCCGTGTGAGCGAGTAGACAAAGTAAACCGTGAAGATCGCATATGCCGCGATTGCGATTGCAAAGAGGTCAACGCGGGCGGCGCCCAGCGGCACTTCTGGCGTTCTCAGACCGCCGGCCGTCAAGTACAGGAAGTACGCTGCGAGCGCGAGCGAGAAGCCCGCGTATGCATACGCCAGCCTCACGCCGCCTAGGCGGGCTGCCTATATAGCCTTAGCGCCCCCGTGACCGCGTCCACGAGCTCGTCCGGCGCCGGGCCGATGCAGACTGCCGTTGGCGTTCCCGGCGGCACTTCCGTGAGCCCTGCGTCGACAATCACTGCAGTCGGGAGGCCTAGCGACCTCGCCATGTTGTGGAGCTCGTGGAGGTGCTCAGGGCCCTCCGCAGCAAGGACCACCTTCTTCTGCCCCCCGCCCAGCCACTGCTCGAGCCACTCGCGCCACCTTCCCTCGCCCCTCAGCGCCAGCATCACGCACTCAACCGCAGCGTGGCCTGCCTGCGCCGCGGCCTTCCCGCACGAGATCCTCAGGTCCCCCCTAATGACAATTGACATCTTCACGTGCACAAACATTACTGCCAAAAGATTAAAAGAACAAGCCCGGAGCCTAGTATGCCGGCCGTGCGAGACCGCGCCAGCTGCTAGTGCTGGCGCCCGCCGCGCTGGCCGCCGCGGCGTGACAGGCCACGCCAGCGCGTTCTGGAGGTCCGGGCGGCCGTAGTCAACTCCGGCGTTCACGACGGCTATCACCACGCCGCTCCCGTTGACCCCGAAGAGCTGCTGGGAGGACCTGAACGGCGACGGCAAACCCTCGCCGGGCAAGGTGGCGGCTATTAACTTCGGGTACCAGCTGCACACGGCAGTCGAGGTGCCCGTGGCGAGACTTTGCGTCAAGTTGACCGGGAGCCAGAGGCTGCTGCCTGCCAGCGACGTGGAGGTGAGGCCCGCCAGCGCCACAGTTAGGCCGCGCCAGAGCGCGACGCTCATGGTGCGCGTCGCGGCGCCCAGAGACGCCGCGCCGACGGCACACGAGCGCGCCGTGCTGCTCAGCGTGAACGGGACCACGTAGGTCGTGCCGCTGAGCTACATCGTGCGAGCGCCCGTGCCCGTTAACGCGACTTACGCCTTCACGTCGGGTAGGACCGACAGCTGGTACAACGCGAGCGAGGTAAGGGGAGGCTACTAACATCCGCACGCCAGTGCCGGCAGGAGGCCTCCACGTGAGGTTCGGCTGGAAGTGCGCCAACACGTCGATGGCGGTGTGCGCCGTCACGGGCGACGGCTTTTTTGCCGGCTACTGGCCGAATCAGGGCATCTCGTTCCACTGGTACATGGGGCAGGAGCAGGTCCGTCCGGGGTCGTGCCTCAGCTCCTTCGCGGCCGGGTGGGGCTACTGGGCATACCCGGTGGAGCACGCCAGGGACTTTATAGTTCTGGCAAGGACGTCGATGTACAGCGGCTGCCAGGCGCGCGAGGAAGTGGCGGACGCAGTCACGCCGTTTAAGAGCATCAGGAAGGCGTGCCGCCAGCGGCAAGGCCCGGGCCAGTCAGGGCAGTTCTGAGCAGCCTGCCGCTCGAGTACGATGCGGCGTTCGTGGCTTGGCTCTACGCGCCGAAGCACGCGACGTGGGTGAGGTGGGGCGGGATGGGCATGCCCGCGTGGCCGTGGTACGTGGTCGAGGCGACGGCTAGGGCCGGCCGAGGCCGGGGCTCGGGCTTGAGCCAAATCGGGGTTTTTCTGCCCCTCGCGCCGGCTCAGCCTTGGTGTCTGTCCTCACCGGCTCGGCAATACCAGCCCACATCACCCGCGCTCGAGCGCGCGCGGGTTTATTAGTCAACTCTCGGCGCTATCACCGCGCTGAGGACTCCCGTCGAGAACTCGTACGTGAGCCTGAGCGGCTTGTTCGCGGATAGTTCCAGTTTGACGCGCTTCGACGCGCCCCTCATCTTGCTGCTTATGTCCTTAAGCATGTCGAGGCTGTACCTGGCGGACACGGCCTCCCCTGCGGAAACGCTCAGAAGCGCCTCGCTGTCCTGCGTGAGCTCTGCCTCCGCGGCCTTGCCTCCCTCGCCCGCGCTTCTGAACACCACGCTGTTGGGGGTCACGGTGATCTGAACCCAGTCTGACACCTCTCCCATCATCGAGAGCACGTCGTCAAATGCGCCGGCATCGAGCTCGGCGGAGGCGCTGAAGTCCAGCGATATCTCAGGCACCTCCTCCTCGGCGATATTGATTATGGGGAATGAGAAGCGCCGGAGGAGTCCAGCCTCCTTTCCCCTCTTGGGGTATATGTATATCGAGAACCTGTTCCTCTCCCTGTCTACCTCGAACTCCACCTTTTCGGTTGTGCCTATTCTCTTGATCACGTCCTTTATGGCTGTGAACACAAGCCCGATTTTCACCTCCTCGGTGATGAAGTAATCCTCGAGCGCGCTCGCGTGGAATGTCAGACTGAAGAGCGCGGTCTTTGATGGGTCGAGCGCCTTGAGGCCTATCCCGTCGTGGGAGAACACCAGCGCCGCCTCCGGCAGCATTCCTATCAGCACCTCGAAGACGTAACGCGGCTCCTTGCCCTTGGGAAACAGCGCCCTGGCGCTCACAGCTCTCACTGGCAGGCGTGAATATAAAACATGCCCAAGAGACGGGCAGTACTAGGTGAGGGCGACCCTGATCGCCGACAGGCGAAGACTGGTATTACAGCTGATACCATCCCTTTTAAAGGCCGGCGCGGGAGCCGCCATGCCGGCAGCCGGAGGAGGGCTGTCGCTGAACTTCAACGAGGAGATTGTGAACATCGCGAGGCGCACGGCGCCGCTGGGAGGCGGCTGCATCGTGGCGTTCATCGGCTACGTCAAGGGCCGCGTGAACGGCGAGGAGGTGGAGTCGCTCGAGCTCGCGCCGCCGCCGGATGCGTCCCTCAAAATTGACGAGGTGCGGAGATGGGCGCTGGGCCAGGAGGGCGTGCTCGACGTGAGGATCTACCTAGCGGCGGGCGCGCTGAAGCCCGGCGACATAATCACGGTGGTTTTTGTCGCCGCCAGGAACAGGGAGGCGGCGTTCCCCGTCGCGATGGAGGTTGTCAACAGGCTCAAGCGTGAGGTCGCCGTCAAGCGCGAGCGCAGGAGGGCTAGTAGTCCTCGACCCTGAACGGGGACTCGTCTATGTTGACGATACCCTCAACCTCTGAGACGTACTGGTTGTGCTTGACTCTTGTCACTATGCTTATGACGTGCCCGCCCTTGGTCACTATAACCGTCTTGTCGTCGGCGAACTCCACGTCCACGACCTGCTCGCCGGCTTCCTCAAGCTGCCTGGCGACGCGGCTAAGCAGGCTCCACAAGAAGGTGACGGCGATGTTCATAGTACCCGTCCTTATCTCGACGGGCTTTATCAGCGCCTCGGAGAGGAAGCCGCCCATCTCGCGGCTCACCTCTGGATTCGTCGACTCGATCGCGACGTACAGCCTCAGCTTGTTGAGGCTCATCACTCTCTCCTCCAGCGCGGCTTTCATTTAAGAAAGCGTGCGGCGGTCAATATAAGAAGAGTATTTTAACTGCCGCGTATTACGTGGCAATGGGCGACCGCGGGCTGTACTACGATACAGTCCCCACAGGGATAGAGGGCCTCGACGGGATAATAGGCGGCGGGCTTATCAGAGGCAGGACGTACTTAATATCGGGCGAGACGGGCACTGCAAAGACGCTGACGGCGCTGACGTTTCTCGTACAGGGAGCGCTGAAGCACGGGGAGCCCGGAATTTACATATCGGTAGACGAGACTTACGAGCAGCTTGTCGAGGGCGCCAGGAGGTTCGGCTGGGACCTGGAGGAGCTCAGGTCCAAGGGCCTTCTCGAGGTGCTCGTGCCTGAGATGGACCTGGTGGAGCGCATTAGAGAGAAGGACCCGACCGCAATTGCGAAGTCGCTCGTCGAGTCAATTCGCGAGTACGTCGCCGCGCTAAATGCCCAGAGACTGGTGATAGACCCAATAGCGCCGCTCGTGACGCTGGAGAAGGACGTGCAGGTACTGAGAGAGTACATCAGGGTCCTCGTCATGAGCATTGAGAGGGAGGTAGGCGCCACGAATATCATCACCACGGAAATACCCTCTGGATCCGGCGCGATAAGCAGGTACGGCGTTGAGGAGTTCCTCGCCGCGGGCGTGTTCGTGCTCGGAATAGCCAAGTCGCGCGAGGGGGCCTTCAAGCGAGTGATGTTCATACGCAAAATGCGCTGGAGCCCCGTCAATCCCGGGGTCTACGAGATTGAAATCGTGCCAAAAGTCGGCGTGGTGGTCAAGGGGCCTGTCAGAGAGTCGCTGATGCCGATAACCTACCTGCCAACGCTTTAATCAGCCGGGATCCTCTCTTCACAGGTCAACATATCCCGTCTTCATCACTGCGGTCTCTCCACCGCCGCGAGGCCTCGCTTCCGTGCCCGTCATCACGCGTCGGATCCTCTGACCTAGCTCATCGGCTGCCACGGCCTCTGCACGCGCTTTTAGGCCTTTAGCCGCGCGTGCCGGCCCCAGGAAAGCCTTATAAGAGGGAGCCAGACGGGGGGGTGTCCCAGGAGGCCGGCGGGTCCCTCGATCCCGGCAAGGAGAGGTTCTGGAGAATGTTCGGCGAGCAGCTGTCTAGGGATGCGAGGGTCGAGTGGATAGGCGACGTGCCGGTGGTGGAGGAGTGCCCGCGCGATCTGAAGACGCTTGACGGCAAGCCGCTGTTGCTCTTCGGCAAGTGGAGCTACGAGGGCGTGGTGGTGAGAGACCCAGGGCTGAGGAGGTACATCTGCCTCAAGCCCGTGATCCTGCCGCACACCGAGGGGCGCTATCAAAAGCGCAGGTTCGGCAAGGCCAAGATCCCACTCGTGGAGAGGCTGGTGAATTTACTAATGAGGCCGGGCAGGAACACCGGGAAGAAACACAAGGCCTATAATATTGTGAGGCGCGCATTCGATATAATTCACCTCAAGACCGGGCGCAGCCCGCTGCAAGTGCTCGTCGACGCCATAGTTAACACGGCGCCGCGGGAGGAGGTCACGAGAATAATAATGGGCGGCATCGCCTACACGGTCTCGGTGGACGTGTCCCCACAGAGAAGGCTCGACCTCGCGCTCCGCTGGCTTGCCGAGGGCGCCAGGCTGTGCGCGTTCAACAACCCCAAGCCGGTGGAGGAGTGCCTGGCTGATGAAATCATAGCTGCGGCGGCTAATGACCCCAAGAGCCACGCTGTTAGGAAGCGCGACGAGCTAGAGCGAATAGCTGCCGCATCGCGCTAACCTCTTAATAAGGGGCTCGGAGCTTTACGTGACCTCAGAGCTCTTCTGGTTCGAGAAGTACAGGCCGAGGTCTCTCGACGAGGTGGCAGACCTGGAGGAGGTCAAGGCGAGGCTGAGGGAGCTCGTGAGGTCGGGCAGCGTGCCCCACCTGCTCTTCTACGGCCCGCCCGGCACTGGCAAGACGACAGTCGCGCTTGCCCTCGCGAGGGAGCTCTACGGCAGTATGTGGAGGGAGTGCGCGCTGGAGCTGAACGCCAGCGACGAGAGGGGGATAAACGTGATAAGGGAGAGGGTCAAGGAGTTCGCCAGGACTGCGCCGCCTGGCGGCGCGCCGTTCAAGCTCGTCATTCTCGACGAGGCGGACAACATGACCGGAGACGCGCAGCAGGCACTGAGGAGGATAATGGAAATGTACGCCCAGAACGCGAGGTTCGTGCTGCTGGCGAACTACGTCTCGCGAATTATAGACCCCATAATTTCCAGGTGCGCCGTCTTCCGCTTCTCGCCGCTCCCGCGGAAGCTCATGGCAGAGAGGCTGAGGTACATCGCCAAGAGCGAGGGCGTTGAGCTGAAGGACGACGCCATAGACCTGATATACGAGCTCTCCGAGGGCGACATGCGCAGGGCCATAAACCTGCTGCAGGTGGCCGCCGCGGCGAGCAAGATCGTGGACGCCGGCGCGGTCGCGTCGGCCGCGGCCGTTATCAGGCCGGCAGAGGTGGCAGAGCTGCTGAATCTCGCTCTCGCGGGAGATCTCATCAAGGCTCGCGACAAGCTAAGAGAGCTGATGTATCTGAAGGGAGTGGCCGGCGCCGACATAATAAAGATGCTGCTGCGCGAGCTCATCAGGTCGCAGCTTGACGACGACGTGAAGGCAGAAATAGCGGAGGTGCTCGCAGACACTGATTACAGGCTGACGCAAGGGGCAGACGAGGAGATCCAGATGACATACCTGCTCGCCAGGGTGGGCGCGATAGGGAGGAGAGTCAGGCAGACGCATCCCCTCAGGAAAAAGCAATGACGCTACCCTGGACCGAGAAGTATCGCCCGAAGTCATTCGGCGAGGTTGTGAACCAGGAGGAGGCCAAGCACAAGCTGGCATCGTGGATTTGCGGCAAGTTCAGGGCACCGAGGGAGTTCTGCTCGCGGTGGGCAAAGCTACGCGACAGGGAGGTTCTGGACGCGAAGGCCGTTCTGCTGGCGGGGCCTCCCGGCATAGGCAAAACGACTCTCGTGCACGCGCTCGCTAGAGAGATAAACTACGAGCTTATAGAGCTCAACGCGAGCGATGTCAGGTCGGCAGAGAGGCTGAGGCAGGTCGTCGGGAGGGGGCTTAAGGAGGCGCCGCTCTTCGGGCACGAGGGGAAGCTTGTGCTGTTCGACGAAGTGGACGGGCTTCACGTCAGGGAGGATCTCGGAGGGCTCGAGACGATTATCGAGATAATAGAGTCGGCGAGGGTGCCCATCGTTATGACCGCGAACAATCCCTACGACCCGAAGTTCAGGCCGCTCAGAGACATGTCGCTGCTCGTGAGCCTCAGGCGGCTCTCTGAGGACGAGATTGTCGAGCTGCTCAGGAGGATTTGCGCCAGCGAGGGCGCTAAGTGCGAGGAGGAGGCACTGAGGAGCATTGCGAGGTCCTCGCTCGGCGACTTACGGGCCGCCGTAAATGACCTGCAGATGCTGTTGAGCGGGAGGAGAGTGCTCGTGGTGGACGACATAAAGCGCGTCGGGGAGAGGAACCCGCAGCTCTCAATGTTTGAAATTCTGGACCGCGTTTACAGGGCCAGGTGGTTTGACGGGGCCCGCGCCGTGTCTTTCAACCCGTCGTTTGACTGGGAGCAGTATTTAATGTGGGCGCTAGAGAGCATACCAGTGGTATACAGGGACGTGGAGGCATCCTCCGAGGCCCTTGACAGGCTGAGCAAGGCCGACGTGATAATAGGCAGGATTAAGAGAGCGCAGGAGTGGGAGCTCTTGCCGTACGCGCTCGAGCTTGCGCTGGGCGGCGTGTCGCAGGTAAGGAGCAAGCCGAGGCTGCCACCCTTCATAAGGTACGGATTCCCGCAGAGGCTGCTCATACTGGCAAGGACTAAGGAGGCGCGGAGGCGGCGCGACGCGCTCGTCGAATACATCGCGCAGGGCGTTCACGCGTCGAAGTCGCTAGTCAAGTCCGAGCTGATATACGTCCTCTCGGCGCTCGCAAAGAGGAACCCGCAGATCGTGGAGAGGCTGCGCAAGGCGCTGAATATGAGCGCGGTGGACTTAAAGGAGCTACTGCCCTGAGCTTGAACCCCGCCTTTAGGCACGTAGTAGTCAAGACTCTGCCGAAGAAGGAGGGCGCCGTTGCGAGGGATCTCTGCGACTGCCTGTACTATTACAACTCTGGCGTGAGGTGCGAGGCTCTCGCGGTCGGCAGAGTTTACGTGTACGCCCCCTCAGACGCCCTTGACAAGTGCATGGGCCTGAAGTACTTCAAGGCGCTTGTCCGCGGCACCGAGTACTTTGACGGCGTTTCCCGCGAGAGGCCGGACTGCGGCAGCTGCGTCGTTGTCAAGATCGGCGAGTTATTCTTTGTACGTAGGGTTGATTGAAAATTTCTGTCAACACTTGCTGCGCAGCGCACGTGTGCGCTGAAAGTATTTATATACAGCGCCGAAATTGAGCGTGGCCTCAACAATCATAATTAACGAGACTGTATTCTCGCCGAGCTACATACCGCCGAGGCTTCTCCACAGGGACGGGCAGTTTAGACAGCTTGACGCAATGCTAAGAGGCTGGCTGTGCAATCCAGGCAGGCACTACCCGAGAGTCGTCCTGATAGGCAGGGCGGGCACCGGCAAGACTGCAATAATTAAAAAGTTCTGGGAGATGACTAGAAATAGTGCAATGGCAAAATTCGTATATATAAATGGCTTCATGTATAGGAACTTCACGTCAATTGTTGTTGAGATAGCAAAATCTCTCGAAATACCATTCCCGCGTCGGGGATTGAGCAGGGATGAGTTTCTGTCGTTGCTCATCGAACAGATGCGTGACAGGGATCTGTACATGCTGCTCGTGCTCGACGACGCCTTCAACATCCCGCCCGACATACTCTCAACATTCATAAGGCTCGGCCAGGAGGCCGACAAGCTGGGCGCCTTCAGGGTCGCGCTCGCCCTAATAGGCCACAGCGATACGATGCTGAGCAGCCTGGACCCGTCAACACGCGGCATAATGGGCAGCGCAGTAATACGCTTCACGCCATACACGAAGGAGCAGATCTTCGACATACTTCTCGACAGGGCCCAGATGGGTCTGGCGGACGGGTCCTACAGCGACGGCGTGCTGCAGATGATCGCCGACATAACAGGCGCGCAGAGCCCTCATGACGCAAGCAGGGGGGACGCGAGACTCGCAATAGACATACTCTACCGCGCCGCCTACGTGGCGCAGCAGAGCGGCAGGAGGCAGATAATGCCAGAGGATGTCAGGAGGTCGTCCAAGGAGGTCCTCTTCGGCATCTCGGAGGAAGTCCTCGCCGGGCTGTCGCTTCACGAAAAGCTATTCTTGCTGGCAATTGTCAGGTCGTTAAAGGCGTCACGCGCGCCTTACGTCACATTCGGAGAGACGGAGGAGATGTACAGACTTGTGTGTGAGGAGTACGGGGAGAGGCCCAGAGTTCACAGCCAGCTATGGTCGTACCTCAACGGCTTGAGAGCGAAGGGCATTATAGAGACAAGGCACAACAGGCGCGGCGAGGGGCTGCGCGGGAGGACCACGCTAATATCAATAGGCACGGAGCCTCTCGACACCCTAGAGGCCGTGCTAGTGAGACTGCTAGAGAGGGAGCTGGGTTGATGGTCGTGGAGAGAGTCCTCGGGTCGCCGCTGAGAATACGCATACTGCTGGCGCTCTGGAGCATGGGCGAGGCCTGCGCGTCCGAGCTCGCAAGGAGCCTTAAGACGAACTACGGCAGGCTGCTGCAGAGCCTGCAAGTGCTCGTGCAGTACGGGCTAGTCGAAGAGAGAAGGGTCGGCCGCGTGAGGCTAGTCAGACTTGGAGGCGGAGAGATTGTTGAGTCGCTGGTGAGGGCGCTAATCGCGGCAGATGCGGTACTGGAGCCGGGCGCGTGCCGCCGGTAGCCGGCATTTTTAATCTCATGCCGTGCGCCCGGCATGGGTGCGAGGTTTGAGCGCTACGTGGTTGACTTGCTGCCTGCCCTCGGGCTGTACCCGAGGGCAGTGCGGCATAAAGTGTACCGCAACGGAGTCGAGGTCGGCGAGGTTGACATACTCGCAGTTAACGAAAGGGGAGAGGCCTACGCAGTAGAGGTAAAGGCGGGGAGGGTGGACATTGCTGGAGTGAGGCAGGCATACGTGAACGCCAAGCTGCTGGGCGCCAAGCCTCTCGTCATAGCGCGCGGCTACGCGGACGAGGGGGCCCGCCAGCTCGCCAGAGAGCTCGGCGTGGAGGTCATCTTGCTCCCCGACTACGTCTTCTTGTCAATAGATGACCTTTACGCGGCGCTCGCGAATTCCCTCGCGCGGTTTCTCGCCACGCTGGCAGCCGTGATGGCCAACCTTGGCGATAAAGAGCTAGAGGCGATTGAGGGCTGTCCTGACGCGCAGTGCCTCTGCGAGAGGCTAAACTGCGAGGAACTATTCAGCAAACTGCCGCGGGAGGCCAGGAGTTACGAGCTGCTTGCCTCAGCCGCGAGGCTGGCGAGGCTAATGCCCGTGCTCTGCGGCCGGGCTCTCAACCTGGAGGGCGCGACCAAAGCATTAAATGACCGGCGCGGCTGCGCCGAGCGTGCAGAAGCTGGTGGAGAGCATAAAGCAGGAGTTCAGGCCGAGAGTCATACCGATAAAGTGGCAGGGTGACAGGCTGATACTTCTTGACCAGAGACTCCTCCCGTTCGAGACCAGATACGTGGAGGCGAAAACTGTCAGCGACGTGGCCGACGCCATCCGCAATATGGTCGTCCGCGGGGCTCCGGCAATAGGCATAGCTGCCGCCTTCGGCATGGTGCTCGCGCTCGTCGAGAGAGACGTCAAGAGCGTGAGCGAGGCTCTCGACGCGCTCAAGGGCACGCGAGAGGTTCTGTCGAGAACCAGACCCACTGCCGTCAACCTCTTCTGGTCGCTGGACCGCATGTACAGCAGGGCGCTCGAGCTGGCGTCGCGGACGTCACACGTCGGGGAGCTGAAAGAGGGTCTCGAAGAGGAGGCGAGGAAAATCTTCGAGGAGGAGCTCGAGGCAGAGGTGAGGATTGGCGTGTACGGGGCCGAGCTCCTCGAGGACGGCGACACTATCCTGACAATATGCAATGCAGGCGGGCTGGCGACAGGAACAGGCCTTGGCACGGCGACTGCGCCAATTTACGTTGCCAGACTGCTCGGCAAGCGCGTAAGCGTTATAGTGCCCGAGACGAGGCCGTGGCAGCAGGGCGCCAGGCTCACGGTGTACGAGCTGGCCGTAAACGGCGTCCCCGCCACGCTCGTGGCAGACACGGCCGTTGGCTTTGTCATGTACAGGCGGATGGTGAGCGCAGTTATAGTCGGCGCGGACAGAATTCTTCTCGACGGCCACGTGTTCAACAAGATAGGCACGCTTAACGAGGCAGTGCTGGCGCACGAGTTCGCGATTCCGTTTTACGTGGCGGCCCCGACGAGCACAATAGACGCTCGGAGCAGGGCAGCTGACGTGGTCGTAGAGGAGAGGGACCCGGATGAGGTGCGCACGGCAATGACAGAGCGCGGCAGGCTGTACGTCACGCTGAGAGACGTGGCTGCGTACAATCCCGTCTTCGACGTCGTGCCCCCGAAGTACGTGACCGGCATAATCACCGAGCGCGGCATTGCGCTCCAGCCCCTTCACAGGAGCTTGCAGAGGCTTCTCGAGAGAGTGGGGGCGCTGTGACGTCCGGAGGTCAGGGCGGCTGGGTGAATTTCTACGGCGTGGAGATAGACCGCGCGCTCTACGCGCACTTGCTCGAGTACATGCCGGACTCGGAAATAGACGCCATGTTCCGCGCCATTGTCAAGCCCCCCTCTCGTTACTACGTGAGGGTCAACACGGTGAAGATCTCGCCGGGAGAGCTCGCGAAAAGACTCAGCGCGAGGGGTCTCGAGGTCTACAGAGACGAGCACTTCGAGGACGCGCTCTGGATGCCCGTCAGGGGCCCGTTCCGCATACCCAGCGCGCGGAAGGCCGTGGTGGTCGACAAGAGGGCTGCGGAGAGCGTCATGCTCGGAGCTGACCTATACGCGCCGGGCGTGGTCAAGACAGATTGCGTGAGGCGGGGCGAGGAGGTAAACGTGGTCTCCGAGAGTGGAGTTGTTGTTGCGCACGGAATTGCCGCGATGGACAGCGAGGAGGCCGTGAAGCTCAGAAGAGGGCTTTACATCAGAGTTCTGCACTCACTCTACAAAACGCCGAGGATAAGAGACCTGCCAGAGTACCAGGCAGGAATGATCTACAGCCAGAGTCTCCCCGCAATAGCCGTCGGCCATGCAGTGCGCATGGCGGGAGTGCCGCCGGGCTCCCTTATTGTGGACTTTAACGCCGCGCCGGGAGGCAAAGCAACTCACCTGGCCCAAATGGGATACAGAGTAGTGGCATTTGATAGGTCCGCGCCAAAGATGGCGGAGCTCAAGCGCGAGGTTGAGAGGCTCGGGCTAGTGGAGATGGTCGACATACTGCTCCACGACAGCAGGTATGTGGACAGAGACTTCTCACGCCTCACTGCCGGCGCGGCGCTCGTGGACCCCCCGTGCACAGACATTGGCGTGCGCCCGAAGATTTACCACAGGGTGACTCTCGACGCGGCGAAAACCCTCGCGAGATACCAGCTGCAGTTCCTGAGGGTTGCAATTAAGATAGCCCCCGTTGTCGCGTACTCGACGTGCACGCTCACGTTCATTGAGAACGAGGGTGTGATAAAGCGCGTCCGGGCAGAGCCTCTCGACGCCGGGCTTGGCGTCGGCGCGCCGGGCTGGGGCTGCAACGAGTGCCGTAGATTCCTGCCGCACGTTCATGACACTCCAGGCTTTTTCATCGCGCTGCTGAGGAGGCGCTAGGACACTGCCTTAAACACCCTAGTTACGTGCTCGTCGCACAGCTTCCTGTAGGCGCAGAAGTTGCACGCTAGGGGGCTCTCCCCCCTCAGTCTTCTGGCGAGAACTCTGCACAGATTCTTTACGTAGTACTGCGGGAAGCATTCTCTGCACACGAACACGTCCTCCTTGATGTAAGACACGCTCTTAAAGTTCACGTCACGCCCGCAGACCGCGCAGCGCGGCACGGTGGCGGGTGGCAGGACCACTTTATTAAGCCGCTTACAGTGCATTGTAATGTTTAGACCCTACTCAATAGAGGAAGGGGCGTATCTCGTCAGACTCGCCCGCTCTGCCGTCGAGACGTACCTCAGAACGGGCAGAGTTGAGGTGCCGGGAGATGCCCCGCAGCGCCTCCTGAGCGATAACTACGGCGTGTTCACGACAATAGAGGCCATGAGGGGGAGTAGGTACGAGCTGCGGGGCTGCATCGGGTACCCCGAGGGCTACAGGAACACCGTCTACGCCACGGTTTACAGTGCGATCGGCGCGTGCTGCCAGGACCCGCGCTTCCCCCCGCTGAGCCTCGGCGAGCTCCCGAGCGTGGTATTTGAGGTCAGCATCCTCAGCCCGCTCGCGGAGCTGAGAGAGAGCCCGAGGAGGTACCCTGAGGTCGTACAAGTGGGCCGCCACGGCATAGTAGTGAGGCGCGGCGCCTTCGCCGGCCTCCTACTACCGCAAGTCGCGGTCGAGGAGTGCTGGAGCTCCGAGGAGTTCCTCATGCACGCGTGCATTAAGGCGTGGCTCCCGGGCGACTGCTGGCTCGAACCCGGCACCAAGGTGTACGTTTACGAGGCGCAGGTGTTCCGCGAGAGGGCTCCCCTGGGCGAGGTCTACGAGCGCGACCTGACGGCCGAGACTGCTAGATGTAGTCAAGCGCCTCGTAAAGAAAGCGGGCAGTGAGATAGTCAAGGTACTGACGCCCGGCGGCCACGAGCTTTTTCTCGCCGCGCCTCACTACATAGACATACACGTCGCCGGTCCGCGCCTGAATAAAATCGGCGTTCAATTCCTCGAATCTCTCCAGACCCTGTGGCCTGTCTCCCACTTCTTCACTGCCGAGTTTTATGTAAGTAAAGCCGAGCAGGTCTCTAATTTCCTCCAGCGACGGCGGCACATAACCAACACGCCCGTAGGGCGGGATTATTCTTTCAACTCTTTCTCTCAATTCGGCGAGCTGTTCGAGTATCTCGCGCTCGCCCGGCGTGTACTCGCCCTCCCGCGGCGCCGTTGACTGACGGACCCTGGGAGTTCTCGAGACTAAGAATATTACAAGCGCGAGCGCAAGAGCGGCGGCCGCGAGCGCCGCAGTCTCAAGGACCTGAAGGTACATGTACTTCTGCCCCCCGCCGGATTTAAACTTGGCGACCGAAATGAGCGGCAGCGTCAGCTTGGAATCCTCCTCATGGCTCAGAAGACCCTTAGCTCGTCACCGGGAGTGCGCAGCGCGCCCACTTAAAAAGCTGGCCCTGCCGAAGTTAAGCGGCAATACTGCGCTCCCCGAGCCTCTACAGGCGTCAATGCGGCCCCTAGCCGGCAGCCTGCATCCTTCTGGCGCGGGCCCTCGTCACCGCCCTCCCGATTGCCTGCAAAACGCTCACCGCGATCATTGCCGTGCCGCACGCGACGAGCTCCAGCTCCCCGCTAACGGAGCCGAGCACTGCCAGAAACACGCCGTAAGCTGCGGCCAGGTACACAAACATTAAATTCTCCGGGGCTGTGAGAATTTCAATTTATCTCGGGGGATCCCGCGCGCCAAGAGTTTTAGGCCGCGTGCTGCAGCTAGCTGGCGGGAGCGCGCTCAATGGGCTCCACCTTTAGCACGCTGCCGTACACGTCCACGACCCTAACCCTACAACCCCGCCGTATGCTCACATCCGATACTGCTCTCCAGTACTCGCCCAGCACAATTACAAAGCCGGGAGAGCCGGGCGCTATGTCATCAGCAGCGACTCCCTCTGCCCCCCTGAGGTTGACCAGCAGCTCTGACGCGGGCCTTCTCCTGTGCGCTGAGACAGCCTTGTACAGCACTAGCGCTAGAAATCCCGTCACGACTGCGACATTGGCATAGAGCCCCAGCTGCACGAGCCACCAGTCCCTCACGCGTATCAGCTCTCCACTGAAGGCGCTGGCCGGGTATGCGGAGACTAGTCCTGCGAGCACTAAGGCTGCGCCTGCTGCCATCAGCGCTCCGTGGGCCGGCATGCCGGCCAGCGCCTCCGCCGCCATGAGTATCGCGCCGGCTATGGCGAGGACGGCCCAGAGCCACGCGGTCGGCATCATGGGCAGCATTGCGAATAACAGCATGAGGATGGCCGCGGCGGCTGCCGCGGGGTGCCCCGTTATGAACGCCGCGAGCAGAAGCAAGAAGGCAAGCGTGTAGAGGGCGCTCGACAGCACCGGGTCGCCGAGCGCGTGCTGAAGCAGCTCGCCAATCGAGGGCTCCACCCTGTGCAGAGATGGCCTCAAGACCATAAGGCGCGCTCTCTCGCCCCCCAGCACTATGTCGCTGCCGTTGATCCTGCGCAACAAGTCGCTCACGTCCGCGGCAATGACGTCTATTACCCTGTACTTTAACGCCTCGTCCGCCCCCAGGTTCAGATTGTAGGCAATGCAGTGCCTCGCGAATGACGCGTTCCTGCCGTACGACCTCGCCACGACCTCCAGATACGCTATTAGCGCGTTGATGACCTTAGACTCGTTGACCGGTCTCTCCCCCGCGACGGGCTGGCAAGACCCTATCACGGTGTGCGGCGCCATGGCCGCTATGTGCGTCGACATCAGAATGTACGTCCCCGCGGACCACGCGTAGCTGTAGTCTGGGTAGACGTATCCCACTACAGGCACAGGAGAGTTGCCGATGCTCTTCATTATATCAAGCGTCGCGCTGGCAAGACCGCCGGGCGTCGAGAGGAGCAACAGAACCAGACCCCCGCTCTGTCCTGCCATTGAGATGGCCCTGTTTATCTGGGACAGCGTGTGGTACCCCACGACGCCGCTCACCTCAACGACAAAGACGTCACTAGCGGTGTACGCCGCAGTGGCGAGAGCCGACACCAAAAGCGCCAGTAGGAGAGCGCGTCTCATGCACCCGCTCTGCCTCCCTCCCCGCCGCCCTCGGCGCCTCCCTCCTGCCCGCGCTGCCTGGCAAGCGCGGCTGGCAGCGCGACGAACTCGAGAGTTGGCGGCGTGATTATGACGAGGTTGCGCTCCCGCGCTATCTCTATCAGCGCGTCTATCATCCTCAGCTGAACGGCAACTGAATTTTGCGCGTAGCGCTGCGCAGCCTCGAGGTAAATCTTGCTCGCCTCGTACTCCGCCGACGCCAGCGTGATTTTCGCGCGCCTCACCCTCTCGGCCTCGGCCTGGCTCGCCATTGCGCGGAGCAGGATGTCGGGCAGCTTAATGTCCTTAATCGCAACTGCAGTCACCTTAACGCCCCACGGCGTCACGTGCTCGTCCACTATGGCCGCAATCCTCTTGGCTATCTCCTCCCTGTGGGCCAGAAGCGTGTCGAGGTCCACCATGCCCACGACGTCACGAAGCGTGGAGGCGGCAAATATAGATACGGCAGGGATGTGATTCTTCACCGTCAGCGCCGTCTTGAGGGCATCCATTACTCTGAGGTACACCGCCGCGTCAATTGTAACCTCTACGTTATCTCTTGTCAGTGCGCGCTGAGCGGGCACGTCGACCACCTCGACCCTCAAGTCGTACTTGATGATATTCTCTATCAATGGGATCACAGAGACAACTCCCGGGCCCACGACTCCCACAGCGCGCCCGAGCCTGAATTTAACGGCCCGCTGGTACTCCGGTATGATTCTGATTGAGTATGACAGTATTACAACTACTATTAAGACTATGATTAATACTAGCAGCGCGAAGATAACCTGCTCAGCCTGAAGAGACATTGTGCTCTAGTGCTGCGCAGCTTTATTAAGGAGTTCGGCACGTCATGTGCAGTAGGTGAGGTAAACGGGGACGGGCTGACTGTGATGAAACTTCCGCGCGCCCGACAGCACTTCAGCCGCGAGAAGTCTCGTCACGCGCTCGGCAAGTCCTGGAGTCATCAACTTATAAAGGTCCGGCTGCAGGGCCTTATATGTTCAGAATCGACGAGATACTGAAGAAGCTCGAGGAAATTGACAGGGTGATCAAGAGCGCAGACGAGCTTAAAGCGAGTGTAATGTCCCGCGTCGACCAGATTGTGAGCAACTACGCCAGGCAAGTAACAAAGAAGGCCGAGGAGATCATCAATAGGGCAATCGAGGAGTACAGAGGCAGGGTTATCGAGGAGGCGAGAAAGAGCGCGGAGAGAGTAGTGCAGGAGGCTGAGGAGCGGAGGAATAGGCTCCTCGCGATGTATCGAGAGAGGAAGCAAGCACTGGTGCGGAGGGCCCTGGAGATTCTCGGTATATGAGCACGGTACTCAGGAGGCCGTATTTAGGCCCAAAGGTCCGGGGGCTCAGAGCAAGGGAGATACCGCGTGACAAGCTCCTCGCGCTGGCGTACGCGAGCACGCCCGATGAGTTCCTGAATGTGCTGAAGACGACGGAGTACGCCGTCACGGTAGACAAGCTAACGAGAGAGACTCTCAACGAGCTGAGAAGAGAGCTTGTGAAGATATACCTGGAGAGGCTGAAATCGCTCTTCCTATTTTTGTCGGGAGACGCCGAGGCGAAGACCGTTGTGCTCGCCTCGGTCAAGTATTTTGAGTACGACAACATCAGGAATGTCGCCGCCGCAGTGAAGGCGGGCAAGAACCCCGAGGACTTTGTGCTGTGGGAGCCCCTCGAGTTTACGGGGAGGCGACACGTAATTGCGGGCATACTGGGCAGCAAGAGCATCTCTGAGATTGGGGACAGGCTGCGGCAGATGGGCCACCCAGCACACAAGGCGTTCGAGCTCGCCGGTAAATATGGCGAGGACAAGCTCTACATATTCATAGACAGACAGTGGCTCGAGGATCTATACACCTACATGCCCAGGAGCATCCGCGTACCAGTAGGGGCTGACAGAAGCATCCACAAATTCCTCACGGATGTCACAGAGTACCTCAACGCGCTAATAGCGATCAGGGCAAGGCTATGGGGCCTCAGCGCCGAGGAGCTGAACGAGCTACTCATAGGCACACCGACGCCTGTCGTGCTGGCCGCACTAAAGGAGGCGCCAGCGCGATTCCTGGAGATGGCTGAGGCGACAACATGGGGTAAGATTCTCGTCGAGCTGGTCGCCGAGGCGCCGACGCTCGAGAATATTGCGGTGACCCTTGACAACCTATACCCTGCGTACATGAGAAGGCTCGCCGACACTTACGCCTCGACGTTCACGGAGTTTTCGCTGGGGGCGCTGGCCGCGCTCGCCGAGTACATGCGGGCCGAGGTTCTCGCCATAATTAGGGCGGCCGCCATGATTGTGGAGGGAGTGCCGGTAGAGAGGAGGAAGAGGGTATTTGAGGCACTAGTGAGGCACTGAGGCGCCAATCTCTCTGTAAAAAACTATTTTCGTCTGCTTTTCTCATTTGGCTTGGCCCCGCGCGCTAGCCGCCCGTTAACATCAGCCCTACTAGCAGCCCGTAAATCGCGCAGGCCTCGGCCAGCGCCACGAATATCAAGTACCATACCAGCCTCTCGGGCTTCTCTATCATTCCAGAAATCGCCGCGGCGCCCGCTATGCCGACGCCGGCTCCTGCCCCTCCTGCTGCGCAGCCGACAGCAATTCCTGCACCTATGTACCTTCCGGCTTTTGTCACATCGCCGGTGATCACCGGCACTTGCGCCGCTTCGTGCTGCGCCATTACGAATGCTGCGAGTATCGCTAATGCTGCCAATATGCCGACGATTCTCATAGTCTCATGCCAGCCTAGGCTTTTAAGTATTGGTTCAGTTCTGCTATCTTCTTGTCAATAGCAGCTATTAGCTCCTTGATCTCCTCTCTGACGCTGTTCATAACGCTTTCAACTTCCTTGTCTATTAACTCGCGCACTGCTACGTTCAGGTCTTTCACCGACGACACAGACAAAGTGGGCCCGGCCATTTTAAGTTTTGAGCTGCAGTTGCGGCTCGCTTTTTCCCGGCGCGGCCATGCCAGGGTCCCGGGCGCGGCTAGAGCGCGCCGACAATTTCTGTTATAATCTTCCTGCGCACGAAGTCTTCCCTCTCACCCTCGTCGAGCGCGAGAGTTATGAACTGCACGCTCTCAAGTATGCGGGGCACTATCACGTAGTCAATCGCGTTTATCATCCTCTGGAACTCTCTCACCCTGTTAAGCAGCAGGAAGAAGAGCGTCTCTTTCTCGGCGAATTCGATGAGCTTCGGCATTAGGTCTCTCAGCTTTGCCAGCGCCACGTCAAGCTCAGCCGCCTCTGTTAGCACGCTGTATACCGGATAGCTGGTAAACCCGCTGACTTCAAGCCCTATGTGCGTGCCCCGGCCCGCCGTGCTCACCTTTACTGTCTTGGGCGTCAGCTCCGCTATGCTCTCTATTCTGTCAATGCCGGACTTCGCCACGGCGACCTTGAAGTTCTCGGCCACGTCGGTGAACGCGTCTGCTATTTCCTGCCTGAGTCTCGTCAGGTCTGCAATGAGAGCCCTGATTCTCTGTATTGTCGAGTTCCTGGCGTCCTCCAGCGTCTTCCTTATTTTCTGGAAGAGCACTAGTTGCCTCCTGAGCCTGATGAGCGTTAGCCTGGAGGGAGGCGGTCTCGTGGCCATGAAATTCGCGTCAGCGCACTATTTATCTGTTCCGCGGCATTAGTCTCGCGTGAGAGAGACCTGGGCTCTCGTAAGGCGGGTGATCGAGGATGGCGACATTGTGCTCGAGGTAGTCGACGCGAGAGACCCGCTGGCAACGAGAAGCGAGGAGGTCGAGAGAATTGCCGAGAGGCTGGGCAAGAGGATCGTAGTTGTCATGAACAAGGCGGATCTCGTGAGCAGAGAGATAATGGAGCAGTGGAGAGGCTATTTCGAACGGCAGGGGAAGAGAGCCGTTTACGTAAGCGCCAGGTACAGGCTGGGCACGCGGAAGCTAATGTTGGCAATTAAGCGCGCGGCGCCGAGGATACCCGCTACTGCCGTCGTGGTGGGGTACCCCAATGTTGGCAAGTCCACCATCATAAACTACCTCAGGGGGCGTCACGTGGCTCCCACGAGCCCGAAGCCGGGGTGGACCAGGGGGCAACAGCTCGTCAGAGCCAAGACGTGGCTTTACGTGCTCGACACGCCAGGCATCATCAGGGCGCCCTCAACTGGGGATCTCGCGCTGGACGTGATTCGCGGCTTGGTGGATCCCGGCGTGCTCGACGATGCGGTCCCCCACGCAATTGCCCTGCTTAGGCGCGTTCTCTCATTCAATCCCTATGCCCTCAAGGAGGCGTACGGCATTGACTGCACGTCGCCGGATGCGTGCAATCTGGAGAGGGTTATTGAGGAAGTCGGCAGAGTAAAACGGAGGCTGCTGAAAGGCGGCAAGGTCAATGTTGGCGAGGCTGCGCGCATGATAATCAGGGACTGGATAACCGGCAAGCTCAAGTACGCCCTTCCCCCGCCCCAGGTCGCGGCGCCAAACCCCCACTCTCCCGGCTGTTGCAGTGAGTCTGCCGGCAGGAGCGCATAAAAGCTCTGGCACTCCCAAAGAGGCCGCATGGTCGCGCGAGAGGGTGCCGGCTGGCGCGGCTTTGCGCGACTGCCGCTCCCGGAGGCGGGCAATGGCTCTGTAGAGGCAGGGGTAATACAAGTTGCAATGCCCTCTCTGGGAGGGCCAAGCCGCCGTAGAGGTACTCCCAGCCGCGGAGATAGATATCAGAATGCCTCTCGACGTCAGGGTCTTGCACACTGTGAGGCGCCGCTGGCATCCTGAAGGGCCGGCGCCGCCTCGCAACGTGCTGCTCACTCTTGCATCGCTAGTTCTTGTGTCGCTCGTGCTGGCCGCGGGGACGCTAGTATGCCCGCTGTACTCGACGGCACAGGTGACCGTGAGGGGCTCCGAAATCATCATCGGGAGTTACGTCGAGAGGGCTCCCTCACTGCCGCCGCCGATTATGCTGTTCGCCGCTGCCGCTCTGGTCGCTGCAAGCGCGCTTGTCGAGTTCTTCATGAGAGTGCGCCTGGACAAGCTCTCCGCGACAATTCTCTGCCTGGCATTTCTCCCCGCGGTGCCGCTGCCTCACGTTTACATAATCAGCCTCAGCGACGTCGCCGTTGTGCTGAGCAACCACACGAGATACTTGTCGCTGACGCTTTTCTGCCTCGCCCTGCTCACGGCTCTTATAAACAGTGTGCTCACCCCGCGGCGCCGCGCGCGAGTAATTGCAGACTTGTCAGTCGCGGAGGAAAAGACCCACCACGAGAGCTGACCCGGCGCGCTTGGCTTTTAATGGCGGCAGCGCGTGGCTCGCGTGCACTCGGTCCACTGCTTTTTCTGCACGAAGCCGCTTGAGGTCTACAATATTGTGAGGGTAAGGGTGGAGCTATCACTCAGTATATACGCGTACGCGTGTGAGGAGTGCCTAGCCAAGCACCACGATATGATTCTTGAGGTGGTCAAAAGAGGAGAGAAGGCTCCCGATCTTCCATACAGGAACAACAGGCACGCCGCAAGGAGCAGAGCTCACGTCCGTGGCGCACACTACAATAGGCACCACGGCAGGAGCAAAGGCAATAAGCCTTGATAGGCACTTTCTCACCTTCTCAAGGTGATCGCACGCGATCCTGGCCCACATTCCGCGGCCGCTTCTCCACCGCTTTGCCTCCACAACGAGTGCGAGCCTTTTACTCCATGCCACGACGTCAAACTCGGCGCCGCCGTTACAGTCAAGTCGCAGGTGAAAGGCAGTATTGAAGCCGAGCTCGTCGAGTACGTACCTGATGAGCTCCTCGAACTCCTCCCAGCCTAGGTACCTCACGAGCGCGGTGACGTCAAGCCCGTGCTTCAGCGCCTTGTAGAGCACGTAGCCCCTGCCCTGGGGCTCTCTGTCGCTCAAGAGTCCGAGCTCCTTTAGTGCCTGCAGCGCCGACTTGTCGCCTCGCGCATACCTCTCAACGGCAGCCTTGACGCCTGCCGCGCGCGAGGACATGCTTTTAACACGCGGCACGCGGGTATAACTGTCGCGCCCGAGCCGGCGCGGTGATGAGAGACGAGACATTTTGAGCGGTGAAAGAGGTCCATAGCGCTGACATTGCAGCTGCCACTAAGAGGGCGCGGGAGGGAGCAATCTCGCTAGCAATTGCTTTAGACGCTCCAGCCCGTCTTTAGTCTCAGACTCCAGCTTCACTCTGACGAGCGGCTCTGTATTGCTCGGGCGGATCAGCAGCCTGCCGCCTCCCGCTCTAACGTCCATTCCGTCTATCTCATAGAACTCGAGGCCGAGGTCTCTCGCCCTCTCTTTCGCGCGCTCGACGGCGCCTCTCGGGTCCTCAGCCCTCATGTCGATGCGCACCTCGTAGACTCTAGGCGACTCCCTCAGTATATCGTCGAGAGTGCGCCCCGCTGATGACAGCACGCTCAGCAGCACCAGCGCGGCGTATATACCGTCGTCAAAGTAACTGTGCTCCCTGAACCCCACGTGGCCGCTGTACTCGGCCCAGAACGCGGCGCCGTGCCGTATTGCCGCGGACTTCTGGAACGTGTGCCCGACCCTCTGCCTAACGACCTTGACCCCGCGCTCCTCTGCCACTTTCTCCAGGTAGAGTGGCATCATGATGTCTAGCACAATGACGGCGCCGGGCTTTGCGTAGTAGTTCAGCAGCGTGTAGACGGCCTTGTCTGGCCTGAAGATCTCGCCGCTGGCCGTGACGAGGCCGAGTCTGTCGCAATCGCCGTCGAGAGCGATGCCGGCGTCGAGCTTGTTCTCCACGACCAGCCGCCTCAGCTGCTGCAGATTTTCGGGCTTTTCAGGATCTGGCAAGTGCGCCGGGAAGCGGCCGTCAGGCACGTCGTTTATCGCAACGACTTTCTTGAAGGTCCGGGAGAGCAGCGGCTTCAGCACAACTCCCGACGCGTTGGCGGGATCGAAGCCAACGGAGAGGCCGAGCCCGCCGAACTTGCCCGCAATGTAATCTGTGTACTGCGAGAGCACGTCGCGCGCGTAAATAATCCCGCGCCTCTCTGCCGGCGGCGCCTCCAGCATCAGCGCCAGCTGCTGAATCTCGTGACTCTCTAAGTCGACGCCGCCGCGCCTCATTATCTTCATGCCATTGTACTCCGGCGGGTTGTGCGACGCGGTTATCATCACGGCGGGCCTGTCGAGCGCGCGGGAGGCGTAGTGGACTGCGGGCGTCGTGACGGTCCCGACGAAGACCATATTGCTGCCGGCCAGGAGCCCGCGGGACAGGGCCTCGGCTATTCTGAACGAGTGGAGCCTCACGTCCATGCCGACGATAACGTCGTCGCCCCCGAAGAGTCTCGCCAGCGCGTATCCGATTTTCTCAACCAGATCCATCGTCAGCTCCTTGTCAACGACTCCGCGTATGTCGTATGCCCTGAACACGCTCCTCGCGCTCACGGTTCAACTCGCGCGAATAGGTTATATCTTTCGCGCGCTCAGACTCACAGTGAGGCTCTCCGGCATTGCCGACCTGCCCCTTCATGACGGTCACGTGCCCCAGTGGCTCGCGTCGCGCATGAAGAGGCTGGCGTCGCTTGTGCTGCGCGTGATGCACGACATGTACGGGCCCGACGGCATAATTGAAAGGCTTGCGAGCCCGGCATTCTTCCAGGCATTCAACAACGTGCTTGGAATGGACTGGGACAGCTCGGGCAGCACGACGGTGACCACGGCCGTGATAAAGGAAGCGCTCAGGGGCTCTGGCGTGCCGGTCAGAGTCGCCGGGGGGAAGGGGCGTCAGGCTCTCAACGCCCCCAGAGAGCTCCTTGAGATAGCGAGGGAGTTCGGGCTGGACGCGGAGCGCCTGATCACGGCGTCGAGACTGACGGCAAAGGTCGACAGCGCTCTCGTTCAGGACGGCTACGACATATACCACCACGCGTTCTTCGTGTCCGCGTCGGGCAAGTGGTCGAGACCGCGAGACTCATGTCGCGCTGTGTCTACGTGCGCGCTCCCCCCTCGGGCTGGCGCCGGGCGCGCCCGTGAGGCCCGGCCCCCTTATCAGTGCCTTGCAACAGGGGTCTGAAGCAGGGGTTTTCGTCCTAGGGGTACTTACCCCTGCGCTGAAAATCCCCTGCCCCAGGCCCCTGCGGCGGGAGCCTGAAAAGGCGCTTGGTCTCCCTCCTGGCCGGGCCCCGCCCGCGGGCGCCGCCTTGCATCTCCGGTTCCCCTCTCTCCCGTCCCCCCTCCCCGCCATGGGCGGTCTCGCGCTGGAGCTGCTCGAAATGCTGCGGCGCCACGAGTGCTGCGCCACGGCCGGCGCCCTGGCGCGCCTCGCGGGGGCGTCGCACGCGCACGCGTATGTCGCGCTCTCTCGCCTGGCGCGCCGCGGCGCCGTGTGGCGCCACGAGCTCGGGTACAGGCTGGTCGCGTGGTGCCCCGCCGGCACGCAGCTAGGGGCGGGCCGCAACTGGCCGTAACATCACGGCCCCTAGCATTCCGAGGACCCGCCAGAGAGACTCGGTGGCGTCGCGCGGGCTCTTGGCCGCGACGATGATGGCCTCGCACCTCAGCGCCGTGAGCCGCTCCGGGCACCCGCCCTCGCGGCACCACTCGCGCAGCTCCCCCATCGGCGCCTCCGCCAGCCACGCGCCCTGCGCGCGCCTGACGAGAATTGGCATGGGCCTCCCGTTTGCATTGTAGAGCCTCGCGGCGGCGCCCTCTGGCAGCAGGCGCTCGAGGTCGTCGATTGAGGCGAGGCGCGCCACGCCGCCCCCGTTTAAGCGCCGCGGGGCCGGAACGGGGCGAGAGGATTGAAAGTGGCGAGGCAGAGTCTCGAGAGGTGTCAGGAGCGGGGGCCATGAGCTAAGCGGGCGCGCGGGCCGCGCCGCCGAGAGCGGCAGCAGAAAACTAACAAAGCGCAAAGCGCCGAGACCGCCCGGCGGGCTGGCGCCGGCTGTCTGTAGCATACAGATATTACATGCATGTTATATCGACGTTACGGCAACTCCCTTTTAAACTCGCACAGCGAAAATATCACGCGCCCCCGAGCAGTTAGTGTTTCTAATCCCGGTCACCGCGTGCCCCGTCTCCGAACTCATCACGCCGCGCAAGTGCGCGCAGTTTAATAAAAAGGCTGCAGCCGCGGCTCTCAGCTCCCCGGGGTGCTGGCCCTCGCGCGCAGCGCAGGAGACGCGTGAGACGCGCAATTACCGCAAGCGCGCGGCGCCGAGTGCGGACTCGAGAGGGCGTCGCGGCGGCCGGGGCTCGCACGGCTTTTTAGTCCTTGCGAGGAATACCTGTGCGCGCCGTGCGGCTCAAGATGAAGAGCAGAGAGCAGGAGCTGGAGCTGCTCGAGCTCTTATGCGCGCGCATCTCGTTTGCCTCTGATATTGTGCAGTACAGGTTGAGCGCGACAGACAAGAGCACGAATGCCCTGAAGCCGGATGAGATTCGCATTGAAGTTTCAGGAGCGTTCTCCGCGGAGGCGGCGCGGCAGCACTCCCTGGAGGCATGGACTTACCTAGCCAGGAACTGGCCCGAATCTCTGCTTGCAAAGGCGCCCGCGACGGCGCCCAGGCCAGGAGACGGCGTCGTGAGGAAGAGCCCGTCCGTGAGGCACGTAGCCCATCTTCTCGTGCCAATCTAGGCGGCGCGCTCTTTCAGCTCCCGCGCCAAAACCGCCCGGTTTT
>JAJHRB010000111.1 GCA_020833025.1 Thermoproteaceae archaeon | reverse complement strand
CGGCGGCGTGTCTCGCCGGGGGAGGCGCGCCCGCGCTCTTTGCAGGGGCTGTCCTGTACTCCGCCGTCATGGCCTACGCAGACGTGGCGGCAAAGGCGCACGCGTCGAGGCTGGGCGCCGCCGCCTCTCTCGGCACTGCCAGCGCCCTGTGGGGCCTGGGACTTGCCGCGGGCGGCGCCATTTACGGCTACCTCGTCGACTCAGGGCTCGAGCCCCTCGCGCCGCCGGCGTCTGCCATTTTATCCGCGGCAGCCGCTGCAATTATGTGGAGACTCTTAAGATTCTAAGCCTGTACAGAGAGCTGGCGCGCGTCTACGACGAGATATACGGCGAGGGGCAGCGCCTCAAGTACTGGCTCATCTCCTCCCAAGCCGGCGCGAGAGTTGCAGACGCCGGCTGCGGCACCGGTATAGCGTTCGAAGTTCTCAGGGACAGCTACGTTGTGTGTCTCGACATATCGCTTGACATGCTTAAGCTCGCCGCGCGGCGGGCCAGAAAGCACGCGCTCGGCGATATCGTAGCGGGCAATTACTGGCAGCCGCCGCTCAGGCCGCGCTCCTTTGACAGCGTGCTGTTCATCTCGTCGCTCGAGCCACGGCTCCTGGACGTGGCAGTAGAGAAGTGGCGGGGAGTCGCGCGGAGGCTGGTATGCGAGTTCCGCGGGGCCTGGACAGTGCGCGAGCTCCAGCAGCCTAAAGGGTATTAAAGCTGGCCGCCGGCCGCCGCGTGGAGTCCCTGACCTCTGAGGTTTCAGAGATTCTGGACAGCTACGAGATCTCCGAGTTCGTGCACGCCGTCGTGTACGTGGACAGGAGCGGGTTCAGGAGATATAGAGCCGTGGAGCCCCCGCTGGCAAAAGAGGAGGCAGAGCTGCTGGCCCGCCTCAAGTGGGCACTGCAGAACGTGAGCGGCGTGAAGAACGGCGTGCTGATCCTCGCGCGGGAGAAAAGAGAGGAGCGCCTGGCGGAGCTCGTCAAGAGGGCGGCATCAGAGTTCAAGATAAAGGTAGACGGGAGGGTCTGGGACAAGCTACTGTACTACCTGCGCCGCGACCTGCTCGGATACGGCGTTCTCGACCCGCTGGTGCGCGATCCCCACGTGGAGGACGTCCACGTGGACGGCCCCGGCCACGTCCACGTTTGGCACAGCAAGTGGGAGTCCTTGAAGACCAACATCGTGCTGACGCTGGAGGAGCTTGACACGTACGTGCAGAGGCTCTCCGCGCTTACCGGCAAGCCCGTCTCCTACGCCGATCCCATCCTCGAGGGAATGCTGCCGGAGGGCTACAGGCTGGAGCTCGTCATACCGCCGGCGTCGCCGAGAGGCCCCTCCTTCGTCATAAGGAAGTACTTCGTCGTGCCGATAACTCTCGTCGACATGGTGAGGATGGGCACGATATCGGCGGACGCCGTTGCCTACCTGTGGCTCATGCTCGACTACGGCAGGAACGTGATAATAGTCGGGCCCACGGGCGCCGGCAAGACGACGCTGCTCAACGCGCTGCTCTACTTGATAAGGCCTGACGCCAAGATACTCACAATCGAGGACACGCGAGAGATCAACCTAGTGCACGAGCACTGGCAGGCGCTCCTCACGAGACCGTCGAGGGCCGGGGACGTGAGGGACGTCTCGGCGTTTGACCTCCTCGCGGTGGCAATGCGCTCGAGACCGGACTACATCGCGCTCGGCGAGATACGCGGCGAGGAGGCATACGTGCTCTTCCAGGCGTTCGGGTCGGGTCACTCCGGAGCCACAACAATACACGCGGAGACAATAGAGGATGCGGTAAAGCGCCTGCTCACCAGGCCGATGAACGTCCCGCCGATGCTCGTCAGCCTGGCGCACGCGTTCGTGAGAATCGTGCGAGTTAAGGCGGGCGGCAGGATCGTCAGGAGGGTCGTGGAGATAGCCGAGAACATGGGCGTCGCCCGGGGCGGGAGGCCCCGCCTGCATTACGTCTTTAGGTGGAATCCGGAGAGAGACGCGCTGGAGCAGGTTAACGAGAGCAAGCACCTCGAGACGATATCGCGGACGCGGTTCGTGGCGCTGGATGCCCTCAAGCGGGATTACCAGCTGAGGAGGGAGCTGATACAGCTCATGGCCGAGAGGGGCTACACGACGCCGTACGTCGTGGCCAGGGTCTTCACGCTGTACCACCTGAGTCCGGAGAGGGCGCTTGAGGCTGTGAGAGCAGGCAGGATATAGCGAGCGGCGCGCAAACTGTACTGCGCTGTCCGCGCGCTCATGGCACGATGTACGGCATCCCAGGCGCTATCGCGCATTATGTGCGCCAGAATCCCCGCGAGCGGCGTCCTGCGTACTAGACATGCTGAAAAAGCCCCCAGAAAGCCGCAACCATGGACTACCGCGAGCCCCGGTACCACCCCGCAGTTCTCGAGTTCGAGCGCATGGCTGCGATGGGAGAGTCGTACCGCAAGATGCTTGAGGAGTGGCTGAGGTACTCGTGGAGGTGGGCCGCCAGCGAGAGGTACAGGCTCGCGTTCAGGGTGCAGGCAGCCGCTTTAGCGGCGATGCGCGAGTTCCTTGACGGGCGCGGTTTCGTCGAGGTGCTGCCGCCAGTAATAGGCCCTGTGACAGATCCGGGCATAAGGGGCGCGAGACAGGCCAGTATAGACTTCTACGGCCATGAATACAAGGTAATGAGCTCTGCAATACTGTACAAGCAGTACATGGCAGCATCTCTGGAGAAGGTTTACTTCGTCAGCCCGAATATCAGGCTTGAGCCCCCCGAGTCTGCGTACACGGGCAGGCACCTCGTGGAGTTCGTGCAAGTCGACGTTGAGATCAAAGGCGCGGACTATTACGACGTGATGAGGCTCGCGGAGGAGCTCGTAACACATACCATCGAGTCCGTCAGGGACAGGTACGGGAGGGCGGTCGAGCAGACCTTCGGGCGGCAGCTGCCTGAGCTCAAGCCGCCGTTCAAGAGGTACACGCACGCCGAGGCCGTCAAGCTGGCAGGCGCGTACGGCTGCAGAACCGACCCGAGGTCGGAGGTCAGCTGGGAGTGCGAGAGGCTGCTCTCGGCGCTGCACAACCAGCCATTCTTCATTCATGACTACCCGCGCGGCTCCAGGGGCTTCTACGACAGGGAGGACCCGGAGAGGCCTGGCATCCTGCGCGATTTCGACATGCTGTACCCCGAGGGCTTCGGCGAGGCAATAAGCGGCGCCGAGAGGGAGTACGAGCCGGAGCGCGTGATTGAGAGAATTAAGGA
>JAJHRB010000062.1 GCA_020833025.1 Thermoproteaceae archaeon | reverse complement strand
GTGCCTCTGAGATGCCCCAGCGCGCCGCGCCAGCACGCAAGCTCCGAGAGCTTGTGCACGTCGTCCGTCACGACGTCCGGCCCGTAGAGGGCAATTGGAACAGGCTCTCCCGTGTGCTCCCTCACCGTCACGGGAGTGGCGTGGTCTGCCGTCACGAGCACGTAGTGGCCGAGCAGCCTGTCGAGGTGCGGCTCGAGCGCCCTGTCAAGCCTCTCAATTACCGAGACCTTGCCGCTGAAGTCGCCGTCGTGTCCCGCGCTGTCCGTGCCCTTGACGTGCAGGAAGACAACGTTGTAATTGCCGAGCAAGCCCGCGGCGAGCTTTACAGCCTCGTCGTATGTGTCGTCCCTGATCCCGCGGAGCCCCGGGGCCGTGTAGACGTCCATGCCCACGGCGCGCGCAACCCCGCGTACGAGGGCAACGCCGGCAATGGCAGCCGCCCTAATGCTGTACCTCTGGCGCAGCGGCTCTATCTCGGGCATGTAGCCGCCGCCCCTCACGAGAATTGCATTAATCGGTGGCATCCCGCGGCCCGCCCGCCTCTTGTTGATCTCCAGCGCCCTCGCGCGCTCGGCAAACAGTCTCGCGATTTCGTTAATCACGTCGGCGGTCAGCAAGGACTCCCTGCTCTCCTCGAGCGGCCTGGCAGGCTGCACTCTGGCTCCCGTCCGGTGGGGGTCCGTGTCGCTGACTCTGTGGCTCACGGGGCCGCGGAGCACCAGGACTCCCCTGTGCTCGACCGTTGACCTGTAGACCACCTCGACGCCGTGCTTCCTGGCCACCTCGGCCCCGACCTCCCTCATTAGGGCCTCCACGGCGGCGGCCTCCTCCTCGCTGACTGCGCGCCCGGCGCGCCTGTCGACCACAACTCCGCTCTCGTCGACAGTCGCAAGGTTGGTCCTGAACGCGACGTCGCCGGGCCTCAGCTCGAGACCCGCGCCGAGGGCCTCAAAGGCCCCGCGCCCCGTGTAGTACTTATACGGGTCGTAGCCGAAGAGGGCCAGGTGCGCCGTGTCAGAGCCGGGGCGCACGCCGGGAGAGATCGGGTGCAGGAGGCCGCAGGATCCCTGCGACGCGAGGTGGTCAATTGCTGGCTTGAGCGCCACGTGAAGGGGAGTCTTGCCGCCGAGAGGCCTGTCGCCGGCGCCGTCAAGCAGTATCCACAACACGCTAGGCATGGAGGCCCCCGCAGCGCCGCACATTAATATTCACAGCCGGGAGCCCCCGGCCCCTCAGGCCCTCCTCTGCGAGCATATGTCGCGTATTATGGAGTTCAGCTCCTCAACGACGGCCTTGTAGAAGTCATCCTCGACTTGCGGCAGCTCCGAGCACCTTTCAACTCCCTCGCGGAATAGTCTCGCGAGCCTGTAGTCCATGCCGGTTATGCTGTCCGGCGCCACGTCGACCTCGGGCATGAGACGCGAGATTAGCGCGATGTGGTAGGCGTGGTACCTGGCGGCGCGCTCTCTCTCCTCTCTCACGAGCTCGGAGTCCGCCAGCGAGAGCGCCTTCTGCCTGTGAATCTCGGAGAGCGCGCTCGTTATCTCGCCGGCGCTGCCCCTCGCGAGGATCTCGATCACGCCCCTCCTGTCAATCGCGCGGGGCTGCGCCATATTACGTCTGCGTGAGCCACGCGCTTTAAAGAATGGCAGACAGCGAGCCGTGGTGCTAGTGCGCGTGGGAGACCGCCGGTTTGAAGTCTCATCGCTTGAGGACCTGGAGAGGCTCTGCCGCGCGCTGCGCGACGAGATCTTGAGCCGGAGGCAGTGCCGCGGATCGTGGTACATTCGCGTGCCGCCGGGGAGGATCGAGGAGATCCTCGAGCGGGCGTACTTGAGGTCGCTGCGCGGCGAGCTGGGCGTAAGCGGGGCCGTCGCCGAGCTGCTGAGCGAGAGCGGCCTCTCCAAGAGCCTCGCGCGCGTCATAACGCCAACGCTCAGCTCTCTCGGCCTTGCCTCGATGGGAGTGTTCACGAAAGAGGCGGTCGAGATAGGCAGACTCCTACACGAGGGCAGGGCAGACGCCGCCAGGCTGAGGCTGAGGGAGCTCGCGCGCAACAACTGCGTGCTGAGGGAGATTGCCGAGCTGGCGAGAGACTGCTCGGACCTCGAGAGAGCGGCCGCCGAGGTTCTCGCCTCCTACGGCAGGACTCCGAGGCGCGACGAGGTGAGGTACACGGCCGAGCTCATAAGGATGCTCGAGCCGAGGTGCTGGCACTGCGACCTGAAGTGCGCGTCTCCCGAGAGAGTCCGCGCGTGCGCCGGCGAGATTCTCAGGCTGCTGGCCCCCCACCTCCGCGAGGCCCTGGAGAAGCTGGACGTGCCCATCGCGCCGGAGCGCTTGAAGTACGTCGGCGTGGGCGAGTCGACCGCGCTCATAGTGGCGCGCGACACCGGGAGGCCCGTGGGGCTTGCAATAATCGGCGGGCCTCTCGAGGGCGCCGACCCGCACAGGCTGAGGGAGCTGCTCGCGAGAATGGAAAGGCTCATGACGGAGGGCGCGTACGACATCTACGTGAAGGTCGTCCCAGTGCTGGAGGGAGGCGGGGTCTGCAGGCAGCTAAAGCTGTTCATTGAGGTCGTCAGGAGCGATCTCGAGAGGCTGTCGAAATTCGTCAGAATAGGCCCCTGAGGACGTGCGTCGTCTCGAAGGTGCGCGTGACAAACAGCCTCCCGCCAATAAATGCCCTGACCTCAACGTACGGCGCGAGTCCCGAGGTGGCTATCTTCTGCCCCAACACGGCGTCTACCTGAAACACCCCGGTCTCGTTTGCCATGTGAACGTTAATGGCGAGGGGCCTGTCCATGCCTGGCGCTATCTCGACTCGCTCGACCGCCAGCGCGCTCAGCGCGTGGATGTCCTTCTTTCCTCTCTCGTAGGGGTACCTGGCGCGCCCTCTCGACATGTCTGTCCCGTCGGCTATCTTGACGCACGCTGCCTCGAGAGTCAGGCACGTGTATCTCTCGTCGTGGCAGAACACTGCGTGCACAACCTCCTGCTTGAGCGCGTAAGCCCTCTCCGTGCGGCCGTACAGCTTGACGAGGAGTCTCTCCGCTATCCTGTCCGCCAGCAGCGCCGAGTGCAGGGAGTGGAAGTCCCTGTGCACTGAGTTTCCGACGTCGTGGAGGTAGGCCCCGAGGAGCGTGACCACGAGCGAGTCCTCAGCGTCGCCGACTCCGTGAGCCACGACGCTCGGCACGAAGCCTCTCTCTGTCAGGATTCTGTAAATTGCGAGCGCGCTGCCTGCGACTATCTTGGCGTGAAGGGGCCCGTGGTCGTTGTAGAGGAGCCTCTTCGTGGCGAATACATTTGCCATCTTGAGGTACGCCTGAGTCTCCGCGTCGGAGAGCAGCAGCTCCCACGCACGCCTGACCCTCTCGCCGCCCGGGAGCACCCTCTCTATCAGGTCCGCGCCGACCTCGTACGGCTGCACGGCCTCTGCCATGCGGAGCCAGCCGGCAGGAGTATAAAGTCCTGAGCGCGCGCCCTAGGCCTCCCGCCGCGCCTCGCGCGGGCGCTGCAGTAAGAGCTCCCGGAGGGCCGCGAGCAGCGGCAGCGTCAGCGCCAGCAGTACCACGGGCACGACCGCGTGGTACTCGCCGCCGGCAAATCTCGCCGCGAGCGTGAGCACGACATAGACGGCGAGGGCGTACGCCGACAGGAGGGCGAGAACTGCAATGTGGGCAGGCTCTCCGGACTCTCTGAGCGCGGCCAGCATGCCGCTGTACACGGCCCGCGAGTAGCGGTAGGAGTAGTACGCCGCCGGCGCCAGGGCGAGCGCGACATATATGCCAATGACGCCGGCGAGGTAGGCGAGAGCCAGCGCCGCGACCAGCAGGACCGCGACCAGCTTGGCCGCGGTGAGGAAGGCGTGGGACAGCACCGCGTACAGCCTCTCGTACCCGGGCACCGCGCGGGCGGCGCCCACGCGCCCCGCGACGTATTTCTCCAGCGCGCCGCGCCACCTCCAGACGAGGGGCGCCGCGAACATCGAGAGGGGCGGCACGAGAGTGAGGGCCAGGGCGAGCTCCGCGCTCTTGAGAATGCCGCGCTCGTAAGCCACTATGGGAATGAAGACTGCCCCCTCAGACACGTGCGCTAGGGAGGCCGCAGCGCTAATAGAGCGCGCCGGGTGCCCGGTCATGACGAGCGCGCTTAGGAATACCGACAGGGCCCTCACCGCCATCGACACGAGGCACATCAGCAGGCTGGCGGCAAGCAGGCTGGGGTCTAGCGTCGCGGTGGGCGCGGAGACCCCCAAGAGAGCGGCGTACGCGCACGTCACGAGATTCAGCAGCGCGCCCAGCCCCTCGTCGCGGGAGTGCCCCGCGCCGGCCCGGGAGAATATGTACCCGGCAATGAAGGCCCCGAGGAGCGGCGACGCTACTTGCGTCACACTGACGGCGTAGGCAAAGCCGAGAGCCATTGCCAGCGCGAAGACAAGCGCGTACTCGCGCCCGGCGAAGAGCCTGTAAACGCGCTTGAAGAGCGCGTACATGACAAGGCTCGCGCCTGCCGTGAGCACGACGTTAACGGGGAGGCTGCCGGCGCTAGCGCCGCTCAGTATCAGGCCGGCGGCGAGGAACAGCACCGCATCCTCCAGAACTGTAAGGGACAGCGCAATCGACCTGGCATCCCCGGGCAGCTCCCGCGCGAATCTGAGCGCCAGCACTGTCGACGAGCTCATCATTACAAGCGCTGCGATGAAGGCGTCCGGCAGCGCCACTCCGATGAGCCTGTACGCGACGAGCGAAATGCCGACTATGAGGGAAGACTCCAGAATCACAGCAAAAAATGCCGCGGGCGAAAAGCCGTAGACGCCGAGAGCGCGCCCCGCCTCGAATGCAACGAGGTAAAGCAGCAGCTCGAGGTACACCGCCGGCGCGGTCACGCCGAGGGCACGGCTCACCGCAATGCCGGCGAGGAAGAAGCCGAGAAACGGCGGGAGCCCGGCCCGCTCCAGCAGGTACGCGAGGAGCGCGCCGAGGAGGAGCGTTAGCGAGACCGCCAGGACGGGCGCTATCACTTGACAGTGAAGTAGAGCCTCTTTCTATTCTTGCCCCTGCTTTCAATTCTCACTATCTCAACCTCGCCTATCTCGCGCGTGTTCCTGACGTGAGGCCCCCCGTCTGCCTGAGCGTCGACGCCCGGTATCTCCACTATCCTCAGCGCCGGCACGCCCGGCGGGAGTCTCTCGGCAAGCTTCACGACGCCCGGTATCCTGAGCGCCTCCTCGCGCGGAAGCCAGTAGATCTTTACCTCGACGCCCCGCCTCGCTATCTCGTTAGCCTCGAGCACTGCCTCCTCGAGGGCGCGCCTCACAGCATGCGCGTCGCCCTCGATGCTAAAGTCAAAGCGCGCGTACTCGTGAGTCACGCCCCCGCCGGTTACCAGCGCGCCGTGCCTGTTGTACAGCACTGCGGCAATTATGTGCGCTGCCGTGTGAAGCCTCATTTTCCTGTAGCGCCTGTCCCAGTCGAGAACTCCCCTGACGGTGTCGCCCGGCGCGAACGCGGGCTGCCTGTCGAGAACGTGCACCACCTCGTCCCCCTCGCGCGCGGCCGCCGCGCCGTACTCCTCGGCGCCGAATATTATGCGCCCGCTGTCGGCCTCCACGCCGCCGGTCCCGTCGTGAAATGCTGTGGCGCTCAGCACGACCCTGCTGCCGAGGACGTCCAGCACCGCGGCCTCGAACTCCCTAATGTACGAGTCCTCCTGGTACAGCAGTCTCGTCCTCACCCGCTCGGCGCACTCCCGGAAAATTAAACATTAGGCGCCCCCTCAATCAGCTCTCTGAGGGCCAGCGAAAGCCAGCGCACGCCTCCCTCTATCTGCTCCACGCTGGGGTAAGTGAAGTTGAGCCTCATTGTACTGCTCGCGGGGCTCTCCACGAAGAAGTAGTGGCCTGGAGTGAAGGCGACCCTGTACCTCCGCAGCGACACGTCGAGCAGCCTTCTAGTGTCAACGCCGCGCGGCACCGTGACCCAGACGAACATGCCGCCCCGGGGTCTCGTCCAGCTGGTGCCGTCCGGCATGTAGTCCCTGAGCGCCGCGAGCATCGCGTCCCGCTTCCGCCTGTACAGCTCCCTGACGCGCTCAATCTGCCGGAGCGCCAGGCCGCGCCGCAGGCTCTCGGCAACGACGTACTGCATGAGGCTCGGCGTGCAGAGGCTCAGCGCCTGCTTGGCCGCAGCCAGCCATGATATTACCTCCTCGCTCGCCACGACCCAGCCAATTCTGAGGCCGGGGGCCAGGAATTTCGAGACTGTGGACAGGTAAATCACCCTCCCGCTCCTGTCGAGCGACTTCAGCGGCGGCTCGGCGGGGCCCTCGAAAAGGAGGTACGAGTAGGGGTCGTCCTCGACGATTACTAGGTCGTACTCGTCGGCTATTTCCAGCAGTCGCTTCCTTCTCTCAAGCGGCATTGTCACGCCGCACGGGTTGTGGGCCGTCGGTATGGTGTACACAAGCTTGACCCTGATGCCCTCGGCCCTCAGCCTCCTCAGCCTCTCCTCCAGCGCCTCGACGGCCATGCCGCGCTCGTCGAGCGGGACTCCGACAAACCTCGGCGCGTACGCCCTCCACGACTGCAGCGCGGCGACGTACGTCGGGTTCTCCACGGCCACCGCGTCCCCGGGGTCTATGAAGAGGCGGGCAACCAGCTCAATTGCCTCCTGGCTGCCCACCGTGACGAGCACATTTTCCGGCCCCGCGTTAATGCCTGCGTGCGCCCTGCTTAGTCTTGCAATCTCGTCGCGCAGCTCGTAAATGCCCTCCGTGAGGCTGTACTGGAGGGCGCTCTGCGGGCGCTCGCGAAGCACGTCGGAGATTATCTCGAGCAGCTCTTCCGCAGGGAATGTGGCGGGGTCGGGCATGCCGCCGCTGAACGATATCACGTCACTCCCGGCCCACCTGAACAGCTCTCTGACGGCGCTCGGCGCCGCCAGCCGCGCGCGTTCTGACAGGAACCTCTCCCACATCACGGCCGCCGCGGGGCGGGCGCTTCGCGCAGGCTGCAGGCGGCGCCGAGCGCGCTCCAGGCACGCCTCTGACACTCCCTGCAGACCCTAGCGAGACCGGCGCGCGAGCTGCACGCGTCGCACACGGGCCTCCCGCACTCCGCGCACGTCGAGAGCGCGTGCCTCTCCCCGCACAGCCGGCAGAGAGTCGCCTCGCACGCGGCGCAGTGCCCGCCGAGCCAGTCGTGCCTGCACACGCGGCGGCCGCAGCGCGGGCACGTGCGCTCCGCCGGCTCGAAGCCGCAGACCTGGCAGCTCTCCATGCCGCTACTCCACGAACTGCAGCACGTAAACTCCCGGCTCCCTTGCCGCCGCTATTGCGTCCCTGCGCTCGCTGAACGCGCCGACTATCTTGCCGTCCCTCACTAGAACCCAGCCCCGCCTTCCGCTCCTCAAGGCCAGCCTGGCCCACTCTCTCAGCATTTCCTCGAGCACTGCGAGGGAGGCGCCCAGCCTTAAAAAGCACTAGC
>JAJHRB010000026.1 GCA_020833025.1 Thermoproteaceae archaeon | reverse complement strand
GGGTGCTCTTGTGCTCGGGCAGCGCTGGCATCTCAAAGGAGAGGCGACATCGAGAGCTGTCCGGCGCGGCCTCAAGGAGCCCACAGCGCGCGTCGGAGCAGAGATCCAGTTTATGCAGAGTGCCGCGTGCCCTGTCTCTATCTACGCCTCATGCCTGCCAGCGACAGCCGGCCGGCCGCGCGGCAGCGCCCTCACAGCGGAGCTGGCGAGGGAAAAAGAGGGAGTTGTCTTGCCCCCTTCAGCCTCCTGCCACGCTACGGGAGCAGGAGTCCCCGCCTGCGGGGCGCGGCGCCGCCTCCTCGAACGGAAACGCGCTGGCGCGGCTTGAAAGGCAGCCGGGCAGCACGTCGGCGGCGCCGGACGGGAGGCACCCCTCCACGAAAGCGGCAAGGCCGCGGAGTTAATAAGCATCCGGCAGGGCGCAAAAAGAGGGGAGAACTTCACCCTCTGCAGTAATTCATCGAGGCGCCTCTGCGCCGCACGCGGCTTGGAGGCGCGCCAAGAGTTTTTATGCTGCGCGTGGGTGGCTGCAATGAAAATACAAGTTGCGCTAGACTTGCTGGACATCCGGCGCGCGGTTGGTCTTGCAAGGGAGCTGTGCGAGAGTGGCCTTGAGATGGTCGAGGCCGGAACACCGCTCATTAAGATGTACGGCATGAGTGCCGTCGGCGCGATCAAGGCGGCGTGCCCGCGGGCTGAGGTCGTCGCTGACCTTAAAACGGCAGATGTCGGCGAGCTCGAGGCGAGACTCGCCAGGGAGTTCGGGGCCGACTGGGGCACCGTGCTCGGCGCGACGAATATAGAGACAATAGAAGAATTCGTGAGAGCGGGCAGGTCCGCCGGCCTGAAGACCGCAGTTGACCTGCTCGGAGTTCGCGACGCGCTGGGGCGCGCCAGGGAGATAATGGGGCGCGTGACGCCCGACATGTTCGTACTCCATGTCGGGATAGATGTGCAGAGTAGGGCTGGGCTTGACCTCGACGGGCTTCTCGACGCGGCCTCCAAGCTCAGGGGCGAGGGCGTCAGCGTCGGCATTGCGGGCGGCATTACAGAGCGCGAGATAGAGCGTATAGTCAGCGGCAAGAGGGAGGTTGACGTCGTAATAATCGGCAGGGCAATAGTTAACGACCCGTCGCCCCGCAGCAAGTTTGCAGCACTTAACAATACTTTAAAACGGGCGAGGGCTGGGGGGACATGAGGGTAGTCCTAGTGGCGCTTCCCGGCAGCGGCAAGACAACAATAATGAATTACATCAGGGAGAAATTGCCAGATGTAAAAATAGTGAATTTCGGCGACATAATGTTCGAGCTCGCTAAGAAGAAATTTGGCATTCAGCATAGAGACGAGATGAGGAAGAGGATTCCAGTTGAGGAGTACCGCAGGCTGCAGGAGGAGGCCGCAGAGTATATAGCGTCAATGCCAGGCGACGTCATAGTGGACACGCACGCATCAATTAAGATAGGCGGCGGCTACTACCCCGGCCTCCCGGACAGAGTGGCCGCAAAGCTCAAGCCAGACGCAATCGTGCTGATAGAGTACGACCCCCAGGAAATAATAAAGAGACGTGCTGGGGACCCAACGAGAGCGAGAGATGTCGAGAGCGAGGAGGAGGTAGAGATGCACCAGATGGCAAATCGTTACTATGCCTTCGCGGCTGCCAGCGCCGCCGAGAGTGTGGTCCACATAATCAACTTCAGGGGGAGGCCTCAAAAGAGGCCGTTCGAGCACACAGAGATCGCCGGCGAGTACGTGATTAAGCTCATACTCGGCGCGAGAGGGCAGACGAGGCAGACCTCGCCCTCGTAGCCTGTTATAAGCCGGCTTTCCCCCTTTATCAGCTATGCAGAGGGCGCTAATTTACGTCATTGATACCTCAAAGAGGGAGGAGTACTCAACTCTAAAGAACTTCGCACTCAGGGCCGGCTTTGATGCCAAGACGGCAGTAGGCGCCATTGATGTCAATGTGAACTACGACGTGGAGCTGATGCAGAGATCCCCGGAGGAGGCGGCGAGTCTCGCTAGCGAGTTCGATATGCTTGCTCTTATCGGCGGCTACAAGGCCTACTACCTCGCCGTGAAGAAGAAGCCGCCTCTCAAAAGCTGGGACCTCAACATAGACACGGGCAAGCTAAACGCCCTGATTAGGGCATTTAGCGACAGCGGAAAGCTCGTGGTGGCGCCATTTGCCATGCCGGCATACCTAGCGCGGCTGGGGCTTCTTAAGGGCCGCAGCGCCACTGTATACCCCACTACAGAGCTTATACTCCTGCTTAGGGAGGGCGGGGCGAATTTTATGAACCGGCAAATAGTAAGAGACGGCAACATCATTACAATAAAAGACTTGACCCTGCTTAGCGAAAAGGACTTCATGGCCGTATTCCGTGAAGCAGCTCGAGAGCTTTGAAATACCGCGATACATAGTCTTCGGTCCCGGCGCCATTGCCAGAACCCCTCAAGTAGTGGCCAGTCTCAATGCTGCAAAGATCATAATCATTACGGGGAAGTCTGCAACCTGCAAATACGCCGAGGAGGTGGCCAGCTTGCTCTCTAGACACACTGTTGAGTTGTTAAGGTATGACGAGGTAGAGCTCGAGAGAGGGGGCTTTGACCTAGTGATGGGGGTTGGCGGCGGAAGGGCGCTGGACATCGCCAAGGTCTATGCCTTCGTGCAGCGGAAGCCCCTAGTGGTGGTGCCGACATCTGCTAGCAACGACGGCATAGCGTCCCCTTACATTGCATTTTCCCTGGCCAGGAAGATGCAGAAGTACGGAAAGATTGTCGCGCCCCCCATGGCGGTAATTGCCGACACGCTCGTTATAATGAAAGCGCCGCTGAGGCTCCTCAGAGCTGGAATTGGCGAGCTGCTAGGCAAGGTCGTAGCAGTTAAGGACTGGAGGCTGGCGCACAGACTCAAGGGCGAGGAGTATAGCGAGTACGCGGCCCATCTGTCGCTAACCAGTTACAAAATTGCCGCGGCAAATGCCGCAAGAATAAGGGACTTCGCCCGTGAGGAGGACGTGAGGGTGTTAGTGAAGGCACTAGTAGGGTGCGGCATTGCCATGAGCATTGCCGGATCTTCGCGGCCGTGCAGCGGCTCTGAGCATCTATTCGCGCATGCGGTGGAGACAATACTGGAGGGGCAGGGGAGAGACGCCGTGCACGGCGAGCTCGTCGCGCTGGGGACAGTAATAATGGCCTACTTATACGGCATGGACTGGCGTAAAATTAAGAGAGCCGTGAGACTGGCAGGCCTGCCCACAACGCTGAGAGAGGCCGGCCTGGACGCGGACCTCGCAGTGGAGGCCCTAGTGATGGCACACGAGCTCAGGCCCGATAGGTACACGATACTGGGAGATGGCATAAGCCGCGAGGCCGCCCGCAAGGCGCTGGAGGACTCCGGCTTAGTCTAGCGCGCAAACGATTAAAAGACTGGGCGGCGGGAGCCGTGTGATGTCAAGGTTTCCGGGGTGACAGGTGAGCGGGCCGAAGCTTCTGACGCGGTATCTCGGGCGCCTCTGACGTTCCGCTAGTAAAAATCACGAATCTCGGCGACGTCAAGCGCGTGCAGAATTGGCTTGTCGAGGGGCACGAAATATGCAGTCCGTCCGCACACTCTCGCCGACGCGAGCACTCCCTCGCGGCCGCAGAATATCACGCCTACTGCGAGCCTGCACTCGGGGAAGTAAAGCCAGCCTGGCTTGCGCACTTCCCTGTCTATTACTACCCGGGCTCCCTGCAGCCTGATAATCCTCATCTCCTCAAGAGGCTCGTTCAGCACGCGCTCGACGTATCTCCGCAGCGCACCCCGCGGCAGCGATTTTATCGCGACCACGCGTCCCTCGCTCTTGAGCGCGGCATACTCGCGGCCGCCCTCTATGCACGTCTCTATCTGCACGGTACGAGTGCTGCCTGCATGCACTCTCAGCTCCCAGGTCTCACCTCTCGTCGATAAGCACATACTTCAAGTCGCGCGGCCCCACGTAGCATGCACGCGGCCTTAATATTCTGTTATTCTCCCAGTACTCGAGAGCGTGCGCGAGCCAGCCGGCGACTCTAGACACTGCAAACATGGGCGTGAAGTACTCGCGCGGCACCCCCATATAGTGGAGCAGTATGCCGGACCAGAAGTCGACATTTGGGTAGAGCCTTCTCTGCTGGAAGTACGGATGGTTGAGCACCTCCCGCTCTATCGCGCTTGCGATTGAGAAGAGCCCGTCAGGGTCTCCAAACTTGGGCAGGAATTCGCGCGTGAAAAACTCCCTGAGTATTGCAGCCCTGGGGTCGTAAGTCCTGTAGACTCTGTGGCCAACGCCAGCAAGCCTCGGGCCCTTGGGCTTGGCTGCCGCCTCGACGACATCCTTCGCCTTGGCGGGATCGCCTACCCTCATGTAATTGGCCAGCGCGGCCTCATTCGCCCCGCCGTGGAGGGGCCCCTTGAGCGCCGCAAGTGCTGTAACTATCACAGAGTACATGTCGCTGAAGGTCGACGCGGTGACCAGGGCGGCAAACGTGCTTGCCGGAATTTCGTGATCCGCGTGAAGGACGAGAAAGAGATCCATGCCCCTGGTCATTATGGGGTCTGGCTCCCTGCCGGACATCACGTACAGAATATTGGCAGCGTATGACAAGTCTTCTCTGGGCTTTATCACATCGAGACGGCGCGAGAGTCTGTAGTGCCACGCGACGATGATGGGCAGCTTGGCGATCAATCTCTCTGCGACCTTAATTGCCAGCTTCATCTCGGCCGCGCTGTATTTTCCCTGCTTCAGCGCCTCGGAGAGCCTCTGGTTCTCGCTGTCAAAGGCGCCCTCAGCGGCTAGCGCGCTCTCCATAGCGAACATAGGGTGCACGCCGGCGAGCTCCCTCAGGATGCTGACAGTGACTGGGCTAAGCTCCATGCTGGCTAGCAATCTGCCCCTGAAGTCCTCTAGCTCTCTTCTGCTGGGAAGCCTCCCGTAGAGCAGCAAGTATGCCGTTTCCTCGTAGGTTGAGTGTCGCGCCAGCTCATCTATCCTGTAGCCGCGGTACCACAGAATGCCTCTCTCACCGTCAATGTCGCTGATGCTCGTTACCTTCACTATCACATTCTCCAGCCCGTAAGCGACGGGGCCACACGGCGTCTCCAACACTCTCTCCCTCTCGCCGCGCTCTAGGGTCTCCTCACTGAGCACGTTGTAATTGCGCAGCGCTTTTTGAGCTCATCTCCGCAGCTTGACGCCAATGCGCAGCGCCGTCAGATAGGATGCCGTCTATCATTGCAGTCCGCCGGGCTCCTGTCATCACCAGCGGGACCGCGCCGTGCATCTATTGAGGCCGTGCGCCGCGCCGCCCGCTCCCGGCGGCTGCAAGGGCCGAGTAGGCGCGCGCATTTAAGCACTACAAGGCCCAGCGCGTCTGAAAAAGTCTCACCGCACGATATCACAACGGTACTGCCGCTCTTAACGCGCGAGTCCAGGAGGTCTGCGAGCGGCCAGCTGAACTCGGCGAGTGGCGCGTCAATTGGCGGGATTTTCCACACGCCGCGCGAGCGCTCCAGAATTAGGGCGCCGCACGCGCCGAGCCTCACAAGCTCATCGCGGAATGCGGTCACATTATTCACGCTGTCGTCAGTAACGTATGCAATGCACTTCCTGCCGCACAGCAGCTCTCTTGCCTCGTGAATTACAAAGACGTCCAGCACGCCGCAGAGGCCTAAGACCTCTCTAATGAAGGCAATTCCCGCGCTCGATACCCTCGCGCCTCCCCGTGACGCAACGACGTGCCCCAGAGCGCGCCCGACTCTCAGCAGCGTCCGCACGACTCCCTCACCTACTTTTAACTCTGCCGCGAGACCCCTCCTGCCAATTAACGCGTCCGCGCAGTATAGCGTTAGCAGCAGCTGGAGGTACATCACATCCCTGTTTTTCACACACCGAGGTGCCCGGCGCGTGTTAAAAGTTTTTAAAGGGCACGCGTCAGGGCCGGTGGATGTCGTCAGCTATTAGGATAGAGGAGGTAAGGCCTCGCGTGGAGCGCTTTGCTGCGCACAGCCACATTAGGGGCCTCGGCATTAGAAACGGCAGAGTTGAGTTTGTTGCCGACGGATTTGTCGGTCAGGTGGAGGCGCGGGAGGCGGCATATATTGTGGTAAAAATGATCAGGGAGGGGAAGTTCGCCGGGAGGGGCGTTCTAATAGTAGGCCCGCCCGGCACGGGCAAGACAGCCCTCGCCATAGGCATTGCGAGAGAGCTGGGTCCCGAGACTCCGTTCGTCGCAATTTCAGGCGGCGAGATATACTCCCTAGAGGTCAAGAAAACAGAGTTCTTAATGCGCGCGCTGAGGAGGGCAATAGGTATCAAGATTAGAGAGTGGAGGAAGGTGTACGAGGGAGAGGTCAGGAGCATCGAGTACAGATATGGGAAGTATCCATATAATCCATACCTGCAGAGAGTGCTAGGGGCCACCATAAAGCTGCGCACGAGAGACGAGGAGAAGATGCTGCGCGTGCCGGCAGAAATTGCCGAGCAATTCGTAGAGCTCGGCGTTGAGGAGGGCGACATAGTAATGATTGACGAAGAGACAGGCGCCGTCAGCGTCGTCGGGAGGGGCGAGAGCGGCGAGCAGTATGACGTATCAGTCAGGAGGAGGGTGGAGCTGCCTAAGGGCCCGGTGTACAAGGAAAGGGAGATAGTGAAGTTCTTCACACTTCACGACGTTGACTTCTCTCTCGCGAGGCAGAGGGGGCTGGTATCTGCAATGCTATTCGGCTTTGCAGAGGAGGTGCGCGAGATACCCGACGAGATAAGGAAGCAGGCAGACGAGGCCGTGAAGAAGCTAGTTGAGGAGGGCAAGGCGGAGCTCGTGCCTGGCGTCCTGTTCATAGACGATGCTAGTCTCCTCGACGTGGAGTGCTTTTCTTTCCTCATGAGGGCGATGGAGACAGAGCTCGCGCCGGTGATAATCCTTGCCACAAACAGGGGAGTGACAAAGATACGCGGCACGGACATCGAGTCGCCGCACGGCGTGCCGCAAGATATGTTGGACAGGCTCGTCATAATAAAGACCAAGCCGTACACCGCCGACGAGATACGCGAGATAGTCAGCATAAAGGCGCGCGAGCAGAACATTACGCTGAGCAAAGACGCGCTGGAGCACTTGACAAAAATAGGCGAGGAGCACTCACTCAGGTACGCGCTGCAGCTTCTGACGCCGGCTTACATCATAGCAAAGGAGAAAGGCAAGTCGGTGGTGGACAGAGAAGAAGTCGAGTACGTCAAGAGACACTTCATATCAGTGAGGGAGTCGGTCGAGTACGTCAAGTCGCTCGAGGAGAAGTTCTTGAGGTGAGCCGGGACTCCCTCCCGCGCGGGGCGCGCCTTGCACGGTAAACTACATACAGCGAGTATGCCGAGTAAGCAAGGAGGAGCTGGCCGATGTCGAGGTAGAGCTGGGATGTGCTGCCAACTCTAACCTCGTAGAACAGCGGGTACACGGCAATGCCGAAGCCGGGCGGGCTGGACGTGAGCAGTAACGCCAGATAGTGCATTCCGGCGGCAAGCGCCGAGATTGCCGCGAGGGTGAGTCTCGCTCTTGCGGTCATCTTAGTAAAGAACGACGCGACGAGCGCCGCGAAAAGCGCCAATATCATTACCAGCGCTGCCCTCCACGCGTACAGCCACGGCGGCGTCCCGCCAGCTGACGTCACGCCGCCCGGCGTGACTATCTTATTCGGAGCAGGTCGCGGCGCGTCCGACACGAAAAGCTCAACGGGTAGAGCGGCAGAGAGCGCCGCCGCGATCAGCAGCACGGCCAGCAGGGCCGCGGTCCGGCTCACGCCGGGCTCCTAGGCCGGCCATTTTTGCATTGCGCCTGCAGCCCTCGCCGCGCTGGGACTGGGGTTTGACGCTATCTCAGCGCAAGGAGGGGCCTGTACTGCTCTCCCAGCACGCCGAGAGACGCATTGAAGGCTATCATGGTCGCGAAGGCCGCCGACACAACTCCGGTGGCGGCCTTGCTAAATCTCTCGCCAAACCTCCTCCGCAACAGTGCGTACAACAGCTGGCCGCCGTCAAGCGGGTATACAGGAAGCGCGTTAAGGACGGCAAGACTGTAGTTTACCACGACGAGCCAGAATACCAGCTTTGAGAGCTCCGAGCTGCGGAGCTTCTCCCTCGAGAGAGGCCCCTCGTCGTAGCCCAGAAGGGGAAGGCTCCGCGGGCCCAGCCCGAAGAACGCCCGGCCGTTGTGCTCCACGAGCGTAATGTTCAGCATCACTCTGGCGCCGTCTCTCTCCACCAAGACTCTCAGGGTGTCTCCCGGCCTGCACCTCTCTCTCAGCTCTAGCACCGACGACAGCAGTTCGCCCGCGCTCCCGATGTCCTGGCTAACGCCGCAGCCCTCAATCCGTTTTATTACATCTCCTGGTCTCACGCCGCCTGCGTAGAGCGACCCGTTGGGCTGCAGCCAGAGCACCCGGGGCGCGGCGATCAGCTCTGTGCCGTCGACAGCGATCTCGAGTTTCTGGAGGTGGCGGTACACGACAAGCGTGACTCTGTCGTGGGGGCTGCACCGCGCCGTCGTGCTCACGCCGAGGAGCGGGCCCACACCCGCTAGTGTGTTGAGTTTGAGCAGGAAGTCCTCGGGACTGTACACCCTCTCGTGCATCCCGCACCCGTGAAGCTCGACGACCCTATCGCCGGGCTGGAGCCCGAGGGCGTGTGCGCTCATAACAGCGCCGTAGAGCCCCAATGAGGCGCATGCAACGCCGGCGAGCATGATAATCATAGCCAGCGCGACATTGGCGGCAACGCCGCTGGTCAGAATAGCTGCCTTAGCCCTCAGCCCGCATTTCTTAAAGCTGTCCTCGTCGGGCTCGACGAACGCGCCGCTGACTATGTAAAATACCGAGAACACGCCAACAGACCTCACGCGCACTCCATGCCGCAGTGCCGCGTAACCGTGCATTAGCTCGTGCGCGACGACAGCCGTGGCTATGGCAAGAGCGAGGTACGGTACGTGCTCCCACGGCAGCGTGAAGCCGGGAATTATCGGCACGAGCCCTGCAGAGCGCCCTGCCGCCTCGCTCACGGACACTCCGCGGATGAGCTCGCCCGCGGAGTTTAGCGTACCTAGCAGCAGGCTGAGCGCGAACCCCGGGAGCGCTTGGACGCTGCCGTCTGGCGCGATAAGCGGCATGGCGACAAATACAGGCAGCGCGAAGAGCGCGACTGCAAGCGGCAGGTAAACTTTGAGTGGGAGAAAGCGTAGCCTCTTGGTCGCGCTTTCGACTAGCTTAATGAGGGTCTCGCTTCTCCAGTAAATTACGACGAAGCACTTAACCGCCCGCTTATTTGCGATATAAACAGCCGACACCACGGCGAGCCAGCTGGCAATAAAGGCAAGTATCTCGAGCACTGCTGCCCACGCGCTGCGCGATATTAAAGCGTTGGTCTGCAGCGCTACGGCTCGGCTGAAAAGCCCCCCTACGCGCAAGTGCAAATCCCTGTCCGCAGCTCCGAGAGCCGGGAGTCTTTGGCGACAAGCTGGAACGGCTCGAGAGAGTTGTGCGTAAATATCTCCCGGGAGAGGGCCGGCCTGAGGTTTGCACGAAGAACTAGAATTGCCGGCGGCAGCACTGTAGTACGCCGAGACTGCCGGGCAGACTCTCCTCAAGACCTGGGCCAGCGGCGGGCGCGCCTCTGCCGGCTGCGGTATTTATTACTGCGGCTGGCGGGATGGCGTGCTGGTCAAGATATGCGGGATAGCGAGACCCGCCGACGCGCTCGCCCTGGACGGGCTCGTGGACTACGCGGGCTTCATCGTGGAGCCGTCGAGCCCCCGCTCGGTCCCGCCGTGGCTTCTCAGGGAGCTGAGGGAGGCCGTCCATAGGAGCAGGCCCGTGCTGGTCGCGGCCTCCCTGCCCCCCAGGAGTGCTGTGGATCTGGCCGCGGAGAGCGAGATTCCCGTCGTCCAGCACCACGGCGCGCTGTCGCCTGGGGACTACGACTACGCGGCGTCCAGGGGGATTGCCGTGGCCCCCGTCGCGACGTACAAGCCGGGCGAGCCCCTGAGGGCCAGAGTACAGGAGCTGCTGAAGATGCCGCACGAGTACGTACTTGTGGACGCGGAAAAGGGGAGCTGCGCGAGGTACGAGGGAGGGCTCAAGGTACCGCTCTCGGCGCTCCGCGATGTAGTAGGCCTCGGGAGGGTTGCCGTGGCCGGCGGCGTGGCGCCGGAGAACGCGCGGCTCGTGGCGTCGCTGAGGCCTTACATGGTCGACGTGGCCAGCGGCGTCGAGTCCGCGCCCGGAGCCAAGGACATGGAGAGGGTGAGGGCGCTGCTCAGGGCTCTGGGCAGACTCTAGCGGCGCGGCTGTCAGCAATGCAGCCTCTCGCCACGCCATACAACGCCCGGAGTTGTGCCCGCTGCCTGGCCGCGCGGCTCAGCCTGTCATCAAGTACTTTTTCACCTCAAGCGCGACAGCGAGCGCCAGCGGCGGCGGCACGCTCTCGCCGACTTGGTTATACTGGGAGTCCTTGGGGCCGTAGAACACGTAGTAATCAGGATAGCCCATAAGCCTGGCCTGCTCGCGCACGGTTAGCAGTCTGTGCTCCTCCGGGTGCACGAATCTCCTGGATCCCATGACTGTCGGCGCGATTTCATCCCAGCTCAGCCTCACGTAATTTCTGTAGAGCCCGCCGGCTCCCCTGTACTTCACGAGCGCCTCGCCTGGCCTCAGCCTCGCTATCCTGGCGAGCTTCCTGCGGCTTAGAGCTGCTGTCTCGTGATTCGGCACAAGCCCGCTGTCAGGCGGCGGTAGGCCGCTCAGTGCCTCCCGGAGTGTGACTCGCCCTGTCTTCGGGGGCTTGATCCTCACGTTGGACACGAACGCGCGGCGCCTCCTGCTGGGCACTCCGTAGTCCTCAGCACTGAGCACATTGAAATGAATCTCGTCATAGCCCGCAAGTCTGAACTCGCGCATGATGTAGCTCCTTAGAGGCTCCTTCGCTATTGCAGCAACGTTCTCCATCACGAAGACCCGGGGCCCCAGCTCTCCCACGAGCCTTACGAACTCCAGCGTCAGCTGCCCCGCGGGATCCGCGTACAGCCTGTCAGCCGGGTCTTCCGCTCTGTTGGGATTCGCGGCGGTGAACGGCTCGCAGGGCGGACTCCCGATTACGACGTCGATGTCGCCGGCGTACTTCAGTAGGTCCCTGTAGTCGACGCCTCTGGCGTCCTCTTGCAGCACGACGGCGTTCCCGTGGTTGGCGCTGTAAGTACGCGCGGCATTTCTATCCGCGTCGACTGCAACGGTTATCTTAAAACCGGCGAGCCTGAACCCAAGCGCAAACCCGCCGGCCCCCGCGAAGAGGTCCACCACGCGGAACACGCAAGTGCAGGTATCTTGCTTCAAAAACTATAAATTTACTGCAGATCCTGCAGAGTTCTTATGGATCTTGGTTTCAGGAGGCTGAAGCTCCGCCTCAGCGATCTCCTGAAACTCCAGAGCCCCGACGATGCCAGCTCTCTCTACGGCAAGGCGTTCGAGAGGGCTGTGCTAATTCTCATTAAGGTAAAGGACGTCGTTGCAGCAATGCGGGCCTTCATTGAGCGCTACGGCGAGCCCCACTCCGGCGCCTTCGCTAAGCTTGCAAAGCTAGTATCGTGGGCAAGAAGGATCGCTAGGGCTAAGCGCGCCCCGCCGGTCCCGCTGAGACTTCCTGCCGCAACCCTCATGGTCCAGGCAGACTTCCTCGTGCGCTACGCCGACGGGAGGCGCGAGATAGTCGAGCTGAAGAGCCACGTGCTGAGGGGAGGCGAGTGGAGAGTTAAGGCAGAGTGGTCCCTCGCAGCCAAGGTCATGAGAATGGCATACAGACGCGCGGGCATTGACAGGCCGGTGAGATTACTCTACTTTGCGGAGAGAGGCGGGGACGTAGCACTGGAGGAGGAGGTCTACCTCAGCCCCAGAGACCGTAAGGACGACGAGATGCTGATAAGAGTTCTGGGGGAGAGAATCAAGGAGATTGCCGGAGGCACTTAAAGCTCTGCCTCGCCGTCTCGTACGCTGTTTTGATTACCGATATCGCGGCATCCAGCTTGTCTAAGTGCCTGAGCTGAATCACGGCATTTTCATCTCCCATCATGAACTCAAGCGTGCAGTCCTCACCGACCCACGAGAGTGCTATGAAGACGTAAAAGTCGTCTCTCAGCTGGATTTGCGCGAGCGCCTCGTGCTGCCTCCACTCAACAGTGAAGGCCTCGATGTACCCCTCGAGCTTTCTCTCCAGCTCGCGGAAGTACTGCTCCACTAGCTCCTTCACGCTGTGCAAGGCCGCAGAACTGCTATATAAAAACGGCCCCCCTTGCGCGTGCCAGTCATAAGCGTGGCTAAATTCGACCTGGAGAGGCTCGTCGGCGCGAAGTTCGACGAGATAGTCAGAGCGCTTAATCACGTAAAGTGCGAGATTGAGGAGAGCGCGGGGGACTCGCTGAAGCTTGAGGTCACGCACGACAGACCAGATCACTTTTCCGCCGAGGGCCTGGCGAGGACCGTGCGGGGAGTTCTGGGCATAGAGACGGGGCTCCCGCCCATTAGACTCCTGCAGTCTGACGTAGTGCTCGAGGCAGGTGTGATTGAGGAGAGGCCGTATATATCAATGGCAATAGTCCGCGGCGTTACGCTCGACAACGAGGCAATAAGGCAGGTCATCCAACTGCAAGAGAAGCTTCACGAGACGTACGGGAGGTCGAGGCGCAAGGTCGCAATTGGGCTCTACGACATGTCGAGAGTGAAGCCGCCAATACGCTACACGCGCGTGTCCGCGGAGGACGAGTACGTGCCTCTCGGCTTCGACAGGCCGGTGAGAGTGAGAGACATGTTTGAGCTCACGGAGCAGGGGAGGAGGTACTCGCGCTACATAAACAGGGACAGGCCGCCTGCCCTCGTTGACGGCGCGGGCCAGATACTGACGATAATTCCCGTGCTCGGCTCTGAGTGCTGCAAGGTCACAGAAAGCACGCGGGACGTGCTAATAGATGTGACCGGCACGGATCCCCGCGCCGTTGTGAGCGCGATGTCAGTGCTTGTGTACGGTCTGCTCGAGCGCAGCGCTAGTAAGGAAGTGGCGCTCGTCAGCGGCGGGCTTGCCTACGTGCACTCGTACACAAGAGTGCGCGCTGACGTTGGCGCCATTAGCGAGCTGCTGGGAGTGCGCCTAGCGCTCGAGGAGTTCGCAGCCCTCGTTAGGAGAGCGCGCATGGACTACAGTAACGGCGAGGTGGTAGTGCCGCCGTACAGAATAAATGTTCTGTCCTGGGTCGACGTGGCAGAGGACGTCGCGCTGATGATGAGCTACGATGCAATTCCGAGAGAGGTCCCGAGAATCGTCGCTGGCGGGAGGCGACACAGAGTGGAGGTCTTCTCAGACGAGGTGAGAAGGGCATTGCTCGCAATGGGATTCGCAGAGGTCAGCAATTACATGCTCACGGACGAGTCTGTGGCCAGAGTCTGCAAGCCCGCCCGCGTGCTGAACCCAGTGTCTGAGATGCACAGCACGGTCAGGTGCTCGCTGATAACGCAGCTAGTGGCGACTGCAGCGCAAATGAGGCGGGGGGGCGCCAAAATATTCGAGGTGGGCGACGTCGTCAGGGACGGCAGGACTGTGAGGGCTGCGGCCTTCCTGATAAGTCACGACGGCGTTACCCTGACAGACGGGCTCTCAGTCCTCAAGGCGCTCTGCAGGCGGCTTGGTTTAGAGTGCCGCCTCTCGCCGCTTGAGGCCGAGTGGGCGCTGCGCGGTAGAGCGGCGCTCGTGCAAGGAGGCCTGGCGGGATACATCGCCGAGGTGAGCCCGGATCTGCTGGTAGCGCTCGGCCACAGGACTCCGACAGTAGTGGCCGAGCTGTTTCTTGAGTGAGCCACTCCCGGCATTGCTCCGGGCGCGGAGGTGTCGCGTGCCAGCACTTAACCTCCATCTGTCCCAGGGGCGGGCTTGCCGCTGTCACGGCAAAACTTTTTAAATTGCGGCGCGGCATTGCGCGTGGCGTCAGATGCCGTGGACGCAATACTGCGCAAGAAGGCGCTTGAGCTCGTGAGATCAAAAATGCAAGAGCTCGCAAAGCCGCAGAGAAGAGAGCTGACGGATGCCGAGGCCGTCAAGATAGTAAGGGAGATAACCAGGGGGTCCAGATCTGAGGAGATAATTGAAAACGCACTGGCCCTTTACAAGCCTTACGTGATGCCGATATTCCGGAGAATAGCCGAGCTGCACGAGCAAGGCGCTATCAAGGAGCTGAGCGATTACGAACTCTACGAAATACTCCTGCGCGCCGGCATTAGGGTTCCCCTCAAAACTGAGATCAAAATCGTGAGACACGGGCGGGAGTACAGGCTGGGCGAGCTGAGCTAGGTCTGCAGATAGGGTCTGGAGGGCGCGGAGAGGCCGGCGCGTGGTACCGCACGGCCCGCCAGCATTACCAGAGGCGAGCCAGAAAGCAATTACCTAGAGCTGGCGCCAGCCGGAGGCGTAGAGCGAGTACAGCTCCAGCACGATGCCCCGCCAGTTAAAGACTCTCCTCTTGCGATTAATATAGCGCCGCACGAGTTCGCACTTGCTGGCCACGACATAGCGCAAACAGCCCGCGCATCCGAACCACACGCGCTCGCCGTCCTCCACGAGCTCGAGAGCGCGGCCGCAAAACGGGCACTTCATCGCAACCTTGACGCCCCGAGGGCTCACATGTAGTTACTCACGCCCTTAAAAGTCCCACCGAGTATGATAAGCGATGCAGTTTAAACTCGCTCCTGCGAGCGAGGGTGTGGTTACTGAGGCTTCTGGTGAGGCTGTTTGCTAGTCAGAACAGGAAGAAACTGCTTGAAGAGCTGAGAGAGGAGGACGTCGAAGTTGTGTGAGCGAGACGGTGAGAGCGGGGCTATCCGCGCCAGATTCCCGGGACCGCGCCCCTCACAGAGCGGCGCCTGAGATGGCACGGCGCCGCTCGCGGCGGGGGCAGTGGATCTCTAGAGCGGGCCTCGCTCGAGACTGTCAGCCCCACGCCTCCGGAGCTCAGAGAGCCCTGACAGTCCCCGCAAGCGAAAACGGCCAAAAACCAGAGCAGGGCAGTGAGCCCCGAGACAGAAATAACCGCCTCGGGGAGCCTAGGCGTTAATATTCACCGCCATGCTCCGACGTGGCGAAACTCCCGTGCCCGCACTGCGGCAAGGAGGTCCGCGCGTTGATTGAGGGCATGTGCGAGAACTGCTACTTCGAGAGACACCCGCTGGTAAGCGTGGAGAGGTGCGAGGTGCTTAGGTGCAAGTACTGCGGCGCGGTGTACTTAAGGGGCAGGTGGCTCAGGGCAAGGAGTCTCTCCGACGTCATTCTTAAGGTCTTGGGCGAGTATGGGAGAATTGCCGGCGCCGTGGAGAGGGTAGAGGTGCGCGAGCGCGAGGACGGGGCCGATGTCGAGCTGGCAGTGCGGGGCTCGCCCCACCCGGCGCTTCAGCCCCGCGAGCTCACGTACAGACTGTCACTGCGCTATGTCTACGACATCTGTAACGCGTGCCGGGAGGTGCTGAGCAAGAGAGAGGCCGCGCTGCTGCAGATTCGCGCGACGCCGAGAGCCCTAGGGGAGGTCGAGCGGAAAAAGATCATGAGTATAATAGAACATGAGCTGTTCAAGCTGAGGGACAAGAACGTTGGGTTCGTGAGCGAGGTTAAGGAGCTGAGGAACGGCTTGGATGTCTACACGACGTCCCCGAAGCTCGCCCAGCACCTGGCCCACGCTCTCCGCAAGCACTTCCCGAGCAGTGTCACTGTGGCGGCAAAGGCTGTCGGCTTCAGGGGCGGCAGGAGGATTTACCACATGACGTACTCGCTCCACATACTTACATACAGGCCTGGCGACGTGATCCGGATAGGGAGGCGCGAGGCGGTCGTAGTCAGCGTGGGCAACAGATTCATCGAGGTGAGAGACGTAAGCAGCGGCAAGCACGAGCTGCTGAGCACTACGGAGCTGCTGAGCGACAGCGTCATGCTCGTCAGCGGCGCGCCGGAGAGCTAGGGCGCGGGCAGGTGCCGCGCGTTTTTAGAGTCTCGGGTAGCCGAACTCCTGCAGGCTCTCCGGCGTTTTGTAGGCAAGCGCGGCCGCCCCCACGGCAACCTCGTCGTCCCCGAAAGACGCGCGCACTATTGCAGGCTCCCTCACGCTCAGGTACTCCCTGAGCCGTCGCGGGAGCTCTCTCGATAGCAGGTCCCAATTGCCCAGCGCGACGGCCCCCCCGATTATCATAAGCTCGGGGTCGTAGGCCGCGGCGACAGTCGCGAGCCCGGCCGCTAGCGCGTCGAGCCACAAGTCCACGAATCTCTCGGCGGCCTCGATGCCGCGCCTGTACCTCTCGAAAATCTCGGCAGGCTCCCTCACGCTCTCGCCGGCGACCTCGCGATAGACGTCGCAAATGTTGGCGCCGCCAACGAACGCCTCCAGGTGCCCGCGCCCCCCGCATCTACACCGCCTCCTCGCCCTAAAGTCTATCACCGCGTGGCCAAGCTCGTGCGCATTCCCGTCCTTGCCGAGCAGCAGCGTCCCGTTGATAATAGCGCCGGCGCCGACTCCCGTGGACACTGTCACGTAAACCATGTTGCGAATACCGGCGTACCTGAATACGTGCTCGCCCCACACAGCCGCGACACAGTCATTTGCGGCAACTATTGGCTTTCCGAATCTTCTGAGCGGCTCTACCAGCGGGAATCTACGCGAGGGGGCATTAGGCGTGCCCTCGACCCACCCGCTTCTCAAGTCGAGCGGGCCTATTGAGCCAATGCCGACTGCGTCGAAATTCCAGCCGGCTACGCGCTCTGCAATGTCGCGCAGCGGGTTGTCGCTGGTTCTGACCTTGACCCTGTCCAGGACGCGCCCGTCTCTGTCCACGAGCAGCGCCCGCGTCCACGTGGCCCCGACGTCTATGCCGAGAACGGCCCTCATGCGCGTTTCAGTCAACTGTCGGGGCGACCAGCTCTACCAGCTCCCTTGGGCACTCTCTCTCCAGAATCTCCCTCGCCCTCTCCCCGATCTTTTGCGGCACCAGGCCCAGCTTGTTCAGTCTAACAAGCTGGTAGACAGTCCTGCACTTGAGCACCAGCTCGACGGGAAACTTCTCCGCGGCGGCCCTGAGCCGCGGGTCGGCCAGATAGTGAGCCCCGGCCACGCGCGTAGAGGCGCGGCAGTTTAAGAGTCTGCGCGCGGGCGCCGGCCGTTAGAGGGGGCGGAGTCCTGTGCCCCCTCCAGCCCCAGCCGCACTCCAGGGCCGGGGCCCGGCAAGGAGCTGTTCAGAGCCGTGGAGGACGCACTGCCGCGGCTCATCGCGGAGGACACCGGCTTCATCACGCCGGACGTCGTGGAGCTAAGGAGGCGGCTGGGGATACCCGGCATGAGGGTGTTCCAGTTCGCCTGGGACGGAAACCCCGCCAACGAGCACAAACCCAACAACTACGAGCGCAACCTAGCCGCTTACACGGGCACACACGACAACAACACCTTGCTGGGCTGGCGGCTAGAGGAGGCGACTGATGCAGAGGCGCTGTGAACTGGTGCTTTCTGATGCTCCTCTTCTCCACGGTGGCCGACGCCGCCCAGCCGCCTCCCGCCCACGCCAGAAGGCTCAGACGCCTGGCAAGGCCCTACGGGAGATAAAATGAAGACAGGGCGGAGACCCCACGTAAGTGTACCGAAAACAGAGACGTGAAGACAAACCTCCGCCCGACCTACCCACCCCCTGTGTTCTAAGTACGCCGGAGCTAAATCTCCAGGTGATCGCCAACCGACCTCCTAGCAGGCAATGTAACTTACTGTGTCGCCTAGGTATTTAAGTGGGTTGGGTGAGTTATCTGTGGTTGATGTTTTGGACAGGCCTCTGCCGAAGCCCGCGGACGCATCTTACGTAGAGGCTAGGCTTCTTGAGGCGCTCGTGGAGGCCCGGCTGGCGCTGAGATTCCTGGAGGAGGGACTTACGCGTAACGCCGCCGGCAAGGCATTCCAGGCATGGAAGGCGTATATGGCCGCCTTGTTGCGGCTAGAGCTAGACAAGCTTAGGGCAATGGCCAAGACCGAGGAGGAAAAGAAATTGCTGGAAACAACGGCGACACCCCGCGTCCCAACCACAAAGATGAAGATCCTCTCAAACATGCTAGAAGACATAGGACACACGGGCCTCGTATTTGTCACATCTACCGCATTAGACCTCCACGACTACCAGTACCACGGGCCTGATCCCGACATGGCCCTGTCTAAATACACTAGGCGGGAGGAGGCCGCTGTGGATGTGGCAAGGCTTGCGGCCGAGCTGACGAGACGCGTGGAGGCGCTTAAGGGACGCGTCAGGTGGAACGACGAGCTGGAAAAAGCGCTGGAGGAGGTGAAGAGAGCTCTACCGCAAAGGTAAAAAAAAGAGCCCCCTGCGGCGGCTGCGGTTGCGCAGGGCGCTGGCTCGTCTCTGTGCAATATTATGCGGAAATCTCCGTCATATGTTTGCGGGTTGAAGCTCCGTGCGTTGCGCCCCCTTTCATCTCCCCGCCGCACTCCGGGGGCCGGAGTCCCCGCTCACTAATCGCGGGGCGGGGCCGCGGCGGGGCGGGAGGCGCTGCCCCCCTCGGCCGGCCTGAACGCGCCAGCGCAGCTTAGGAGGCGGCCGGGCAGCTGGTCGGCGGCGCCGGGCGGGACCCCTCGCCCGGCGGGGGGCGCCCCTCCATGAGAGGGCAAAGCAATGGGGCAATATAA